>JAJXYV010000037.1 GCA_021780435.1 Pseudomonadota bacterium
AGAGCGATGGCAATGATGCGAATCTTGCGCATTGCGCTTTCCCGTCCATTTGGGTCGGTTTGAGGCGGAGAGCGGCGCCCGATCAAGAAATGCGCCGCGCGCCCGCGGTGGCTAAGGCGTCAGAACTAATCGTCGTCCTGATGATAGCCGCCGTCGCGGCCCCAGCCATAATTCTCGCCCCACTGCTGATGACCGTAAGGATGGTCCCAGCGGTCAGCGCCGTAGGCGCGTCCCCAACGCGGGCCGTCGTCCTCGCGACCCCAGCCGTGCTGGTCCTGGGTCCAGCCGCGTTGGTCCTGGGTCCAGCCGCGCCCTTCGTCCTGGCCGTCGCCCCAGCCGTATCCGTCGCCCCAGTCGTGAGCGGATGCGGGCGCCGCGCTCAAGGCGAGGCCGGTGGCGAGCAAAGCAGCAGCAACAAGTGACCGAAACATGGCCGTACTCCCATTAAGATCTTGCGATCCAAGGGAAAGTGTCGCACCGCGCGGCTGAACGGAAGCTGAACCGGCGCGGGCGAGCAGCGGTCGCAAAAGCGGGAACTCCGAGCGATTCACTGGCCGAAGGTTCGCCAGAAAATATAGACGGTCATGCCCGCGTTGAGGAAGGAAATGACGGTGCGGGCCAGCATCGGATTGATCTTGCGGCCGTAATGGGCGCCGAAATAGCCGCCCGCGATGGCGCCGGCGAAAAGGATGAAGGTCTGCCGCCAATAGACCAGCCCCCAGAGGATGAACAGCAGGGTCGCCGTCATGTTCATCGCCGCGTTGAGCAGGTTGCGCGCCGGCTGCATCGCCGAAATCGAAGCTGAGGTCAGCAGGCTCCACGTCGCCAGCATCATGACGCCGACGGCGCCGCCGAAATAGCCGCCGTAGATGCCGAGGACGAACTGGCTGGCCAGCATCATGCGCGGCGTGATGTGGATGCGCTCGCGAAGGAAAGCGCCGGCCTGGCGGCCGAAGGCGAAAGCGAGCGTGCCGAACAGCAGCAGGAACGGGACCAGCACCTTGAAGACGCTCTGCGGCGTATATTCGAGCAGCAGCGCGCCCGCGCCGCCGCCCGCAATGCTCAGGAGCGCCAAGTCGCGGAAACGGACGCCTTCGAAATCCTGGAAATCGTGGCGATAGGCATAGGCGCTGGCAAGCGCGCTCGGCACCAGGGCCACGGTCGAGGAGGCGTTGGCGTTGAGCGCCGGGACGCCCGCCGTGATCAGCGCCGGCAGGGTCACGAAGGAGCCGCCGCCGGCGATGGCGTTCATCGTGCCGCCGACGAGGCCGGCGCCGGCAATGAGCAGGACGTCGTTCACTCTTCGGGTCCGAAAACGCGGTTGAAGATCGTGTCCACGTGCTTGAGGTGATAGCCGAGGTCGAATTTCTCTTCCAGTTCGGCGTCGGTCAGAAGGGCTTTGACGTCCGGGTCCTTCTTCAGCAGATCGAGGAAATCGCCCTCGCCGCGCCAGACCGGCATGGCGTTGCGCTGGACATATTTATAGGCGTCCTCGCGCGAGGCGCCTTTCTGGGTCAGCGCCAGCAGCACGCGCTGCGAATGGACGAGCCCGCCGAGCAGGTCGAGATTTTTCTGCATGTTCTTCGGATAGACCAGCAGCTTGTCGATGACGCCGGTCAGGCGCGCCAGCGCGAAATCCAGCGTCACCGTGGCGTCGGGTCCGATCATGCGTTCGACCGAGCTGTGCGAAATGTCGCGCTCGTGCCAGAGCGCCACATTCTCCATCGCCGGGATCGCCATGCCGCGCACGAGGCGGGCGAGGCCGGTGAGGTTCTCGGTTAGCACCGGGTTGCGCTTGTGCGGCATGGCCGAAGAGCCTTTCTGGCCTTCGGAGAAGAATTCCTCGGCTTCGAGCACTTCGGTGCGCTGGAGATGACGGATTTCAATGGCGAGGCGCTCAATGGAAGAAGCGACGACGCCGAGGGTGGCAAAGAACATGGCGTGACGGTCGCGCGGGATGACCTGGGTCGAGACCGGCTCAGGCGTCAGGCCCATCTTCTTCGCGACATGCTCTTCGACACGCGGGTCGATATTGGCGAAAGTGCCGACCGCGCCGGAAATGGCGCAGGTGGCGATTTCCTCGCGCGCGGCGACGAGGCGCTTGCGGCAGCGGGTGAATTCGGCAAAGGCCTCGGCCATTTTCAGGCCGAAGGTCACCGGCTCGGCATGGATGCCATGGGAACGGCCGATCGACGGCGTCATCTTGTGTTCGAAGGCGCGGCGCTTGAGCGCGGCGAGAAGGCCGTCCACGTCCTTGATCAGGATGTCGGCGGCGCGGGCGAGCTGCACCGAGAGGCAGGTGTCGAGCACGTCGGACGAGGTCATGCCCTGATGGACGAAGCGCGAATCCGGGCCGATGAATTCGGCGAGATGAGTCAGGAAGGCGATGACGTCATGCTTGGTGACGCGCTCGATCTCGTCGATGCGGTCGACGTCGAAGGTGACGTTCCCGGCCTTTTCCCAGATCGCCCTGGCGCTTTCCTTCGGGATGACGCCGATCTCGGCGAGGGCGTCGCAGGCGTGGGCCTCGATCTCGAACCAGATCTTGAACCGCGTCTGCGGCTCCCAGATGGCGACCATTTCGGGGCGGGAATAGCGGGGGATCATGGTTCTTCTCTTGGCGTTGGCGGAATGCGGGGAGCGCCTCCCTCTCGCCGATCTCGGAGAAAGGGAAAAACTGCGTTACACCGCCTCGCCTCGCGCCATATGGGCGGCGAGGCGGATGGCGTCGATGTTCTTCTTGTAGTGCTCGGGGCCGCCCTTGAAGACGGCCGAGCCGGCGACCAGCCAATTGGCGCCGGCGCCGACGATGTCCATGGCGTTTTCAGGCGTCACGCCGCCGTCGATTTCGAGGTCGATCGGGCGGTCGCCGATCATCGCCTTGAGGCGGCGCAGCTTTTCGAGCGTCGCGGGAATGAATTTCTGGCCGCCGAAGCCCGGATTGACCGACATGACCAGAATGAGGTCGAGCTCGTCGAGCACATATTCGACCACGTCTTCCGGGGTCGCCGGGTTGAGCGAGACGCCGGCCTTCTTCCCGAGCGCGCGGATCGCCTGCAGCGAGCGATGCAGATGCGGCCCGGCCTCGGCGTGGACGACGATATAATCGGAGCCGGCCTTGGCGAAGGCCTCCAGATAGGGGTCGCAAGGCGAAATCATCAGATGGACGTCGAAAATCCTGTCGGTATGCGGCCGCAGGCTTTTCACGACATCGGGTCCGATGGTGATATTGGGGACGAAATGGCCGTCCATGACATCGACATGGATGATGTCGGCGCCGGCGGCGACAATGGCGCGGACTTCCTCGCCGAGTATGGAAAAATCGGCGGAAAGGATCGACGGGGCGATTTTCAACGGGCGCATGGGGCCTCCCTGTCCTTGTTTGCAATCGCTCCTACAGGATCGGCGCGGCTTCGTCCATATTGGCGCCGGGGTTGCAAGAGCGCATATGAATGGCGACGGTCGCGCTTGCGGCCTGTCGGGAATGACCGGCCGGGGAATGGCTCATGCGGCGGACGGATGTGCTTGTGCTGGGCGCCGGGATCGTCGGCGTCGCCACGGCCCTGCAGTTACAGGCGCGCGGACGCGGCGTCGTCCTTGTGGACCGGCGCGGCGCGGGTGAGGAGACTTCTTTCGGCAACGCCGGGCTGATCGAGCGCGCCTCGATCTTCCCCTATCTTTTCCCGCGCGATTGGCGGGCGCTGGCGCGTTATGCGGTCAATGGCGCCAATGAGGCGCGCTATCATTTGCGCGATCTGCCCTTTTTCGCGCCCTGGCTGCTGCGCTACTGGCGCGAGAGCGCGCCGGAGCGCGCCTTTCGCCACGCCATGGCCGCGCGTCCGCTGATCGAACATTGCCTGAGCGAACATGAGAAGCTGATGGCGGAGGCCGGCGCGCTCGACCTTCTGCGCAAGGCCGGCTGGCTGAAATTGTTCCGCAGCGAAAGGACCTTCGTGGCCGGTCGCGAAGCCGCGCAAAAGATCGAGCCCTATGGCTTGAAGGTCGCGCTTTACGATTCCGCGGCCTTGCGCGCGCTGGAGCCTGCGCTTCAGGGCGTGCATGGGGCGGTGCATTATCTCGATCCGGCTTCGCTCAAGGACCCGCTGGCCTTGACGCTCAAATATCTCGCTTTGTTCGAGCAGCGCGGCGGCTCATTCCTGCGCGGCGAGGCGGCGACATTTCGGCCGACGAACGAGGGCTATGGCGTCGAGACGGCGCAGGGCGGCCTGCTTGCGCGGGAGGCGGTTGTCTGCCTTGGGCCGTGGGCGGATGTGGCTCTCGCGCCCCTGGGTTATTCCGTTCCCATGGCGGTCAAGCGCGGCTATCACATGCATTACGCGCCGGGCGCGACGCTCGGCCATCCGGCGCTCGACGCCGACAACGGCTTCCTGCTCGCGCCCATGGCGCGCGGCATACGCCTGACCACGGGGGCGGAATTCGCGCGGCGCGACGCGGCGCCCGACTATGGGCAGATCGAGACGAGCGAGAAAGTCGCGCGGAAACTCTTTCCGCTCGGCGAGCGGCTCGACCCGCTGCCCTGGATGGGCCGGCGCCCGTGCTTGCCGGACATGCTGCCGGTCATCGGCCCGGCGCCGCGCCACCGCGGCCTGTGGTTCAATTTCGGTCACCAGCACCACGGCCTGACGCTCGCGGCGGTCACGGGCCGGTTGCTGGCCGAAATGATGACCGGCGAAGATCCCTTCGCCGATCCGGGGCCGTTTTCCATCGCGAGGTTCTGAACCGCACGCTCACCAATAGGGACCGTAATAGCGCGGACCATAATAGTAGTGGCGCCGGTAATAACCGTAGGGACGGTAATAACCGTAAGGCCGGTAATAGCGATAGGGTCGATAATAGCCATAGCCGTTCGGCACGCAGCGGCCCCAGGGGTTGACGTGCCAGCCCGGGCCGCAGCGCCAGCCGACGGTTTCGATCGGCGCCGCCGTCGAAGCCGCGCCGTCATAGGGCGCGATGGGCATGGCGTTCGCCGCGTCGAAACCCGCGACGCTCGCGCCGAACAGAGCGCCGGCGACGACCAGGCCTTTTGCGAAGAGCTTCATTTCATCCCTCCCTCAACAGAGCGTCATCAGTCTAGTCGGGGCAAATGAACCCGGCGTGAACCGGGTCGCGCGACGCGCTCGTTACGCATGCGGGCGCGGCAAGGAGAAAAACTTCGCCGCAGCCGTGGGTTTTGCAAGCGGAATTTTCTGCCTTGATTACGTAGGGCGCGATTTCCATAAATTCAGCGGCATGGGCGCGTTTTTGGCGACGCCGTGGCCGCGCAAGCGTGACTGAGCGAATTTCAGGGCCTCGTCGCGGCTGACGAACAAACCGCCTTCGCGTCCATCGGCGCCAAGCGCGATCCAGAATCCGTTCTCGTCGCGGCCGATCCAGAATTCGGTCGACGAATCCTTCGAACGCGTTTTCCGCGTAAAAGTCATCGTTCCCATTCCCGACAAACGACGCCATTTGCGTCGGCGGCGCTTATGCTGGGAAATCGTGGCCTTTCCACAATCGGAAAATGAAATTGACGTTAAATTCCCGTGATGCGCGCCCGCCAGACTTCAGGGTTTCGCTCGGCGCCCAGCTCACGCAAGAACAGCCAGGCCTGTTCGAGACGCCTGGCGCCTTGCGCGCTCAAGGGCGCGCCGAGGTCGAAGGTGTCGCCGCGCACGCAAAGCAGGAAACTTGGCGGCGGCTTGAAGCCCAAAGGTGTTTCGCAAATGGACAACACGCTTTCCGGGGCGAGGGCGTGGCTCGTATGCGTAAGGTCCGCGCGGGGATGAATTTCCCGGAATGCGAAGGGCGCGGGCGTATTTCGCCCCGCGTCGAGGAACAGCGCCAGTTCGGAGCCCTGAAGATCGAGCGCATGTTCGATCTGGAGCTGGAAATCCTCGATCAAGGTCACATCCGGCCAATTCGCCTGCGCGACGCGCGCCAGCAGCAGCGGCCCAAGGCCGTCGTCGCCGCGCGCCGAATTGCCCCAGCCGAAGACGACGAGTTTCACGCGGCGCCGGAAAAATTCTTGCGGCGCCGGCTCACGAGCGCGCCGTCGCCGTCCACAAGATCGACCTCGAGCGGCATCTGGCCGATCGCATGGGTCGCGCAGGACAGGCAGGGATCATAGGCGCGGATGGCGACCTCGATATGGTTCATCAGGCCTTCGGTGATCACGCGGCCATCGACATATTCCGCCGCGACCGCGCGGATCGCCTCGTTCATCGCCTGGTTGTTGTTGGTGGTCGAGACGATGAGCCGGCAGAATTTGACGAGGTCGTCGTCGCCCACGCGGTAATGGTGGAACAAGGTTCCGCGCGGCGCCTCGATCACGCCGATCCCTTCCTCCTGACGCTCGCTTTTGTCGGCCATCAGATCCGTTCCGAGGATGTCCGGGTCGTCGAGCAGGTCGCGAATGACTTCCGCCGCATGCAGAGCCTCGATCATCCGCGCCCAATGATAGAGGAGGGCGCCGTGCACAGGCTTGCCGCCGCCAAGCGCCAAAAGGTTCTTGCGCTCGTTTTCCGCGAGTTCGGAGGGGATGAAGGCGCAGACCTGGACCCGCGCCAGCGGGCCGACCTTGTACCATCCCGTCTCTGGGCCGAGCGCCTTGATGTGCGGGAATTTCATATAGGTCCAGGGCTTGACCTCTTCCTGCAGCACGTCCTGATAGGTCGTGTAATCGACATGGTCGAAGATCGTCCCGCCGTCGGCGTCGCGCGCGCGCAAGCCGCCGTGATAGAGGTCCAGCGCGCCATGTCGGTCCACGAGCCCCATCATGTTGGAGCGGAATTCGCCGAACGTATTGTAGAAGGCGGGATGGCTGAGGTGCAGCTTTTCGACCAGGCGCACGGCGTCGCGCGCCCAGAGGATCATCTCGTCGATCCCGGCGCGCATTTCGTCGCGTTCGGCTTTGGTCAGCGCCTTGTTGACGCCGCCGGGGATCGCGCCCGTGCCATGGATGCGCTTGCCGGAGGTGTGGCGGATCACCTCCTGCCCGAATTTGCGCAGTAGCACGCCTTGTTTGGCGATGTCGGGATATTCCGCCGCGACGCCGACGATATTGCGCCGTGTCGGCTCGCTGTCGAAGCCGAGCAAAAGGTCGGGCGAGGCGAGGTGGAAGAAATGCACGGCGTGCGATTGCAGGATCTGGCCGTAATGCATCAGCCGGCGCAGTTTTTCGGCGGTCGGCGTCAGCCGCCGGTAGCCGGCGATGGCGTCCATCGCCTTGACGGCGGCCAGATGGTGGCTGACCGGGCAGATGCCGCACAGGCGCTGTACCGTCACCGGAACTTCCCAAAAGGGGCGGCCTTCGATGAAGACCTCGAAACCGCGGAATTCGACGATATGCAGCCGGACCTGATGGACCTTGTTTTCGGCGTCGAGCAGCAGCGTGACCTTGCCGTGGCCTTCAACCCGGGTCAGCGGATCGATGGCGATGCGGCGGAGTTTTTCCGGGCTCGTGGCGGTTTCAAGGAAAGCCATGGCGCAAGCCCTCAGTCGAAATGGAATTGCGGATAATCGAGGCGCGGGGTGCGCCCGCCGATCAAATCGTTGAGGAATTTCCACAAAGCGTCGCCGGAGGGCGGACAGCCGGGAATGAAATAGTCGATCCGCACCACGTCATGGATCGGATAGACCTTGTCGAGCAGCAGCGGCAGTTCCGGGTCGTTCGGCACGCGCGACCGTCCGTCCGGCGTGTCGCTATAGACTTTCTGCAGAATGTCGCCGACATCGAAACGATTGCGCTGCGCCGGCAGGCCGCCGTTGATGGCGCAGGCGCCGACCGCGACGAGGAATTTGCAGTTGGCGCGGAATTCGCGCAGCACATGGACATTCTCGGCGTTGCACAGCGCGCCTTCGATCAGGCCGATGTCGCAGGGGCCGCAATGCTTGATGTCGGTGATCGGCGAACGGTCGAATTCGACGAGTTGCACCAGTTCGAGCAGGCGCTCGTCGATGTCGAGCAGCGACATGTGGCAGCCGAAACAGCCGCCAAGCGTCGCCGTGGCGATTTTCACCTTTTTTGGCGCGGTCCCGACGTCCATCTCACTTCGCCTCCTCGGCCAGATCCACTTGGCTGATCGGCTCGTGGTCATAGAGCCTTTCGCCAATCGGCGTGACGAAGCCGACTTCCTTGCGCAGGATCGCGCCGACCGGGCAGACATGCGCCGCCTTGTCGTCGATCGAAAGCGTGGAATCGCCGAGGCGACCGCTCGGCGAATTGACGATGATGTGGGAATCGCGGCTGCGGCCGGCGAGCGCGAAGACATTCTTGCCGTCGACGTCGCGACTGGCGCGCACGCACAATTCGCACATGATGCAGCGGTTGAAGTCGAGCAGGAAATCGGGGTGTGAGGCGTCGACCTTGCGATTGGGAAAGAACTGCACGAAATGCGGGCTGAGCATTTCGAGGTCATAGGCCAGAGCCTGCAATTTGCAGGCGCCGCTCTTCTCGCAACCGGGGCAGAAATGATTGCCTTCGACGAATAGCATCTGCAGCAGGACGCGGCGGATTTCGTTGAGTTCCGGCGAGTCGCTGCGCACGTCCTGTCCCGGCAGGGCGTTAATCGTGCAGGCCGGGCCGTCGCGGCCGTTGACCGTCACGGTGCACAGTTTGCACGATCCGTGCGGCGGGAAATCCGGGTGCGCGCAGAGATGCGGGATATAGACGCCCGCCGCCAGCGCCGCCGTCAATATGGTCTGGCCCGGCTCGAAGGGAATCCGGGCGCCGTCCAGGTTGAAGACATTGGCGAGCTCGGTCATATGTCGGCTCCCAGATGCGCGGCGGCGTCGTCGCGTCCCGCGAGTTCGCGCGCGCGGGCCAAAGCGGCGTCGAGATCGAAGCCAGGTTCAAAATCGCGAGAGGTCAGCCGACGTTCGAACGCGGGCCTGAATTTCTGCATCATGTCGCCCAAGGCGAGCATCGCGGTCTGGCCGAGGCCGCAATGGCTCGACCTGCGCAGGATGTCGTGGAGGCGCTGCAGGTCCATGGTTTCGTAAAGCGCGCCGCGGCCGGCGGCGATCTTGTCGACCATGTCGGCGACCAGCGAGGTTCCGACGCGGCAGGGCGTGCAGAAGCCGCAGGATTCATGGGCGAAAAATCGCGCGAAATTGCGCGCCGCCTCGATCATGTCGCGCTGGCTGCCAAAGACCATCAGGGCGCCGGCCGTCGGCTGGTCCTCGAAGGCGATGCGCCGGCCGAATTCAGCCGGGGTGAGGCAATTGCCCGCCGCGCCGCCCACCTGCACGGCGCCCGGGTTCTGCGCGCCGCAGTCTTCCAGGACCTGCGCGATGCTGACGCCGAACGGATATTCGTAAAGCCCCGGCCGCTCGCAATCGCCGGATACAGAGAGGATCTTCGTGCCGGTGGATTGTTTCGTCCCCTGTCCAGCATAGGAAGCGCCGCCGATGAGCGCGACCTCGGTGGCCTTGCACAAGGTTTCGACATTGTTCACCACGGTGGGGAAGCCGAGATAGCCGTGGGTCGCGGGGAAGGGCGGCCGGATGCGCGGCTTGCCGGGCTTGCCCTCCAGAGATTCGATCAGCGCCGTTTCCTCGCCGCAGACATAGGCGCCCGCGCCGAGATGGATCGCAATGTCGAAATCGAACCCTTCCGCGCCGCATATTTTTTCACCGAGCAGGTTTTCGCGCCGCATTTCCGCGAGCTTCGCTTCGAGTGGCGCGCGGAGATAGGAATATTCGCCGCGCAGATAGAGAAAGCCGCGCCGCGCGCCGGTGACGAGCGCCGCGATGGCCATGCCCTCGAACACCCGTTCGGAGAAACTCTGCAGCAGCACGCGGTCCTTGAACGTGCCCGGTTCGCCCTCGTCGGCGTTGCAGATGATAAAGCGCTCTTCGCCGGGCGCGTCGCGGCAGGTTTCCCATTTGACGGCGGTGGTGAAGCCGGCGCCGCCGCGTCCGCGCAGGTTCGACCGTTTCATTTCATCGAGCATGGCCTGCGCGCCGCGGGCGACGGCGGCCCGCGTGGCGTCGCCGCGCCGATAGGCCGCGCCGAGCAGCATGTCGGCGCGGCGGATATGGTCCTGGACCATGAAAAAGTCGGCCGGCCACTCGTCGAGCGGCGTCAGGGCGCGGATCAGGTCGCAGATTTCGTCGATGCGGCGGGGCGTCAGGCGCGTCACCGGTCGGTTGTTGACGAGGAGGGCGGGGCCTTGGTCGCACATGCCGGTGCAGGAGGTGAAATCGACGCTGACCACGCCATCGGCGGAAAGCTTGCCGCGCTCGAGTTTCAGCCGCGTCAGCATATGGTCCATCAGCGCGACGGAGCCGGCCATGCGGTCGGTGATATTGTCGGAGAATAAGATACGGTATCGGCCGCGCGGCGTGTCGTAGAGATGGGCGTAGAACTGGGTCAGGCTGTCGATCCGGGCCGTCGGAACGCCGAGGGTTCCGGCGATGGCGGCGCGGACTTCGGGCGAAATCCAGTCGAAGACCTCCTGCGCGTCGCGCAGGATCTGCAGCAGGGCGGTCGGGTCGTGTCCATATCCGGCGAGAATGGGGTCCAGACTGGAAGCGATCGAGGCCATGTCGTCCTCCCCGGGGGCGCGGCGCCGCCCGTCATTACCCCCCAAGCTTCGCCCGTCGCGCGGTTTCGATCAAGCCCGACCATTGGTCGCGTCGCCAAGGCCTTTTGCCGCCAAGGGGTGAAGAAGTCCGCTGAGCTAATTGAAAAACATGATCTTTAGCGTTTTGGCGACCCGTGAGCGCGGCGGCCCGCCGTTCTGATGCGGGCCGGAGATCGCGCTGCGGGACCGTTTGACGCAGAAATTAAATAAAACACAAACAAAACAACAGCCTGAATGGAAAATTGCAGCGGAGGCGGCCATTTTTGTCTCGCCGCAATTCCGACGATTCAGCCGTTTTGGCTCTTGAAGTTGTGGTGAAAGCCTTTTATTCAGCGCCCTCGTTGGATTCTACCCGCCTGACATTCGGAACGAGGGCCATGGCCAAGGAAAAATTTTCGCGTACGAAGCCGCACTGCAACATCGGGACGATTGGGCACGTTGACCACGGCAAGACGTCGTTGACGGCGGCGATCACCAAGATTCTGGCGGAGACGGGCGG
>JAJXYV010000123.1 GCA_021780435.1 Pseudomonadota bacterium
CCTCGCGCGGATCGGGCTGTTCGTCGATGAAATGCGCGAGCAGCGGCGAAAAGTCCACCACGCCGCCGCGCAGCAGAAAACCGTTTTCCAGCGCGCGCGGCGCCCGCACGAGAGCTTCCAGCCGCATCGCCGCCTGACCTTCGAAATCCTGGCCTTGCGCGAAGCCGAGCAAGGCGGAGGCGGCGTCGAACAGACGCCCGAGGCTGGTCGTGACCGGCGCCGGGCGCGCGGCAAAAATGCGTGCGAGCGCCGCCGCTTCGGGCCGCGCCGCGAAAAAGCCGGCTCCCTCGTCGAGCCGGCCCAGCGCCGCGAAAGCCGCGATCCCCATGCGCAAGGGTTCGCGCGCGGCGCGATCGCCGCCCAGCAAGGCCATCGGCGCGAGATGGCCCGCGCGGAAAAAACCGCCGCGCCCGTCGAGCCTTAAAACCTCGCCGCCCCAATTGCCGCCGGGCTCGCCGAATTCATCCTGGCCCAGGCCATGGCCGTCGAGCGCCACGCCCAACAGCGCGCCGCTTGCGCCATGTTCCGCGCCCACCGCCGCGACATGGGCGGCATGGTGCTGGAAGCGGAGAACCGGCGCGCCGCTTTCCTCGGCGAAGCGCGTCGAGAGATAATCGGGATGGAGATCGCAGGCGCAAGCCTGCGGCGTCACGTCGAGCAGGCGCAACAGATGTTCGGCGCTCTCGCGGTAAAAGCGAAAAGTCTCGGCGTCGGAGAGGTCGCCGACATGCTGGCAGACGAAGGCCTCGCGCCCGCGCGCAAGCGTGAGTGTCGCCTTGAGATGGCCGCCGCAGGCCAGAACGCAGGGGCCGTCCGCGCCGAGGTCGATCGGCTCGGGAACGAAGCCGCGCGCGCGGCGCAAAAAAGCCGGGGCGCCGTCGATGATCTGCGTCACGCTGTCGTCGGCGCGCACGACAATGTCGCGGTCGTGGGTCACGATCAGATCGGCGATCGTCGCGAGTTTTTGCCGCGCTTCCTCATTGCTCGCGATCAGCGGGGCGCCGCCGGGATTGGCCGAGGTCGCGACCAGAACGAAGTCGTTTGCGGCGTCTCGCGCGCCGCCCGCCGCATGGAACAGCAGGTGATGGACCGGCGCATAGGCCAGCATCACGCCGAGCCGCGCCATGTCGGGCGCAATCGCGTCGGGCAGGTTTTGGCGGCTCTCCATCAGCACGATGGGATGGGCGGCGCCGCGCAGCAGCGCCAGTTCTTCCACGCCAGGCCGCGCAACGAGCGAAACCGACGCCTCATTCGCGACCATGACCGCGAAAGGCTTTGCTTCGCGGTTCTTGCGCAGCCGCAATCGCGCGACGGTTTCGGCGTTGGTCGCGTCGCACAACAGATGGAAGCCGCCGACGCCCTTCAGCGCGACGATTTTTCCCTCGCGCAAGGCGGCGACGATTTCTCCCGGTTCATGCGACAGGCGCGGGCCGCAGGCCGGGCAGGCGATCGGCTCGGCGTGAAAGCGGCGGTTCAAGGGATCGGCATAGTCGCGCGCGCAATCGGCGCACATCGCAAAATGCGCCATCGAGGTCTGGGCGCGGTCATAGGGCAGGCGCCGGGTCAGCGTGTAGCGCGGGCCGCAATGGGTGCAATTGACGAAAGGATAGAGAAAAAAACGGTTTTGCGGATCGAACAGATCGTCGAGGCATTGTTCGCAGGTCGCGGCGTCGGCGGGAATGCGGGTGCGCGCGACCCCCTGATGGGTTGTCTCGATCACGAAAGCGCGCTCGCCGCGCGGCGCGATTTTTCCGATCTCGACGCCATCGACCCGGGCCAGCGGCGGCAATTCGCTTTGCAGCGCCGCGAGAAATTCCTGCGCCCGGTCGCCTTCGACTTCCAGCGTCACGCCCTGGGCGTCGTTGCGCACGAAGCCGCCGAGCGCGAAACGCGCCGCGAGGCCGAAGACGAAAGGCCTAAAACCCACGCCCTGCACCGCGCCGCGCAGGCGCAGGCGCAGGCGCGTCACATCCTCCTTCGCCTCGCGCGCGGCCGCCATCACCCGGCCCTTTTCGCCTGCGCCTTGCTTTTGGCCAGAGCGGCGCGGGCCTCGATCCAGGCGTAGAAGGCCGCGAGGCCCTCGCCGGTTTTGGCCGAAACCACCAGGGTCTGGAGGTTGGGATTGACCCGCAGGGCATGGGCGATGCAGGCGCCGACGTCGAAATCGACATGCGGCAACAGGTCCGACTTGTTGAGCAGCATCAGGTCGGCGGCCGCGAACATGTCGGGATATTTGGCCGGCTTGTCCTCGCCCTCGGTCACCGAAAGCAGCACGACCTTGTGCGCCTCGCCGAGATCGAAAGCCGCCGGACACACCAGATTGCCGACATTCTCGACGAACAGCAGCGAATCGTCCGCAACCTCCAGCGTCTCCAAAGCATGGCCGACCATATGGGCGTCGAGATGGCACCCCTTGCCGGTATTGACCTGGATCGCCTTGGCTCCGGTCGCGCGGATGCGCTCGGCGTCGTTCGAGGTCTGCTGGTCGCCCTCGATCACCGCGATCCCATGCCTGTCCCTGAGGTCTTGAATCGCGCGCACCAGCAGCGAGGTCTTGCCCGAGCCCGGGCTGGAGACGAAATTCAGCGCCAGCACGCCTTTCCGCGCGAAAAAGCCACGGTTCTCTTCGGCGAAAGAGCGGTTCTTCGACAGGATGTCGCGCTCGATCTGGACGATGCGCTCCTGGCTCAGGCCGGGAACATGGACGCCGGCCAAGCCAGAGCCGTAATCGAGCCTGTCGCCGCCCGGCTCATGGCTGTGGTCGTGGCCGTGATGGTGACGATCCTCATGGTCGTGATCGTGCGCGTGATCGTGATGATGCGGATGATC
>JAJXYV010000177.1 GCA_021780435.1 Pseudomonadota bacterium
GAACAGCCAGTGCCCCAGCATGATGCCGATGAAGGTCAGCGGGATGGGGGTCAGGATCACCAGCGGCAGCTTGAACGAGCGGAACTGCGCCACCACCAGGATATAGATCCCCACCAGCGCCGCCATGAAGGCCGCGCCCATGTCGCGGAAGGTCACCCAGGTCACCTCCCATTCGCCGTCCCACAGCAGCGACGACTGCGACTCGTCGAGCGGCTGGCCATGCAGGATGATCCGGGGCTTGGCCAGACCTTCCGGGAAGGTCATCCGGTCGAGCGTCGAATCCACCGCCAGCATGCCGTAAAGCGGCGCCTCATAGGCTCCGGCCAGCTCCGCCGTCACCATTTCCGCAAAGCGCCCATTGTGGCGGAAGATCGGGAAGGACGATTGCTCGTCCGACACCCGCACCACGTCGCCCAGCTCGACCACCGAGCGGTTGCCCGGCAGGCTGTTGGCCGGGACCGGCGTCGTCAGCGCCGATTCGTCGATCAGGCGTTCGTTCTTGGCCAGCGCCAGACGGATCGGCAAAGGCTCGCGCCCGCCGCCGCGATGCGAATAGCCGACCACGTCCTGCCCATAGAGCAGGCTCAGGGTCTGGAACACATCGCCCTGTTGCACGCCGAAGAACTCCAGCGAATCCTGGTCGATCTCGATCCGCTTGCGCGGCGCCTGGACGCCATAGGAATCATCAACGTCCACGATGAAGGGCGCGCTCTCGAAGGCCTTGCGCACCTGCGCCGCCACCGCCCGCCGCGTCTGCGCGTCGGGCCCGTAGATCTCCGCCAGAAGCGTCGCCAGGACCGGCGGCCCCGGCGGCGGCTCGACCACCTTCAAGGAGCCATGCGCCGGAAGGTCCAGGCCCTCCAGGCGATGGCGGATCTCCAGCGCGACCTGATGGCTGGTGCGCGAACGCTCGCCCTTGGCCGTCAGGTTGATCTGCACGTCCCCCATTTCCGGCGAGTTGCGCATGTAGTAATGGCGCACCAGGCCGTTGAAGTTGAACGGCGCCGCCGTCCCCGCATAGGTCTCGAAGGAGGTGATCTCCGGGATGTCGCGTAGCCGGTCGATCGCCGCCCGCAGCACCCGGTTGGTCTCTTCCACCGACGTCCCACGCGGCAGGTCGGCGACGATCGCCACTTCCGCCTTGTTGTCGAAGGGAAGCAGCTTCACCGTCACCGCCTTGAAGTAGAACAGGCTCAAGGAGGCCAGCGTCGCGACGCCGACGCCGATCAGGAACTTCCACGCCGAGCGCCGCGTCCGCAGCAGCGGCTCCGCCGCCCGGCGGTACAGCCCGCCCAGGACGCCGCCCTCGCTCGCCTCGTGATGGACGATCTTCGTCTTGCCGGCGATCTTGATCATCAGCCAGGGCGTCAGGATCACCGCCACGAAGAAGGAGAACACCATCGCGGCGGAGGCGTTCGACGGGATCGGGCTCATATAGGGCCCCATCAGCCCCGACACGAACAGCATCGGCAGCAGCGCCGCCACCACGGTGAGCGTCGCCACGATCGTCGGATTGCCGACTTCCGCCACCCCGTCGATCGCCGCCTGGACCCGCGTCCGTCCATCGTGCATGGCCCAGTGCCGGGCGATGTTCTCGATCACCACGATCGCGTCGTCGACCAGGATGCCAATCGAGAAGATCAGCGCGAACAGGCTCACCCGGTTGAGCGTATAGCCCATCAGCCGCGCCGCGAAGAGGGTGAGCAGGATCGTCGTCGGAATGACGATCGCCACCACCAGCCCCTCGCGCCAGCCGATAGCAAAGGCCACCAGAGCCACGATCGACACCGTCGCCAGACCCAGATGGAACAGGAGCTCGTTGGCCTTCTCGTTCGCCGTCTCGCCGTAATTGCGCGACACCTCGACGTCGATATCCGCCGGGACCACCCGGCCCTTGACGGTCTGAAGCTGGTCGATGATCCGCTCCGAGATCACCACCGCATTCGAACCTGGCCGCTTGGCGATCGCCACCGACACCGCAGGCGCCCCATGAAGGCCGCCCTGCTTGTCCTTGACGAAGCGCGCCACCCGCGTCTCATTGGGATCGCCGACCAGCGTCACCTTCGCCACGTCGCGCAGATAGACCGGCCGGTTGTCGCGCGTCGTGATCAAAAGATCGCCGATCTGGGGGACCGTCTGCAGCGTGCGCCCCGCAACCGCCTCGATCTGCAGGCCCTTGTCGCGGATCAGGCCCGCCTTGAACGCATTGTTCGCGCCCTGAACCTTGGTCGCCAGCTGCTGCAGTGTCACGCCATATTTCGCGAGGGCTTCCGGGTCCGGCTCGACCCGGATCTCGTCCGCCTGGTCCCCGACCAGATAGGTCAGGCCCACGTCGTCGAGCTTGGCCAGCTCCGTGCGCAGCTCGCGCGCCACCGCCGTCAGGCCGTCCGCGCTCCACCGCGACGCCGCCTCGGGCTTCGGCGACAGGTTCAGGACCACGATCGCCACATCGTCAATGCCGCGCCCAATGATCAAAGGCTCTGGGATCCCCGCCGGAATCTTGTCGAGATTGGCCCGCACCTTGTCGTGCACGCGCAGGATTGCCGCGTCCGTCGACGAGCCCACCAGAAAGCGGACCGTCACCACCGCCTGGTCGTCATAGGTCTTGGAATAGACATGCTCGACGCCGTCGATCCCCTTGACGATGGTTTCCAAGGGCTCGGTGACCAGCTTGACCGCGTCCGTCGCCTTCAGCCCGTTCGCCTGCACGATGATGTCCACCATCGGCACCGCGATCTGCGGCTCCTCCTCGCGCGGCAGCGTCACCAAAGCGATCAGGCCCAAAGCCAGAGCCGCGATCAGCAGCAGCGGCGTCAAGGGGGAGGTGATGAAGGACCGGGTCAGAAAACCGGCCACGCCCAGCGGGCGCCCGCCGGAGGCCCCGCCATCCGGACCGCCATGCGCGTTCTCGTTCATCGGGGATTGACTCATGGGGTCTGCACCTTGTCGCCAGGCGCAAGGCCAGTCAGAACCTCAATCATCCCCGGCTCGGCCGAATCCGCGTAGACGATCGCGACGTCGAGCGGGCCCTCGGCGCGCAGAACCCGCACGTAGTCCACGCCCGAGCGCGTCGTCACCGCGGAGCGGGGAATTAGCATCACCTCGCGCTCGCCCACCGGCGCCATAATCTGCACGCGCTCGCCGACAAAATAATCGCCGAGGTGCTCCACCTCCGCGTCCGCCAGGACCCGGCCATTCTCGATCTCCGGATAGATCTTCACAATCCGTCCCTGGCGTTGCGCCCCGACGCCGATCTCCACGCCCGCGTCCTGACCGCGCGGCGTCAGAATCACCTGCGAGCCCAGCTTCAGAAGCGCCGCATGGCGCTCCGGCAGGCTCAGGCGCAGGAAAAGCGAACCCGCCGCGATCCGGGCGATCGCCTCGCCCGGCAGGACCACCGAGCCCGGAACGACCGAGACCGTCAGCACCCGGCCGTCCTTCGGCGCCCGCACGTCGCCCTCGCTCATCTGCTGCGACACCACCGCCCGCTGCGAGCGCATCGCCTCGACCTGGTGCTGCAGAACGTCCACATTGGTCTTCGCCTGGTCATAGGCCGCCTTGGTGATGAAGCCCCGCGGCAGAAGGTCCTCCGCCCGCTTCAGCGCGTCATTGGCGTTGTCGAGTTGCGACTGCAGCGCCTTCAACTGGCCGTCCAGAGACTGAGCCTGAAGCGCCAGCTTCTCGTCCTCCACCGTCGCGATCACGTCGCCCGCCTTGACCTGCGCCCCTTCGTCCACCGAACGGCTCGCCAGCGTTCCCCCGATCCGCGTGCGCGCCGGCACGATGTCCCGGCTCTCCACCTGGCCAAACATCGCCTTCATGTCGGCGACCTTCCGCTTCTCCACGACAAAGCTCTCCGCCTGCGCAGCACCCGAAAGCGCCGCGCAAAAGGCGAAGGCCGCCAAGCCGTTGACCAACAGGGATACAGGGCCTCGCTTGCCCATGAAGCGCCTCATCGAAAAAGGGTGATCCGCACCGCAGCCCGCCACACGGCGCGCCAGAGGGTGATTTACTTATATTCAAATATATGCAAATAATGCCCCATGGATGTCAAGCGCTTCGAACCCGACCTTTTCGACACCGCCGCCGACGACGCCTGCGACCTCGTCAAGGCGCTCGCCCATCCCGCGCGCCTGAGGATCGTCTGCGCCCTCTCGGGCCGCGAATGCTCGGTGACCGGGCTTGCCGAAATCGCCGAAGTCCCCATCTCGACCATATCGCGCCATCTCGCCCTCCTGCGCAAGGACCACATCGTCAAGACCCGGCGCGCCAGGCAGACCGTCTTTTACTCCCTCAGCAACGAGAATGTCGGGAAGTTCGTCGCCACCCTCGCCGAGACCTTCTGCGACCTTGGCCCCGCCAGATCCGCCTGAACCCGAGCCGCCCCAAACCGGACCGGCGCGAAGGCGCAAGAACAAAATCAACTCAATTCCATCCCACGCGACGCCCAACCCATGCGGCGCCCCAAAGGCGCGACGCCCAAAGCGCAAAGGAAACCTTGAATGTTGAAGCAGCCCTTGAAAAAAGGCTTCAAGCAGATGCTCGCCGACGCCAACGCGATCATCGACACCATCTCCGTCCACGACGCCCTCCCCCTCGTCGGCAAGAAAGAGGTCCTCTTCCTCGACATCCGCGAGTCCTTCGAGCTCGAAAAAGGCGAAATCCTTGGCGCCCTCCACGCCCCCAGGGGCTTCCTCGAGTTCTTCGCCGATCCCGAATCCTCCATGCACAAGCCCGAAATGGCCCGCGCAGAAAAAATCATCCTCTATTGCGCCACCGGCGGACGATCGGCCTTCGCCGCCAAAACCCTCGTCGACATGGGCTACAGCCTCGAAAACATCCTCAACCTCGCAGGCGGCTTCGAAGCCTGGAAAGCCGCGAACGGACCGATCGAAATCATCTGAGATCGGTTCCCATCACGAGAACCGGTCGAGCGCGAATGTCTTGGGGCGTCGGCAGACGCCCGTCTTCCCACGGGCTAAGACCGAACCGATGCGAGGGGTCTTGTTGCTCGCGACAAGTCGCGAGCAACGAACACAAGTCAAACGAACCCTTTCGCAAAATCCCGTTGATTCCCGGCCCCGGCTGATCCATTGGATTTGCAGGAGGATCGCGGGTGACGCTGGACCAATTGCGGATTTTCGTCGCCGTGGCGGAACTCGAACATGTCACGAGGGCCGCCGGCCAGCTCAACCTGACGCAATCGGCCGTCAGCGCGGCGATCAGCGCGCTCGAGCAGCGCCACCACATGAAGCTGTTCGACCGAATCGGCCGCCGCGTCGCCCTGACCCAGGAAGGCCGCACGTTTCTGCCTGAAGCCCGCGCCCTGCTCATCGCGGCGCAGCGGACGGAAAAGGTGCTCGGCGACATCGGCGGCCTCAAGACGGGACGGCTGAATATCGCCGCCAGCCAGACGACCGGCAATTACTGGCTGCCCCCGCGCCTCGCCCGCTTCGCCGAACTTTATCCCGGCGTCGCCGTCCATCTGACGATCGGCAACACCCATGAGGTCGCCGAACTCGCCATCGCCGGTGAAATCGACCTCGGATTGGTCGAGGGCGCCGTCTCTTATCCCGCACTCGCCGCCACCCGGGTGGACGACGACGAACTGCTGATCGTCGCCGCGCCGAAACTCGCCGCGGATTTTGCCGCGCACGATCCCGCTGCATTGTTGAGAGCGCCTTGGGTGGCGCGCGAGAAAGGATCCGGCACGCGCGAGGCCTTCGAGGAAGCGATCCAGAATTTCACGTCGCCCGACAATCTCAGACGAATCTGCCTCGAACTGCCCTCCAACGAAGCCGTGCGGTCGGCCGTCGAGGCGGGAGCGGGCCTTGCCGTAATGTCCTGTCTGGTGGCGAAGGCCTCGATCAAGGCCGGCGCGCTGGTGGAATTGCCCTTCGTCCTGCCCAAGCGGCCATTCCATGTCCTTTCGCACAAACAGCTCTATGCGTCGCGGGCGGCCAAGGCCATGCTCGGCCTGATGCTGGACTCCGCGACTACGAACGCCTGATACTCGATCGCCCGTCTTACAAATTTCAGTTTCGATGCTCGTTTGCGCCGGGAAACGACTTATCTATTGCAACATCCGGCGCCAAAATGGACGGGGTTGGCCGTTGCGAGGCCGGAAGAAACCGATGCGGAAGACAATTCTCCCTTTCATGGCGCTCGGCGCCGTTCTGATGGCGACCGCGGCCCATGCGACCGAACGGGACGCGCTCCAGCGTCATCACCCGCGCCATCACCGCGTCACGCCCCAATCCGGCCGGCGGCCTCATACCGAAGTCCAGCCGCAGGCGAGCCCGCCGCTCATCCCGTCGATGACGCCCTTCAAGCATCCGGGCGAAGGCGACAACACCGGGCTGAGCCGCAATCCGGACGATTGCGACACCGGCTGCATCGGCGGCAACCCCGACTGATCCGACACTAGAATTGGAAGCGGACGCCGACGGTCGGATCGATGTTCTGGCTGCGCTGGAAACCGCTCGCCACGCCGCCATAGGCGTTCGACGACATCACGCCGGCATAGAGAACGATGCGCTTCACAGGCCTGTAAGTGACCATGACCGAATAGGAATAGCGGCCGCCGGCGCATTTCCCGCTGCTGGTCGCAATTCCAGAGCCGGCGCAGGTCGCGGGCGGCGCAAGGTAATCGTTCTGGGTTTCCCAATAGACGCCCGCCCCCAGGTCGAGCTTTGCCGAAACCGCATAGCGCAGACCGGTCCACGCCGTGCTCAGGACGCGGGGAAGCGCATAGGCATTGGTGGTCACGGCGCCGGGAGGAACGACGATTCCCTCGGCGATCGTCGAAAATCCGTAAGGATAGCTTTCCGTCGGATCGCCGGTGCGCGAATAGACATAGCCCATATAGAACCGGAACGGCTTCCAATCGTAGCGCGCGAGCAGCGCCAATCCGCCTGTGTTCCCCAGCGTCGCCCTGACGATCGAATTCGGGTCATAGCCCGGCGGCAGGGGCGCGCCAGAATAGCTCGAGAGCATCGCCGCGTTCTGGGCGTAACCGCCGATCGCATCGAATGAGAGATCGCCGAATCGGGCGCCCACGAGGACCTGATATTGGGCGGTGGCGGCATTGCCGTCGCCATAGCCGCCGATCTGGGTCTGGGCGGCGAAACGCACCCCCTGATAGGTCAACCGATAGGTCAGCGCCGTATTGACGCGCGCCGTCGGACTGGCGCCGTATCCGGAATAAAGCGCCGAAAAGCCGAGCTGGGAAAAGGCGACCGACGCCACCGGATCATAGGCGCCAATCGCCGACGTGGTCAGACTGTTGGTTCGGCCAAAGGTCAACGTGCCAAAGGCCGGATGGCTGATTCCGAGGAAACCCTGCGAATTGTCCCATTGTCCGGCGCGGCTCGAATCGAACGCCGTCCGCTGATTGGGTGTGGGATGGAAATTGTTGTCGGCCAGCGACTGGGGGCCATTGATCAGGCGGAATGAATAGGGATTGAAACCCGCTTCGGCGACGCCGATCAATCGCCACTCGTCGAAGATCTTCTGCGTCAGGGTGACGCCAACCACCGAGGTGCTGATGGCG
This sequence comes from Pseudomonadota bacterium, assembly GCA_021780435.1. Classification (GTDB taxonomy): domain Bacteria; phylum Pseudomonadota; class Alphaproteobacteria; order Rhizobiales; family Beijerinckiaceae; genus Rhodoblastus. The sequence goes on from JAJXYV010000177.1 coordinate 7,553, forward strand.
TTCGGCGCCCAAAGCCATTGGCGGGCCGCGCTGTTTCGGACGATGGCGTAATTGGGCTTGTCCGCATAGGGCCCGACCGGCGCGCCCCATTGCTCATAGCCATAACCGCCGTCGATATTGCCATAAAGCGTCAGCGGACCATAGCGGAGGGGGCAATCCTCGAGCGATGAGTTCAGGTAACCCGAGAAGCTGGCGAAACAGGAAGGATCCGACGCAATGGCCTCTGCAGCTTCGGCCGCGTGAAGACCGAAAGTCAGCGCCGAGCCAATGACGGCGGCCATAAACGTCAAAGCCGAAAAATGTCTCACCGTGCAATTGTCCGGTTCGCTTTCGGCGCACTGCTCAGGACCATGGCCGCGTCTTCGACCGTGGGGTGCGCCAAACGCTAATGGTCTTTTTTGGCATGTTTCACAGTTTTCGACAGGCGCCCGGAATCGCGGCCCCGTCGCCGACCATCAGCACAGCGTCGGCGCGCTGGTTACAGGCGAGAATTAATATTTATATTTTTCAATAAGTTATAAAAATACCACGCAGCGATCAGACACGTCTTGTCGGAAACGAACGATGGTTTCCGGCGTGTTTTTGCCGAAACTGTGGCGGTGGAACAACAGTGCGGGCCACGCGCCGGCGGCGTCTTGGCCTCGTCCGAATGGCCCGCGCGATTTCAGGTCCGGTAGAAATCGGCCATGGCGTCCCAGGCCGCCGCCTCGCTCCAGCCATAGGAGGCCGGGTCAATGACGTCCGTGTTGATCCGCGCCAGAGGCTCGGCAAAATCCGTCTGCCTCAGCAGGCGCACGCCGCAGTCGAAACCGAGGCGCGGCGCCAACTCCGCGGCGACCCTCTGGGCGAAGGCGCCCTGGGTTTCGAGATAGCCGCAGGGCCCGAAGCGCCGCCCTTCCCGTTTCTCCACGCATTCGGCGACGAAGCCCGCATAGGCGAACCCGAGCAGGTCGACATGAATATTATCGCGCAAGTATCGCGGCGTCCGCACCTCGGCGGTTTCGCCCTTGCGCCAGGTGTTGACGAGATAGGCGCCGAAACGCGGCTCCTCGAACGGGCCGAAGGGATTGGCGATGACGAATTTGCCGAGCGGCAGGTTCAGGATCGCGCACCAATAGCGCATCATCTGCCAGGTGAGGCCCTTCGAGAGCCCATAAGGCGAGAAGGCGCGCATCGGCGCATTGCCCGCGCCTTCGTCCTGTTCGAACACGCTGCCGGTGGCGACCACCGCCTTGAGGCCGTTCTTCGCCATGCTTTCCAGAACGGCTCGCAGGTTGTGCGTATTCGCCGCCACCGCGCCGACGACGTCGAAATCCATGCTGCGATAATCGGCGACATGGGCCGCGTGATGGCAGAGGCCGTCGAAGGCGGTTGTGGCGACGAGATCCATGAATGTCTCGTCGCCGAAGGAGCAGCCGGGCACGATTTCCGCGAAGCGCCGCAGGCGCTCGACGCGGCGCCCGCGCACGCCGGAATAGGTCTCGGGCGCCGCGCGCAGGGGCGCGATGACCTTGGCGCCGCGCGCGGCGAGCTTTTCGGCGAACCAGACGCCGGAAAAGGAGCTCGCCCCGGTAAGCAGGATTTTCATTTCAGGCCCCGCAGGCGCTCGGGCTGATGGAAGGCGGGATCGAAATCAGGCCAGTTGGCGTCCTTGGGCGAAATCTCGACGGGCTGGATCGGCCATTCGACGCCGAATTTCGGATCGCTCCAGCGCACGCCCCGCTCGGCCTCGGGCGCATAGAAGCTTGAAACCAGGTAAAGGGCCTCGGTGTCGGGCTCGAGCGTCAGGATGGCGTGGGCGAAGCCGCGCGGCACATACATCATCAGGCGGTTGTCGGCAGTCAGCGTCTCGCCGAACCATTGGCCGAAGGTCGGCGAATCCGGCCGCAGATCGACGATCGCGTCCCACAGCGCGCCGCGCACGCAGCGCACGACCTTGACCTCCGCCGACTCGCCGAGCTGGTAATGCATGCCGCGCAGGGTGCCCTTCGCGCCGGACAGGGAATTGTTGACATTGACGAAGCGGGTTTCCAGCCCCGCCGCGCCGAATTCCTTCTCGCAGAACATGCGGGCGAAAAAGCCGCGATCGTCGCCGCGTTTTTCAAGTTCGATGACCCGCGCGTCCTTCAGGGGCGTCTCGTGGAAGATCATTTCATTGCGTCTCCAGGAAATTCCAATTCCCTCTCGAGGAAATTCCATGTCCAGCGCAGATCAGACGTCAGCCGCCCCGCCTTCATGTGGCCTTCCAGCATCTTCAGGCGCATATAAGGCGAGTTGCGGAATTCAGCGTCGGCGAAGCCCATGCCCTCCAGGCCCTCGCGCAGCAGGGCGATGGAATGGTCGAGCGTGATGCGCGGCTGGTGATTGGGCGCCAGCGAGCGGAACAGCGAGAAATCGACCTTGTAGGAACGGGTGTCGGGCTGCGCCTGGGTATTGATGCTGACGTCGGTTCCCGGCACGGCGGCGGCGACCGCTTGTGCGAGGTCCTTGACCTGATAGTTCCATTGGTCCGAGCCGATATTGACGGCGAGCAGCGGCCCGCCATGGGCGCTGTCGCGAGTCAGCGCCCATTCGATGGCGCGCGACATGTCTCGCACGTCGATCAGCGGCCGCCAGGGCGTGCCGTCGGACAGGACGGTGATCTTGCGCGCGGCGATGGCCGAGGCGACGAAATCGTTCAGCACGAGATCGAGGCGCAGGCGGGGCGACATGCCGCAGGCGGTGGCGAAGCGCAGCGACGTCGTCGTCATGCCCTTCAGATCCATCTCGGCCAGGGCGTTCTCCGTGTCGATCTTGGAGCGTGCATAGGCCGTCTGTGGATTGAGCGGATCGCCCTCGCGGCGCGCGGCGCCCGGCGCGAAGCCATAGACGCTGCAACTCGACGCGAAGACGAAATGCCTGACGCCGGCGTCGGCTGCGAGTCGCGCCGTGCGCACGGCGCTGCCGCGATTGACCTGATCGGTCACCTCCGCGAAGCTGGCGCCCATGGGATCATTGGAAATCGCCGCGAGCTGGACGACGCCGTCGACGCCGTCGAGCAGCGAGGCCGGCAGGTCGCGCACGTCGCCGCAGATCTGCTCGTCATAGACGCGCTCGGGCCAGACCTGAGCGTTGGTCGTCGAAAGGGCGAAATAGCCGGTATCGTAGCCAATCAGATGCGCGTCAGGCCAGACCTGGCGCATATGAGCTGCGAGGACAGGACCGATATAGCCCTGGTTTCCGGTAATCAGGATTTTCATGTTTTCACCAGGTCATGAGGAAGGGCGGGAGCGGAAAGCCGGCCGCGGGACGCGTTACCAGATCTTCCAGGGCGCCTTGCCGGCCGCCCAGAGCTCTTCGAGGTGCCGACGGTCGCGCAAAGTGTCCATCGGCTGCCAGAAACCATGATGGAAATGGACGCCAAGCTGGCCTTCGGCGGCGAGACGCTCCAAAGGCTCGCGCTCCCACACAGTCAGGTCGCCATCGATATAATCGCCGACCTTGGGCGAGCAAACGAAGAAGC
>JAJXYV010000181.1 GCA_021780435.1 Pseudomonadota bacterium
ACTTTATGCAAAACGCGAACGCTTCCTGGGTCAGGCCTGCGCGACAAACGGTCCCGCCGGACCGGGTGAAGCGAAGAGCGCAAAGCCGGGACAGCGCATCTCAGGGGACAAAAATGTATCCGATCATACGCCGGGAGCAGTTTTCTGACGTAACCTTTCTATGGGATCTTCTCGCTCCGGACGTGGCGAAAGCAGCCGAACCGGGTCATTTCGTCATGATCCGCCTTTACGAAGGCGGCGAACGAATCCCGCTGACGGTCGCTGATTTCGACCGTGATCGCGGCGTGGTTACGGTCGTTGTCCAGGCGCTGGGCAAGACCACGCGCGAGATGCGCGACGCCTATGACGCCGGCGACACGATCGCAGACTTTGTCGGCCCCCTGGGACTGCCGCAACACATCGCCAAGGTCGGCCATGTCCTGCTGATCGGGGGCGGGCTTGGCGTGGCCCCGGTCTTTCCTCAACTGCGCGCTTTCCGGGCCGCTGGCAACCGCGTCACGGCGATTGTTGGCTTCCGCAACAAGAACCTGGTTTTCTGGGAAGATAAATTCAGAGAATTCGCGGATTCGGTTCACGTCTGCACCGACGACGGCAGCTATGGCGAGCAGGGGAATGTGACCGTCGCGCTCGAACGGATTCTCAAGGAGGATCCGCCGGACCTGGTCGTCGCCATCGGTCCATTGCCGATGATGCACGCCTGCGTGGAAAAGTCGCGGCCTTACGGCGTTCGCACGCTTGTTTCGCTCAATACGATCATGATCGACGGCACCGGGATGTGCGGCTCATGCCGCGTCACCGTTGACGGCAAGGTCAAGTTCGCCTGTGTCGACGGGCCCGATTTTGATGGGCGCGCCGTCGATTTTCAGGAGCTCCACGCAAGGCAGAAACGTTTCAAGGACCAGGAACAGCGGGCCAACGAGGAGTTCGACCACGTCTGCAACCTCGAGCGCCAGCTCGTGCACGAAGGAAAGCGGAACTATAAGCAGCTTGCGAAGGTTTCTCCGCATCAGACGCCCATGCCGGAGCGCGATCCTCATATTCGGGCGCAAAATTTCGAAGAGGTCAATCTCGGCTATACGTTGGAGGAGGCGCTGGCTGAAGCCGAGCGGTGCATCCAATGCGTCAAGCCAACGTGCGTCAGCGGCTGCCCGGTTTCCATCGACATTCCCACCTTCATACGCCATCTGCTCCTGCGCGACATCGACAAGGCCCGGGAAACCATCAACGAGGCGAGCATTTTCCCCTCGGTTTGCGGGCGGGTCTGCCCGCAGGAGACACAATGCGAGGCGCAGTGCATCGTCGGCAATTTCCGCAAGCACGAGCCGGTCGCCATCGGGCGCATCGAACGGTTCATTGGCGATCATGCGCGCGCCCGGTCCATGAAGCCGCCGCCGAACGCGGGCGCGCTGGGGGCTGTCGCCATCGTCGGCTCCGGGCCTGCTGGCCTGGCCGCCGCCGCGGATCTGGCGCGCGCCGGCGCAAAGGTGACGGTTTATGAGGCGTTGCACGTTCTCGGCGGCGTCTTGCAATATGGCATACCGTCTTTCCGGCTGCCGCGCCCGATCATCGACCGGGAAATCCAGATGCTGAAGGATCTCGGCGTTCGTTTTGAAACGAACAAGGTTATCGGCAAGACCTTCTCGATCGGACAATTGCGCGACCAGATGGGCTTCGACGCCGTCTTCATCGGCGCAGGCGCCGGAGCTCCGTCTTTTCTCGGAATTCCCGGCGAGTTCGCAGGCCAGGTCTATTCGGCCAACGAATTCCTCACGCGCGTCAATCTCATGGGCGGCAGCCGGTTCCCGTATCAGGATACACCCGTCAGCGTCGGCCGAAACGTCGTCGTGATCGGCGCCGGCAATACCGCCATGGATTGCCTGCGGGTCGCCAGGCGTCTCGGTTCGGCGACCGTGCGTTGCGTCTATCGGCGTTCGGAGGAGGAGGCGCCCGCCCGAATCGAGGAAATCCGCCATGCGCGCGAAGAGGGAATAGAGTTCCTGTTCCTGCATTCGCCAACGGAAATTCTGCTCGACGAATCGGACAATGTCCGCGCCATGCGCGTGCAAAGAATGGCGTTGGGAGAGCCCGATGAACGCGGTCGTCGCAAGCCGGTTCCGCTCGACCAATTCTTCGACCTGGAATGCGATACGGTGATCTATGCGCTGGGCACGCAGCCAAACCCGATCATCGGACAGGCGACGAAGGGCCTGGCGCTCAACAAATACGGCAATATCGCCGCCGACCCCGAAACACAGGCGACCAATCTTCGAGGCGTTTTCGCGGGAGGCGATATTGTGACCGGGGGCGCGACCGTCATTCTGGCGATGGGCGCCGGCCGACGGGCCGCCAAGGCAGTCGAACAATGGCTGAGGTCAGACAAGAAGGTTTGGCCGGTCGGAACGACAAGAGATCCGGAATACGCCGAAGGAGGCTCGCCTTCCGACGCGCCCGCGCATGACCACGCGACCTGCCCGAAATGCCATCAGCCTCTTGAGGGCGACGAACCTTATATCTGCTGCGCGCGCCAGGAGCTCGAATGGCGCTGCGAGTGGTGCGACAAGGTTTCGGAAGGCTTCGCCTTTCCCTACGGCCTGTGCCCGAATTGCGGCGGCGTTCTCCAGCCGCTCCACCGCGAAAGCACCGAACACCATGCGACATTCGAAGCGATCCGAATCGCCTTCGAGATCGAACTGGGCGGTCTGGCTTTCTATCAAAGGGCGCTCGCCCGGACCGACCAACCGGTGCTGAAGGAGCTGTTTGGGCGATTTGCGGAAATGGAGCGCCAACACCTGCACACGCTCGCGCATCGCTACCATGTGGCCGTTC
>JAJXYV010000208.1 GCA_021780435.1 Pseudomonadota bacterium
AGATTATAGACGCAAGTCGTCGAGTTCTCATTGATATTCTTCACGATTCGCGCGCAGACCTCCTGGAGGATCGGATTTCCCGGCGCGCAGGCGATGAAATAATTGGTCACCTCGCCACTCTTGCTTGTGATGAAGACCGCCTCGGCGTCCTTGTCGATAAAAGCGTCAGGCGGCTCGACGAAATTCCCGTCGATATCGAGATAGACGCCGCCGAATTTCAGAAGAACCAATACCCGCCACAGATCGGCGCGCGCCGCGCCGATCTGGAGGCGCTGATAGGCGCGCCAGATTTCGCCCGGATAGTGTTCCTTGACAAACTGGTCGCAGGCCGCATCGTCGTAAAGATGATATTCATGCGTTTCAGACAGGCGCCTGTTGAAACTGAAGCAAGCATAGACTTGATATGTAACCTTCCGCGTATAATTCGTCTGCCAGATGATTCTCGGAATTCGGCGCTCCGTCAAAGCAGGCTTCGTCGCCGGCGCATAGGCGGGGATCTCTTTCCTCGCTGAGGAGAAAATCTTCAAATGGATCGAGTAAAAGACTTTGCTCGCATTGGCGAAAATCTTGATCAGTCGATAGCGAATCTTGTCCATCAGCGACATTGAATGAAGCATAAATCGGCACACCAGGCGAATGCGGCATTTCCGATGCCGGCGGGCTGTGAGCGGGATCGAAACGCAGGAAGTAAAGGCGACGCGCCGTTCTGTCGAAGGACAATGGCGCCACGATGGCCATTGCCCTGATTTCAAACTGTTGTCACGCTGATTCTTTTGTCTCGCCTTGCGCGCCGCTTCGCAAGAAACTAAACCTCGCCGCCAACGAGGGCGCAATGACCGATTATCTTCCCAAGTCCGATTTCCTGAACACCCTTTTCGCACGTGGATTCGTTCACCAGTGCTCGGATATCGCGGGACTGGACGAAAAGGCGCTCTCCGGCGACCTCATCGCCTATATCGGCTTCGACTGCACCGCGCCCTCGCTCCATGTCGGCTCGCTCCTGCCGATCATGATGCTGCACTGGCTCCAGAAGACCGGCGGCAAGCCCATCACTTTGATGGGCGGCGGCACGACGCGCGTCGGCGACCCCTCCGGCAAGGACGAGAGCCGGAAGATGCTCACGGTCGAGACGATCGAAACGAACAAGGCTTCGCTCAGACGAGTCTTCGAGAAATTCCTGACCTTCGGGCCGGGCAAGACCGACGCCCTCTTGAGCGACAACGAGGAATGGCTGTGCAAGCTGAACTATATCGACTTCCTGCGCGACGTCGGCCGCCATTTTTCGGTCAACCGCATGATGGCGATGGATTCGGTCAAGCTGAGGCTTGAGCGCGAGCACGAGCTGTCCTTCATCGAATTCAATTATATGTGCCTGCAAGCCTATGATTTCGTGGAGCTGAACAAGCGCCACAATTGTATTTTGCAGATGGGCGGCTCCGACCAATGGGGCAATATCGTCACTGGACTCGACCTTGGCCGCCGGATGGGGACGCCGCAGCTCTACGCCCTCACCTCGCCGCTTCTGACGACAGCGTCCGGCGCGAAAATGGGCAAGACCGCAGCCGGCGCGGTCTGGCTCAACGCCGACATGCTGCCGGTCTATGATTACTGGCAATATTGGCGCAACGCCGAGGACGCCGACGTCGAGCGCTTCCTGAAGCTCTTCACGACCCTGCCGCTCGATGAGGTCGCCCGGCTCGCCGCTCTGCAAGGCGCCGAGATCAACGAGGCGAAGAAGATCCTCGCCAACGAGGCCACGGCCTTGCTGCATGGCCGCACTGCGGCCGAAGCCGCCGCGGAGACAGCCCGCAAGACCTTCGAGGAAGGCGTCCTGGCCGAAAGCCTGCCGACCGTCACGATCGCCCAAGGCGAAATCGCCTCGGGGCTCGGCGTGCTCACCGCCTTCGTCAAGGCGGGCCTGACCCCGTCTACCGGCGAGGCCCGCCGCCAGATCAAGGGCGGCGGGTTGAAGCTGAACGACGCGACGATCGCCGACGAACGCTATGTCCTGAGCGACGCCGATTTCGCCAAGGACGGCGTCGCCAAGCTCTCGGTCGGCAAGAAGAAGCACGTCCTGCTGAAGCCGGAGTGAAGGCGCCCATGGCGATGATGAGCGGCCCGCTCGGCGTCGCGATGAAATCCGCGTCGACGATCGCCATGCAATGGTTCCCGTCCGCATAGAGCAGCAGGCGCCACCGCTGGCGGTTCGGCGGCGACCCGTCAACGCCGGACCCAGGCGAAATCCCAACCCGATCGCCCAGGGCGGAGGGACGTTTCACTTCCGCAAAAAGCCCTTCAGACGCCGCAACGCCTCGACCATGCCGGCCTCCGCGCCGGCATAGGACAGACGCATTGCGCGATGGCCCAGCACGGGATCGAAATCGACCCCCGGCGTCGCGGCGATCCCGGCGCGATGCAGGAGGTCGTGACAGAAGCGGGTCGAATCGTCGGTGAAACGGCTGACATCGGCATAGAGATAGAAGGCGCCGTCGGCGGGGGCGAGTTCGTCGAGGCCCAGTCCCGGCAGGCCATTGAGCAAAATCTCGCGGTTGCGCCGATAGCCGTCCTTCACCGCTTCCAGCTCTTCAATCGACTCGAAAGCGGCCTGCGCGGCGATCTGCGACAGCGTCGGCGGCGCAATGGCGAGACTCTGCTGCAGGCGCTCCACCGTCCGGGTCAGCTCGGACGGCACGACCAGCCAGCCGATGCGCCAGCCGGTCATGCAATAATATTTGGAGAAGGAATTGACGACGACCGCGCGATCGGAAAAGGCCAGCGCCGTCTGCGCCGGCCGGTCATAGGTCAGGCCGTGGTAGATTTCATCGGAAATGAACCTGATCCCGCGCCGCGCGCAAGTTTCGGCGATTTCGCGCAGGGATTCGGCGCTCTGCATCGCGCCGGTCGGATTGGCCGGGCTCATCAGCAGAAGGCCGTCGAGCTTTTGCGCGTCGTCCGCCTTTTCCACCGCCGCCGCCGTGACCGCGAAGCCATTGGACGAATCGACCGGCAGATCGACCGCCTCGAGGCCCAGCGCGCCGAAAATATTGCGATAGGCGGGATAGCCCGGATTCTGGATCGCGACCCGCGCGCCGGCGTCGAAAAGCGCGAGGAACGCCATGATGAAGCCGCCCGACGAGCCGGTGGTCACCGCCACGCGCTGCGGATCGACGTCCTGCCCATAGGCCTCCCGATAATGCCGGGCGATGCGCTCGCGCAGGCTGGTCAGCCCAAGGGCGTCGGTATAGCCGACCGGCTGCCCCGCGAGCGCGGCGATCGCCGCCTCGCGCACGCGGCGCGGCGGCGGCGCCGAGGGCTCGCCGACCTCCATATGGACAATTCCCGCGCCGCCCTGCTCCAGCAAGGTCGCCTCGCGCTTGACGTCCATCGCGATGAAAGGCGCGATCGCCGCGCGCCGCGCGGGATCGAGGGCTTGCGCAGTCTGGCTCATGCGAATTTCCGGAAAAATATGCGCCGCAATTCGACCCAAGGGACGAATTAGTGGTAAGCAGGCTTAAATTTTTCCGCCGGAGTTGTCCATGTTCCACCCCATCCGCACGGCCCTTTTCGCCGGGCTCTTCTGCCTGAGCGCCGTCGCCGTTCCCGCCAGGGCCAGCGAATTCACCGCGACCCAGAAATCCGAGATCGAATCCATCGTCCATTCCTATCTGCTCGACCATCCCGAGGTTTTGCGGGAAGTTTCGATCGAGCTCGAAAAGAAGCAGCAGAAGGAAGAAACGGATCTGCGCCGCCGCGCGATCGAGCAGAACAAGGCGGCCCTGTTCGACTCCAAATTCCACGGCGTGGTCGGCAATCCCAACGGCTCGGTCACCTTGGTCGAATTCTTCGATTACAATTGCGGCTATTGCAAAAAGGCGCTTGGCGATCTCGTCAATCTCATCAAGGCCGAACCCGAGCTGCGCGTCGTGCTGATCGACTTCCCGGTGCTGGGGTCGGATTCGGTCGAGGCGGCGCATGTCGCGGCGGCCGTGCGCAAGCAGATTTCCGGCGACAAATTCTTCCAGTTCCACCAGAAGCTGCTGCTGAGCCATGGCCGGGTCGGGCGCGAACAGGCGCTTGCCGTGGCCAAGGACGTCGGCCTCGACATGGACAAGCTGCAGCAGGACATGAAGGACGCTTCTGTCCAGGCGGGCATCCAGGAGACCATGAAGCTCGCCGACGCCCTGGGCCTGAACGGCACGCCGTCCTATGTCATCGGCGATGAGGCGATCGTCGGCGCCGTCGGCTTCGACGAACTCAAGGCCCGCGTCGACGCTATGGCCAAATGCGGCAAGACCGCCTGCTGAGCCAAGGCTGAAACGCTCGCGCCGCCATGCTGACCATTTCCGATCTCACCTACCGGCTCGGCCCGCGCCTGCTGTTCGATTCCGCAGGCGTGGCCTTGCCCGAGCGCGCCAAGGTCGGCTTCGTCGGCCGCAACGGCGCCGGCAAGACCACCCTGTTTCGCCTGATCTGCGGCGAGATCGCCGCCGAGGGCGGCGTGATCCAGCTGCCGCGTGGCGCCCGCATCGGCCGGGTCGAGCAGGAGGCGCCCGGCGGCGACGGCAAGCTGATCGACTTCGTCCTCGCCGCCGATGTCGAGCGTTCAGCCTTGCTGGAGGAAGCCGAACAGGCGCAGGACCCGCACCGCATCGCGGAAATCCATGTTCGGCTCGCCGATATCGAAGCCCACGCCGCCCCTGCCCGCGCCGCCGAGATCCTGTCGGGCCTCGGCTTTGACGAAGAGGCGCAGAACCGGGCGCTCAAGGAGTTTTCCGGCGGCTGGCGCATGCGCGTGGCGCTCGCCGCCGTGCTGTTCTCCAAACCCGACCTGCTGCTGCTCGACGAGCCGACCAACTACCTCGACCTCGAAGGCACGCTCTGGCTGATCGATTACCTCGCCTCCTATCCGGCGACGATCGTCGTCATCAGCCATGACCGCGACCTGCTCAACGACGTCTGCGACCATATCGTCCATCTCGATCGCGCCAAATTGCAGCTTTACCGCGGCAATTACGATTCCTTCGCCCGCCAGCGCGCCGAGGCGAAGATGCTTCAGGCCAAGTTCCTCAAAAAACAGGAGGAGCGCCGCGCCCATCTCCAGGCCTTCGTCGATCGCTTCCGCGCCAAGGCGACCAAGGCCCGCCAGGCGCAGTCGCGCCTGAAAATGCTGGAGAAGATGGAGAGCGTGGAGGCGATGGTGGACGAGGACGTCCTGCCCTTCAATTTCCCCTCGCCGGAAAAGCCGCTGTCGCCGCCGATCATCGCCATGGAAAAGGTTGCGGTCGGCTATGGCGAGCGCACCGTCCTGTCCGGTCTGTCCCTGAGCCTCGCCAATGACGACCGCATCGGCCTGCTCGGCTCGAACGGCAATGGCAAGTCGACCTTCGCCAAGCTGCTCGGCGGCAGGCTGGAGCCGCTGGCCGGCGATTTGCGCAAATCGGCCAAGCTCGAAGCGGGCTTTTTCGCCCAGCATCAGGTGGACGACCTCAATCTCGACGACACGCCCTACCTCGCCGTGCAGCGCCTGATGCCTGACGCGCCTGAGGCAAAAGTCCGCGCCCGCGCGGCGCAGATCGGCTTTCCGAACGTCAAGGCGGACACCAAGGTCGCCAACCTCTCCGGCGGCGAAAAGGCCCGCCTGCTCATGGGCCTCGCGACCTTCAACGGCCCGCATCTGCTGATTCTCGACGAGCCGACCAACCATCTCGACATCGATAGCCGCGCCGCGCTGGCCGAGGCGATCAACGATTTTGGCGGCGCGGTGATCCTGATCTCGCACGATCAATATCTGCTCGAAGCCTGCGCCGACCGGCTCTGGCTGGTCGCCGACGGCAAGGTGCGGGCCTTCGACGGCGACATGGCGGATTATCGCAAGTTTGTGCTCGATTCGGCCCGCAAGAGCCAGCGCGACGGCGCCGACAAGAAACGGGAGGCGCAAGGAGGCAATGGCGCCGAGGCGCGCCGCGACGCGGCGAAGGCCCGCAAGGACGCCGCCCCGCTCGCCCGCAAGGTCAAGGCGGCGGAAGAGAAGATGGCGAAATTCACCGGCCTGATCGCCCGCGTCGATCTGATGCTCTCCGACCCCCGCGCCTTCGAGCGAAACCCCGCCGAAGCGACGAGGCTTTCGCAGCAGCGCGCCGAACTGGAGCGGGCGCTGACGGCGACGGAAGAGGAATGGCTGGACCTTTCGGCCGAACTGGAAGCCATCACGGCCGGCTGAACAACCGGCCGATTTTCATGCGAATCTGACCGACAGCTGGAGGCGTGAGTGGAGCCCCGAAAATACCGCAGCCGGTTCGCCGTTCTCGGCTTCATCTTTCTCGGCGCGATCCTTCTTTCCTATTACCAGATTGATCGGCCGCTTTCGCAATTCGCTTTCCGCACTTTTCACGATTCGCGCGCACCCTTCGTCGCCCTGACCCGACTCATCGATATCCTGGAAATCGCGGCGGCGCTGACCCTCGTCTGGACGGGCTTGGTCTTCGCCCGCCGACGCGAACTGGGGCCCCGCGGCCAGATCGCCCTGCGCGCCACGCTCGCGCTTTTCCTGGCGATCGGCGTCAAGGAGCTGGCAAAATACGCTTTCGGCCGAACATGGCCAGAGACGTGGATTTGCGGCAATCCGTCCTTCATCCGCGACGGCGCCTATGGCTTCACGCCTTTTCACGGCGGCGCTGGTTGGGGCTCATTTCCCTCCGGCCACGAGGCCGTGGTTTGCGCGGTCGCCGGCTGTCTATGGGTTTTGGCCCCCCGGCTGCGGCCGCTCGGCGCCGTCGGCGCTCTCGCGGTCGGCGTCGGCCTCCTCGGCGCCGATTACCATTGGTTCAGCGACGTGATCGGCGGCGGCCTGCTCGGCTGGATGCTCGGCCTGTTCGCCGCGCGGCTTGATCTGCCAAAAACGAAGAATGTTTAGATACTTACCCAGAGTTCTTCAATGACTTTGTCGCCAAACGCGGCGCCATGCGCGCCATCACCTCGTCCTTCTTGAAACGGTGATGCCAGATCGCGGCCAGGACATGGACCACGATCACGGCGATCAGAATCCAGGCGCCCACGACATGCGCGTCCTCGGTGATTTCCGCCAGCGCCTTGTCGGGCGCGACCAGGCGCGGGAAGCTGAAGACGCCGAACCACGGCACGGGATGATCTTCCGCGCAGGTCATGACATAGCCGCCGATCGGCACGGCGATCATCAGGACATAGAGCGCCGCATGTCCGGCCGCCGCCCCGAGCTGGGTCAGCCGGTCAATCGGGAAGCGATAGGGCGGCGCGCCCTTGAAGATTCGCAGCAGGATGCGCGGCGCGGCGAGGATCAGGACCGTCATGCCAAGCGATTTATGAATGAGGAAGAGGAACCCCTTGGAGGGATCGCCCTTGGGCAGATCCGCGGCGTAAAGGCCGACTGCGATCGCGATGATGATGATCGCCGCCATGAACCAATGGAGCCCCCTCTGCGCGGGGCCATAGACATAATTCTCCATGCCTGTATCGCGCATAACGGCCTCGCTGGCTCACATGACCACCGGGCGAAAGTCTGCCCGATCGTGTAGGCTTCGGCAATCCTTTGGCGGAATCAATGCGCTGTGCGGCGGGCCGGTTCAGCGCCTGGAAAACGCCGCAGGACCCGATCCTGCTGTTCCGGCGCGATCCGGATCTCAAACAGGGCGTGGCCCTGGTCGTCGCTTTCCCGCGACAGGACTTCGGCATGAGCGTAAAGCCAGGCTTGGCCCTCGCCGTCGCCGGCGTCGAGCGGCACGCTCAGGATGGCGCGCCCTCGCGCCAGCCTCGTCTCGATCGCCAGCAGCAGATCGTCCAGTCCCTCGCCGCTGACCGCCGAAACCACGCTGGGGCGCTCGTCCGCCGGACGCCGCGCGGCGAGCGCCGTCAGCCGCGCGCGCTCCTCGGCCGGCAGCAGGTCGATCTTGTTCCAGACCTCGATCAGGCGATTGTGGTCGTGGGCGTCGATCTCCAGTTCGACGAGGATTTTCTCGACATCGGCGCCCTGCGCCTCGGCGTCCTCGTGCGAAATATCGCGGACATGGAGGATGATGTCCGCCTCCTGCACCTCCTCGAGGGTCGCGCGGAAGGCCGAAACCAGCATATGCGGCAGGTCGGAGATGAAACCGACCGTATCGGACAGGATCACCCTGCCGCCATGGGGCAGCTTCAGGCCACGCAAGGTCGGATCGAGCGTGGCGAACAGCAGGTCCTTCGCGAATACTTCCGCATTGGTCAGCCGGTTGAACAGGGTCGACTTCCCGGCGTTGGTGTAGCCGACCAAAGCCACGACCGGAAACGGCACGTCGCGCCGGCTCTTGCGATGCAGGCCGCGGGTTTTCTTGACGGTTTCGAGATCGCGCTCGATCCGGTTGATCCGCTCCTGAATCAAGCGGCGGTCCGTCTCGATCTGGGTTTCGCCTGGGCCGCCGAGAAAGCCGAAGCCGCCGCGCTGACGCTCAAGGTGGGTCCATGACCGCACCAGCCGCGATTTCTGATAGGCGAGATGAGCGAGTTCAACCTGCAGCGCGCCTTCGGCGGTGCGGGCGCGCTCGCCGAAGATTTCGAGAATGAGCCCGGTGCGGTCGATGACCTTGGCGCCGAAAGCCTTTTCGAGGTTGCGCTGCTGGACCGGCGAGAGCGCGCAATCGACTGTGACCAGTTCGGCTTCGAGCTCCTTGATCTTTTCCGCGAGTTCCTCGACCTTGCCCTTGCCGAGATAAGTTGCCGGCCTGATCTGGGTGAGCGGCACGATCTCCTGCCCCACGATCTCGACGTCAATCGCCTGCGCCAGGCCGACGGCCTCGTCGAGCCGCGCCTCGCGGGAGCGCAAGGACGCCTCCCCCTGCGCGTGCGCCGCCGCGCGGTCGGTCAGATAGGGGCCAATCACCAGGACACGGGTTTTCGCCTTGCGGCCACCGTGAGCGCCCGTCTCGCGGCGGGCGACTGGTTTCGGAAGGGAAGCGCCATCGAGGGGCGCCAATTTGTCGTTCAAGCTTATCTCTGGTTCGTCGTGCGAAAATTACTTGTCCGCGCCTTCCTCCGCCGGATCGAACATCTGGATCGGGTGGCCGGGCATGATGGTGGATATGGCGTGCTTGTAAACCAATTGCGAGTGGCCGTCGCGGCGCAGCAGCACGCAAAAATTATCGAACCAGCTCACGACGCCCTGCAATTTGACGCCATTGACCAGAAAGATCGTGAGCGGAACCTTGTTTTTACGGACGTAGTTGAGAAAGGTGTCCTGCAAGTTGGGTGTGCGTTCGACCGCCATGTCACTTCCTGTTCGTTTATCCGAGCGTCGGCCATAACGATATCGGCGGGCCCCTTTTTCGGGCGTCCCGCCGCATGCGCCGCGCTTCTTGGGCGTTTTCGCCGGATCTGTTTCGCCTATTAGAGTCTCAAGCGCTGGAACTAAGCAAGAAGTTCTTTCAACAATCACGCCTTGTCGCAATGCAATAGCGGTCACGCGCTGGCCGGCGCGAAATCGTGAAAGGCCGCGCGCAGACCCAAAGCCACGCGTCCGGGCGCGCCGGAGCCGATTTTCCGGCCGTCGATGGCCACAACCGGCATGACAATTGTCGTCGCGCCGCTGATGAAGGCTTCGCGCGCGATAAAGGCTTCAGCCAGCGTAAAAGGGCGCTCGACGATCTTCATTCCTTCGGCGGCGGCGATCCGAAACAAAGTCGCCCTTGTTATTCCACTCAGAATCGCCGAATCGGCGGGGTGGGTCACGACGGCGCCCTCCCCGTCCACGATCCAGGCGTTGCTCGACGCGCCTTCGGTGACGAAGCCCTTTTCATCGACCAGCCAGGCCTCGTAGGCCCCCGCATCCCGCGCCTGCTGCTTGGCCAGCACATTCGGCAGGAGGCTGGTGCTCTTGATGTCGGGCCGCTTCCAGCGGATATCCGGCAGGGAGACGACCCTGATTCCCGCGCGCGCCTTGGCCTCCGCCGCCGCGAGGTCGCCGCGATGGGCGAAGGCGACCAGGGTCGTCGGCGTTCCGGGCTTCGGGAAGACGTGGTCGCGCCTGGCCGCGCCACGCGTGACCTGAAGATAGACATGGCCGAAGGCGACGCGGTTGCGCGCGACCAGTTCGCGCAGGATGCGCCGCAGCGCCGTCATGGCGACCGGCAGATCGAGCCTGAGTTCGCGCGCTGAACGCGCCAGCCGTTCGAGATGGCCGTCCTCGTCGATAAGCCGGCCGCCGAAAACCTCGATCACCTCGTAAATGCCGTCCGCGAACAGGAAGGCGCGATCGTCGATCGACACGCCGGCCTCGGCGTGGCGGACATAGCGGCCATTGACATAAGCGATGCGACTCATTGGGGAAGAATTCCTAGTCGTTCGGCGGCCACGGCGATGGCGGCGGCCGTGGCCATGGCCCAGAGCGGGCTGCGCGGCGACAGCGCCACGAACGCCGCCGAAGCCAGGGTGATGACGGTCGCGAGCAGGCCGGAATCGGCCCCGCGCGCCAGAAGATAGCCATTGGCGGCCATGAGACCAATGGCGAGCGGGATCAGGGCCGTTTTCAGCCGCGCCAGCCAGGGCGCCGCGCCGGCGCGCCGCATTGTCCGCGCGGCGGCGAAAGCGAGCAGCGAGGACGGGCCGAGAACGCCGAGCGTCGCCACGATCAGCCCGGCAAGCCCCGCCAAGCGCCAGCCGAACAGGCTGAAGACAATGACATTCGGTCCCGGCGAGACTTGCGCGATGGCGAAAGTCTCGGCGAACTGGACATTGGTCAGCCAATGCAGTTCGCCGACAATCTGCCGTTGCGCCTCGGGCAGAGCCGCCGTCGCCCCGCCGACCGCCAACAGCGAAACGCCGGCGAAGCGCAGGAAGATCTGGCCGAGGAGATCGTCCTTCACGCCCGCCGCCCCGCGAAAAGAAAGCTCGCCGGAACCAACGCCACCAAGAGCAGAGGCAGCGGCGCGCGAAAAACGGCGGAGCCGAGAAAAGCCGCGAGCGCCAGAGCGGCGCT
>JAJXYV010000174.1 GCA_021780435.1 Pseudomonadota bacterium
ATGCCGATCCTCGACGTCGAAAAGGCCAAGACGGTCATGTTCATCAAGCGCGGCATGTCCTCGGGCTATGCCGGCGTCGAGAACGAATTGTTCTTCAAGGACAATACGATGATGCTGTTCGGCGACGCCAAGAAGGTGGTCGAGAGCATCCTCAAGGCCATGGCGCATTAAGGCCGCCGCCTTTCGAGATCATGGCGCGGGCCGGGACGACCGGCCCGCGCTTTTTTGTTGCGGCGCCCTTTATTCGCGGGCGCGCTTCTTGCTAAAAGGCCGCATGTCGTTCCGGCCCGCCCAAAATTTCCGGCGAATTATCGGCCCGGTCCGCGTCTGATCTCTCGACGCGCGCCGGGATGTTTCCGCACGACCTTCCTCGCCCTCACGCGCCGCGAGCCTGATTCATGACCGAAAAAACGGGTCCCGATTATTCCGCCACGCTTTACCTGCCGAAGACCGACTTCCCGATGCGCGCCGGCCTGCCGAAAAAGGAGCCGGAGCTTCTGGCCCATTGGGAGCAGAGCGGCCTGACCGAGAAAATGCGCCGGGAGAACGCCGGCAAGCCGAAATTCGTGCTGCATGACGGCCCGCCCTACGCCAATGGCAATATCCATATCGGCCATGCGCTGAACAAGATCCTCAAGGACATTGTCACCCGCTCGCAGCGCATGATGGGCAAGGACGCCAATTATGTGCCGGGCTGGGACTGCCACGGCCTGCCGATCGAATGGAAGATCGAGGAGCAGTATCGCGCCAAGGGCCGCAACAAGGACGAGGTGCCGGTTGTCGAGTTCCGCCGCGAGTGCCGCGCGTTCGCCGAACATTGGCTCGACGTGCAACGCGAGGAGTTCAAGCGCCTCGGCGTCGCCGGCGACTGGAATGGCCGCTACGCCACCATGGATTATGCCGCGGAAAGCGTCATCGCCCGCGAAATCATGAAATTCGCCGCCAATGGCTTGCTCTATCGCGGCTCCAAGCCGGTGATGTGGTCGGTGGTGGAAAAGACCGCGCTGGCCGAGGCCGAAGTCGAATACGAAGATCATACGTCCGATTGGGTCTTCGTCGCGTTTCCGGCCAGGGGTCAGGATTACCGCGTCGTCATCTGGACCACCACGCCGTGGACCTTGCCGGGGAATCGCGCGATCTCCTTTTCGCACCGGATCGCCTACGGCCTCTACCGGGTAACCGCCGCGCCGGAGGGCAATTGGGCCAAGGCGGGCGAACTTTATGTCCTCGCCGACAAGCTCGCAGAAAGCGTGTTGCAATCCGCCAAGGTCGAGGCTTTCGAGCGCGTCCGCGACCTGCCGGCGAGCGAACTGGCGGCGTTGACCTGCGCCCATCCTTTGGAAAAGCTCGGCTATTCCTTCGACGTCCCCCTGCTCGACGGCGACCATGTCACCGACGACGCCGGCGCCGGTTTCGTTCATACCGCCCCCGGCCATGGCCGCGAGGACTTCGACATCTGGATGGCCTCCGGCCGCCTGCTGCACGAGCGCGGCATCGACACGCGCATCCCCTATACGGTGGACGCCGACGGTTTTTATACCGACGAGGTTCCGGGCTTCGCAAACGCCCGCGTCATCGACGACAAGGGGAACAAGGGCGACGCCAATCCGCGCGTCATCGCGGCGCTGATCGAGGCCGACGCTCTTCTGGCGCGCGGAAAAATGAAGCATCAATATCCGCATAGCTGGCGCTCGAAAAAGCCGGTCATCTTCCGCAACACGCCGCAATGGTTCATTGCGATGGACAAGCCGTTCGCCGTTTCGCTCGACGCGACGGCGGCGAAGGGCGTCGGCTCCAATCAGCCGACCCTGCGCGCCATCGCGCTCGAAGAAATCGCGCGCACCAAGTGGGTGCCGGCGGCGGGCGAGAACCGCATCACCGGCATGATCGCCAATCGCCCGGACTGGGTGGTGTCCCGTCAGCGCGCCTGGGGCGTCCCGATCGCCGTTTTCGTCAAGAAGGGCGGTCACGAAATCCTGGCGGACGAGACGGTCAACGCCCGGGTCGTCGCGGCTTTCGCGGAAGAAGGCGCCGACGCCTGGTATAAGCCGGGCGCCGCGGAGCGCTTCCTCGCGCCCGACCATGACCCTGCCGATTTCGACAAGATCGACGACGTGCTGGACGTCTGGTTCGATTCCGGCTCGACCCACGCCTTCACCCTGGAAGACCCGGTCCACTTTCCCACGCTGGCGGGCATTCGGCGCCGTCACGACGGCGGGCCGGACGAGGTCATGTATCTCGAAGGCTCGGACCAGCATCGCGGCTGGTTCCATTCCTCGCTTCTGGAGAGTTGCGGCACGCGTGGCCGCGCGCCCTATGATTCCGTGCTGACCCACGGCTTCGTCCTCGACGAGAAGGGGCGCAAGATGTCGAAGTCGCTCGGCAATGTGGTCGCGCCCCAGACGGTGATCAAGGACGCCGGCGCCGATATCCTGCGCCTCTGGGTCGCGGCCTCGGATTATTCGGACGACCTGCGCATCGGCAAGGAAATCCTCGCGACCTTCTCCGAAACTTATCGCAAGCTGCGCAACACGATCCGCTGGATGCTCGGCGCGCTCGCCCATTTCGATCCGGCGGAGGCCGTCGCCAAGGCGGACATGCCGGAGCTGGAGCGCTATATCCTGCACCGTCTGGCCGAGATCGACTCAGCCGTCCGCGAGGCCTATGCGGCCTTCGATTACAAGAAGGTGGTCGCGCTGCTGTCGTCCTTCATGACCGGCGACCTCTCGGCCCTCTATTTCGACATCCGCAAGGACGGACTCTATTGCGATCCGCCGTCGAGCGTGACCCGCAAGGCGGCGCTGACGACAATCGACATCCTCAGCGACGCGCTTTTGAAATGGCTGGCCCCGATCCTCTGCTTCACGGCGGAGGAAGCCTGGCTCGCCTTCCGGCCGGGGAGCGAGGCCTCCGTCCATCTGACCGAATTCCCCGAAGGGCTTGAGGTCTGGCGCGACGAGGCGCTCGCCGCCAAATGGCGCTCGGTGCGCCGCGTCCGCGCCGTGGTCACCGGCGCGCTCGAAATCGAGCGCGCCCAGAAGACGATCGGCGCCTCGCTCGAAGCTGACCCGCAGGTATTCGTCGCCGACGAATCCCTGCGTGCGGCGCTCGAAGGCGTCGATTTTGCCGATGTCTGCATCACCTCGGCCATCGAGATCGTGGCGGGGCCGCCGCCGGAAGGCGCCTTCACCCTGCCGGATACGCCTGGCGTCGGCGTCGTCAGCCGCCGCGCGACGGGGACGAAATGCGCGCGGTCGTGGCGGATCTCGCCTTTGGTTGGCTCCGACGCCGAATTCCCGGACGTGACGCCGCGCGACGCCTTGGCCCTGCGCGAGCTACGCGCTTTGGGCCGCTGGCCGTGAGCCAGATTTCTCGCAGAATCGTGGGCTTCGCGGCGGCGGCGGCGGTTCTCGCGGCGGATCAGGCCAGCAAATTCTGGGCGATCGGCCTCCTCAACGGCCCGGATCGCCCCGCTTTCGAATTGACGCCCTTTCTGGCGCTGGTCATGAGCTGGAACCGCGGCATCGCGTATACAATGCTGCGGTCGGACGGCGATTTCGGGCGTTTCGCTCTCGTCGGCGTCGCCCTGGCGGCCGTTTTCCTGCTTGGCTCCTGGCTCTGGCGGTCACGCACCATGGCTTCGGCGCTCGGCATCGGTTGCCTGATCGGCGGGGCGCTCGGCAATGCGCTGGATCGGGTCGTCCATGGCGCGGTGGCGGATTTTCTTTATTTCCACACGCCTTTTTCGCTTGGGCCGCTCTCCAATTATGTCTTCAACCTCGCCGACGCCGCCATATTTGTCGGCGTCGTCTTGCTGGTGTATGACGCATGGGCCGCGCGGGAGAGCGTCGCCGGGGGCGATCCCGGCGGACCAGCCCGGCCGGCTCCGTAATTGCCGCAGGGGCGGCTGGACGTCGAGAAATCGGATTAAGGGGGCGACATGGCGCGGACGAGGCAATTCGCGGGAGGCAAACGGGCGCTGCTGCTGGCGGCCGCCTCGGTCGCCCTGAGCTTCGCGGCGGAACCGGTTCTGGCGCAGACTGCCGATCCCGACGCGCCGACGGCGTTCGGCCAGGCGATGCCGCAGCAATATCTCGTGAACCGCATGACCAATCCTGCGCCTTCTCACACCGGCGGCGGCAGCGGCTCGGCGTCAGGCGGCGCCGCGCAAGCGGGCGGCCAGACGGTCGCGGTCGACGATGAGGCGACCAATGGCGACAGCCCTTATCCGAAGCGATATCTATTCAACCGCTTGTTCGGTGGCGGCGGAAACAGCGCTCCTTCGCCCGCCGCCGCGGAGCCGGCGCCCACGGCGACGCCGCCTGCCGCGAAAACGCCTTGAATCGGCGGTAGAGGGCGATATTTTAAGGGTTTGGCGAAGGGCTTCCGGCTTTGGCGAAGGATGACAAGGTGGGTTACGCGTTGACGAAGCAAGCGAGACGGACGTCTCTTCTGGCGAGCGGCCTCTTGGTCTGCGCCTCGCTTTTCGTCGCTCAGGCGGCTCGCGCCGACGATTCGCTCTGGGGCAAGGCGATGGGCGCCATCGGCCTTGGGGGCGCTGGCCAGACCGCTCCGGACGCCGCCAATCCGCCGCCTGCCGCGCAACCGGCCGCGCCGGCGCCGCAGCAGGCGGCCCCCGCCGCCGTCCAGCCGAAGGCCAAGTCTTCGTCCAGAAATCCGGCTCGTCCCGTTGCGGAGGCGGCTCCTCCCGCGCCCGTCGCTTCGGCGCCGCCGCCCGCTGAAAACCAGAATTTGCTGACCAATTGGTTCGGTTGGGGCCGGCGCGACGACCAATCGGCCGCCGGCGACCAGGTTGGCGCCCCGACCCAGGCCGCAGCCCAGCGCAAGGCGATCAACCCGGTTTCCGCGACCGACGCCCCGGCGTATGCAGAGGCGCCCTCGGGCGCCGGCCCGAGCATGTGGGACAAGATGTTCGGGTCGATCGGCCTCCAAACGAAAAACGTCGCCGACACGATCAATTATTCCGAACGTCCCAAGCTGACCGTTCCCAAGGAGCGGAGCCTTCCGGGCCCTGCGCAGGCCGGCAGCGATCCGGCGCCGACCCGGCCGGCCAATACTAACGCACTCGTCCGCCCGCCGGGCGATTATCTCGAAAAGGTCCGCGGCCCCGATGGCAATGTCTCGGGCCTGCGTGACGGCGATATTCCCAAGGACAAGAAGCTCTTCGGCATGTTCTGACCTGCGCAGCCGCGGCTTCATCAAATCGCGAATTTTTCGGGCCGGGGCTGT
Source organism: Pseudomonadota bacterium (assembly GCA_021780435.1). GTDB lineage: Bacteria > Pseudomonadota > Alphaproteobacteria > Rhizobiales > Beijerinckiaceae > Rhodoblastus. The sequence goes on from JAJXYV010000174.1 coordinate 5,251, forward strand.
CGTTCCGGCCTTTGCGTTCTATATTGGCTGGATAGGCTTGTCAGAACGAGGATTCGCCCAGTGGCCCGATCGCAGCTTTCTCCCCATTCAGGCGCGGCGCAGGCGTCGTCGGTCGAGGCGGGGGAGGGACGCAGCGCGCATGCGGGACCGCGGGTCGATCATTTCCGGCTCGAAAACGGCATGGACGTGGTGGTTATCCCGGACCATCGCGCGCCGGTCGTCACCCACATGGTCTGGTACCGCAACGGTTCGGCCGACGATCCGCGGGGAAAAAGCGGCATCGCCCATTTCCTCGAACATCTGATGTTCAAGGGCACCCACGCCCACAAGCAGGGCGAGTTCTCGCATCTGGTCGCGGAACTCGGAGGCCAGGAGAACGCCTTCACGTCCTATGATTTCACCGCCTATTTCCAGCGCGTCGCCCGCGAGCATCTCGGGACCATGATGGAATTCGAGGCCGACCGCATGACCGGCCTCAACTTGACCGACGAGGTGGTGGCGCCCGAGCGCGACGTGGTGATGGAAGAGCGACGCATGCGCACCGAGGCCGATCCGGCCGCCCAGCTCGACGAGGCGCTGAACGCGGCGCTCTATACCCATCACGCCTATGGCGTTCCGATCATCGGCTGGGGCCATGAGATCGAGACGCTCGACCGCCAGGACGCGCTCGACTATTACCGCCGCTTCTACACGCCCGAGAACGCCATCCTCGTCGTCGCCGGCGACGTCGAGGCGCCCGAGGTCGAAATGCTGGCGCGCCAGACCTATGGCAAGATCCCGGCGCGCGGCGAGGCGCCGCTGCGCCGCCGGCCGCGCGAGCCGGAGCCGCGCGCCGAGCGCATCGTCAAGCTCGCCGACCCTAAGGTCGAGCAGCCGCAATTCGAGCGCATCTATCTCGTTCCCTCCGCCCACACCGGGGAAAAGGGCGAGGCCGAGGCGCTGGACATTCTCGCCCATCATCTCGGCGGCGGCCAGACCAGCCTGTTGTTCCGGCGGCTGGTGCTGGAGCGCAAGCTCGCCGTTTCCGCCGGCGCCTATTATTATTCCGACGCGCTCGACGACAGCCGTTTCTATGTCTACGCCTTGCCCGCCGAAGGCGTGAGCCTGGAGGAACTGGAGCGCGGCGTCGACGAGGTCCTGGCCGAATTGCAGCGCGACGGCGTCAGCCGCGAGGATGTCGAACGCGCCGCCACCCGGCTGGTCGCCGACGCGGTTTACGCCCAGGACAGTCAGGCCTCGCTGGCGCGCTGGTTCGGTTCGGCGCTCGCCAACGGCGGCACGGTGCAGGAGGTTCTCGGCTGGAGCGCGCGGATCGAGGCGGTCGCCGTCGAGGATGTCGCCAAGGCCCTGAAATGGCTGAACAAGCGCCGCGCCGTCAGCGGCTTCCTGCTCAAAGATCAGGCCGCCGCCTGAACCCCGACAAGAGAGACATGGCCATGAACGCTCCCGCCACCGCCGTTTCGCGCGCCGCGCGCGTCCAGCACGTCGTCAGCCCCGGCGGAGTCGCCGCCTGGCTGGTCGAGGATTACGCCGTGCCGCTGGTCGCGATGGAGTTTTCTTTCGCCGGGGGCGGATCGCAGGATCCGGCCGGCAAAGCGGGCGCCGGGGCGCTGCTCGCCAGCCTGCTCGACGAGGGCGCCGGCGATCTTGAGGCGGAGGCCTTCCATCGCGCGCTCGACGACCACGCCATCCGCCTGAGCTTTTCCGCCGAGCGCGACGAATTCTACGGCCATCTGCAAACCCTGTCGCGCCACACTGAAAAAGCCTTCGAACTGATGGCCCTCGCCCTCAATGCGCCGCGTTTCGACGCCGAGCCGATCGAGCGGGTGCGCGGCCAGATCAACGCCGTCCTGCGCCGCGAATCCGCCGACCCCGACGCCATGGCGGCGCAGGCCTGGCGGCGGACAGCCTGGGCCGGCCACCCCTATGCCCGCTCGGCGCGCGGCGAACTGGGCGAGATCGACGCCGTGACCCGCGACGATCTCGTTTCCCTGCATGGCCGGATCCTCGCGCGCGACACGCTGAAGGTGTCGGTGGTCGGGGCGATCGACGCCGAAACGCTTGGCCACCAGCTCGACGCCCTTTTCGCCCGCCTGCCGGCAAAGGCGCAGCTGACGCCCATCCCCGAAATCGCGATCCAGGGCCTCGGACGGCGCATCGTGGTCGAATATGACGTGCCGCAGGCCAATATCAGGTTCGGCCGCCCGGGGCTGGCGCGGCGCGACCCCGATTATATTCCGGCCATGGTGGTCAACCATATTCTAGGCGGCGGCGCCTTCACCTCGAGGCTGTGGCAGGAAGTGCGCGAGAAGCGCGGCCTGACCTATTCCGTCTATTCCATGCTGGCCACGGCCGAGCACAGCCCGTCCTTCATCGGCTCGACCTCGACCAAGAACGAACGCGCCGCGGAATCCCTGAGCGTCATCGAAACCGAATGCGCCCGCCTCGCGGCCGAGGGGCCGACGGCGGAGGAACTGGAAAAGGCGAAGAAATATCTCGTCGGCTCCTATGCCCTGCGTTTCGACACCTCGACCAAGATCGCCGGCCATCTCCTGCAATTGCAGCGCGACGGCTTCGAGGCCGAATATCTCGACCGCCGCAACGCCGAGGTCGAGGCGGTGACGCTAGACGACGCGCGCCGCGCGGCGACGCGCCTGATCGGCGACGCCAAGCTCCTCGTCGCCATCGTCGGCCGGCCGGAAGGCGTGGCGGAGCAGGCCGCCGCCTGATCCCATGGCCATCCGTCGGCTCGATCCCATTCTGGCGGACCGCATCGCCGCCGGCGAGGTGGTCGAGCGGCCGGCGGCCGCCGTGAAGGAGCTCGTCGAAAACGCGCTCGACGCCGGCGCTTCGCGCGTCGACGTGACCATCGCCGGCGGCGGCCAGAAGCTGATCCGGGTGATCGACGACGGCGGCGGCATGGATGAGGCCGATCTCGTTCTCTGCGTCGAACGCCACGCCACCTCCAAGATCCCCGATGGCGACCTGACCAATATTGCAACTTTGGGCTTTCGCGGCGAGGCCTTGCCCTCGATCGCGTCGGTCGCGCGGCTGGAGATCGCGACTCGCGCGCGCGAGGCGACCAATGGCCTGAGGCTGCGGGTGGCGTTCGGCGCGCTGTCCCCGCCCGCGCCCGTCGCGCTGGCGCAGGGAACCCGGGTCGAAGTCCGCGACCTGTTCGCCGCGACCCCGGCGCGGCTGAAATTTCTGAAAAGCGAGCGCGCCGAAGCCTCGGCCGTCTCCGACGTGGTCAAGCGGCTGGCCATGGCCAATCCGGGCGTGCGCTTCTCGCTGGGCGGCGAGGGGATCGCCGGCTTCGATTATCAGGCCTGCCCGCAAGGCTCCGGAAACTGGCGCGACGGCCTGCTGGCGCGGCTGACACAGGTTCTGGGGCGGGACTTCCGCGAAAACGCTTTGGCTGTCGATGCAGCGCGCGAAGAATTCCGGCTCTGGGGCTTCGCCGGCCTGCCGACCTGGCATCGCGCCAATGCGCTGGCGCAATTCGTCTTCGTCAACGGCCGTCCGGTGCGCGATCGCCAGATCGCCGGCGCGATCCGCGCCGCCTATATGGATTATCTGAGCTCTGACAGGCATCCGACGCTAGCCTTGTTCATCACCTGTCCGCCGCGTTTGGTCGATGTGAACGTTCATCCCGCCAAGGCCGAGGTGCGCTTCGCCGATCCCGGCCTGCTGCGCGGGCTGGTCGTCGGCGCGCTGAAGGAGAGCCTCGCTTCCGCTTTGCATCGCGCGACGCCGACGACCGCCGCGGCGGCGGCGCAGAAATTCGCCCAGAATTTTCCGTCCTTTGCTCGGCCTGCGCCGGTCGGCAATTGGGACTGGCGCGACTCTCCCGCGGCGCCCACGCTGCTCGACGCCACGCCGGGCTTCGCCGAGGCGCCGCCCGCCGCCGACGCCCGCGCCCACGAGGCCGCGCCGGAAGACGGCGACCTCGCGGCGCCGCTCGGCGCGGCCCGCGCGCAAGTTCACGAGACTTACATCATCGCCCAGACGCGCGACGGGCTGGTGCTGGTCGATCAGCACGCCGCCCATGAGCGTCTCGTCTATGAGCGGCTCAAACGGGAGCGGGCGCAAAGCGGCGTGGCGCGGCAGGCGCTGCTGTCGCCCCTCGTTGTCGATCTCGACGCCGACGACGCGGCGCGGCTCGTCGAGGCCGGCGGCCTTCTCGGTTCGCTGGGGCTCGCGCTCGAGCCCTTCGGTCCCGGGGCCGTCGCCGTGCATGAAGCGCCGGCGTCGTTGCGCACAGCGGACATCGAGCCGCTGGTGCGCGATCTCGCCTGTTCGCTCGCCGAGGACGGCGCGGCGGCGCCGCTGGAGAAAAAGCTCGATCATGTTCTGGCGACCATGGCCTGCCACCATTCGGTGCGTTCGGGCCGTCGCCTCGCGCCCGAGGAGATGAACGCCCTGCTGCGCGAGATGGAGCGCACGCCGGGATCGGGCCAGTGCAACCACGGTCGTCCGACCTATGTCGAGCTGAAGCTCGCCGATATCGAGAAATTGTTCGGACGGCGTTGAAGAAAAGGATCGCGGACATGACCCCTTCGCCAGAACCCGGGGCGGGCGTCGAAGCGCTCGAAGCGGCCAGCGCCCATCACGAGCGGACGCTTGCCGAACTGAGCGACGCGGTCGCCACGCAATGGGCGCGCATCGACGCCCTGACCCGCGAAGTCCTGCGCCTGCGCGAGGAAGTCCAGGCGCTCACCCAGGCCGTCGCCCCCGACAGGCCGCCGCCGCATTATTGATGTTCTGTCGATCGCGGCTTGTCGCGATCGACCGGCTCCTCGGATCACACCCGCGTCGCATTCGCTCCCAGCCGTCCTTCAGGCAGGAGGACGACGCGGCCAAGAGCGTGAAAGCGTGACTTGGCCGCAATTTGGCGCCATAAATCGCCCCGCCTCATTCTTCGCGAGCCAGCGCCCTCATGTCGATCATCGACTCCCTTCGCAAGCAGATCGTTCCCATCCATCCCGAGGGCTATGTCTTCATCGCGCTCTTCGCCGGCGTTGCGCTGGTTCTGAGCTGGATTTCGTCGCCGCTCGGCTGGATCGGCGCGATCGCGACCCTGTGGTGCGCCTATTTCTTCCGCGATCCACCGCGCGTCACGCCGGTGCTCGAAGGCCTGGTGGTGTCGCCCGCCGACGGGGTCGTCTGCTCGATCGGCAATTTCACGCCGCCGCCGGAGCTCGGCCTCGGCGCGGATCCGATGCAGCGCGTCTGCGTCTTCATGAATGTCTTCGACTGCCATGTGAACCGGGCGCCGGTCACCGGCCGCATCACCCGCATCGCCTACAAGCCGGGGATCTTCCTCAACGCCGATCTCGACAAGGCGAGCGAGGATAACGAGCGCAACGGCCTCGTCATCGACTCCCGCTACGGCCGCGTCGGCGTGGTCCAGATCGCCGGCCTCGTCGCCCGGCGCATCGTCTCCTTCGTCCAGGAAGGCCAGAGCCTCGGCGTCGGCGACCGCTTCGGCCTGATCCGCTTCGGTTCGCGGGTCGATATCTATCTGCCGCCGGGCGCGCATGTCCTGGTCGGGCTCGGCTCGCGGGCGGTCGCCGGCGAGACGGTGCTCGCGGATTACCGCGAGTCGGAAGCCGAGCGCCATTTCAAGGTCGGTTGAGATGGATGGCGATCTCCCGACCGCGCCGGGACCGGCGCGCGCGACCTTCCGG
>JAJXYV010000106.1 GCA_021780435.1 Pseudomonadota bacterium
CTGCGCCGCCAGCTTTTCCTCGTCGTCGGCAAAGCGGCCCTCGGCGACTGCGGCGGCGTCCACCACGGCAATCACGCCATCAACCGTGAGCTTCGCCCTGACGTCCGGCCAGTCGAAGGCCTTGACCAGCGGCTTGGGCAAGGCGAGGCCCGAGGTTTCGATGACGATATGGTCCGGGCGCGGCTCGCGCGCCAACAGGCCCTCGATGGCGGGCAGGAAATCATCGGCCACGGTGCAGCACAGGCAGCCATTGGCGAGTTCGACAATATTTTCCGCCGTACAGGACTCGACGCCGCAATTCTTCAGGATTTCTCCATCCACGCCGACGTCGCCAAACTCATTGATCACCAGAGCAAGGCGCCGGCCGCGCGCATTGGCGAGCACGTGGCGGATCAGCGTGGTCTTGCCGGCGCCGAGAAAGCCGGTGACGATGGTGACGGGAATCTTCGCGAGGCGCATGGTTCGGGCTCCAAATGGGCGCCCGGCGGCTCGCCGCCATCCGACCCGAAGGCCGAACCGCAACGGGAGCGCCCCGCCCGTCGCGCATTCTCTGACGGCAGGTCTCCTGGCTGGCGGGTCTTGCGCCTCCCGCCGCCTTCCCGGTCAAACGACCAGTGGCCTTGTGGCGTTCGGCTTCCCGCGCACAGTTGCGGGGGCAGCTGCGGTCAAGGCTATCGCCTCTCCGCATTCCCTTTTACCCCCTCGCATGAGGGGACCGTCGATCCGACTTGTTAAGAGCGCCCTGCTCCCAAGTCAATCGCACGGACCGAAAAGACAAAGCCGCCCGCGTCCGACGGACGCGGGCGGCTTCTGGGTTTCTGGCGACCGAAGGCGCGCCGAGGCGATCAATAGGCCTTGTCGGCGACGATCACCTTGGTTCCGACATGGACGCGGTTGTAGAGGTCGATCGCGTCGATGTCGCGCATGCGGATGCAGCCGGACGAGACGTGCTGGCCGATCTTGTCGGGCTCGTTCGTGCCGTGAATCCGGTAGAGCGTGTCCTTGTTGTCCTGGAAGAGATACATGGCGCGCGAACCGAGCGGATTGTCGGGGCCGCCGGGCAGGCCGCCGGCTTCAGCGGTCGGGCGCAGATGAGGCCAGCGCTCGAGCATGTCGGACGGCGGCATCCAGCGCGGCCATTCGGCCATCCTGCCAACGGTGGCTTCGCCGGTCCAGCCGCTCGCCTCGTTGCCGGTGGCGACGCCATAGCGGATCGCCTTGTGGTTCGGCAGCGAATAATAAAGAAAGTTCTTGAACGTATCGATGGTCACCGTGCCCGGCGGCTGGCCGGTCGGATCGTCAACGATATAGCGGCCATATTCGGCCGGCGGGTTGCCCGACGGCGCCAGGGACATGAATTCACGGTCCTTGGCCGTCAGGGTCGGATCTGGCGTGGAGGCCAAGTTGCAGCCGGCGAGAGCCGCGGTCGCCAAGCCAATCCATGCAATCGTCCGCAATTTCATCAGTCCGCCCCGATTCGTCTGCGCCGCCCCAGCGCCAGAATTTCATCACTTACTTACCATAATCGGCCGGGCCGTCACGCATGGCCGAAGGCGGAGTTTGATTTCCCGCGCAGATTAGCGCTGTTTGTTGCGCATCAGCAACAGTGGCGCCGCCGCCCCATCCGTGTTCCTGACGATCAAAATGTCGTGAGAATCGTGGACATAACACTTTTGTCCTAAGACATAAACTTCGTTGGACAGCTGCGCTGAATAGCGCGATGTTGAACGGGGACGGCGTCGTCCCGGTGTTTACGGTCGCGTTTCGCCCATTTTTTCCGATCGAAATCCGATCACGGGTCGAAATAAGAAAATGGATTTCGGTTTGTGAGCCAGAATTGAACACGCTTCTGCTTACCCATCCTGCCGGATTGTCCCATGACAATGGACCGGGCCATCCAGAAAGAGCGGATCGCGTTCGGGTCATCGAGCGCATTCTCGAACACGAACGGTTCATGACGCTGATCCGCGCGCAAGCGGAGGAGGGAACGCGCGAACAGGCGCTCCGCGTCCATCCCGAATCCTATGTCCAGGCGTTGGAGCAGACCGCGCCGCGCGACGGTTTCGCGCGGCTCGACAGCGACACCACGATGAGCCCCGGGACGCTCGACGCCGCCTTTCACGCGATCGGCGGCGCTTGCCAGGCGGTCGATGAGGTGATGCGCCGCGACGTCGACAACGCCTTCGTCGCCATGCGGCCGCCCGGCCACCATGCCGAACGCGCGACGCCGATGGGCTTCTGCTTCTTCAACAACGCCGCCGTCGCCGCGCGCCATGCGCGGGCCGTTCACGGCGCCGAGCGCGTCGCCATCATGGATTTCGACGTTCATCACGGCAATGGCACGCAGGACATTTTCTGGTCCGATCCGAACGTCATGTATCTTTCGACCCATGAAATGCCGCTCTATCCCGGCACGGGATCGACCACCGAGCGCGGCGAATACAACAACATCGTCAACGCGCCGCTCAACGCCGGCGACGCCGGCGCCCAGTTCCGCGAGGCGATGGAAGTGGCCATCCTGCCGCGCATCGAACAGTTCCGGCCCGATCTCCTGGTCATTTCGGCGGGATTCGACGCCCATCGCCGCGACCCGCTCGCCAATCTCAACCTGGTCGAAGCGGATTTCGCCTGGGCGACGTCCAAACTGATGGACGTTTCCGACCGCGTTTGCGGCGGGCGTCTCGTCTCGCTGCTCGAAGGCGGCTATGACCTCGATGGTTTGGCGCGCTCGGTCGCCGCCCATGTGTTGACCCTGATGGGCGCCTGAGGCGCGGGCTCGCCAGCGCGATCATCCGTCGGCC
>JAJXYV010000002.1 GCA_021780435.1 Pseudomonadota bacterium
TGAGCCGCCAGGCTCTGACCGCGCTGCGCACCGAGGCGACGAGCGAAAACCTCACCGCCAAGGGCGCTTATGTGCTGCGCGAAGCGGACGGCCCGCGCGACGTGACCCTGCTCGCGACCGGCTCCGAGGTGGAGATCGCGGTCAACGCCGCCCACCAACTGGCCATGGCCGGCGTGAAGGCGGCGGTGGTTTCGATGCCCTGTTGGGAGCTGTTCGAACGCCAAAGCGAGGCCTACCAGCGCGAGGTGCTGGGAACCGCGCCGCGCGTCGGCGTCGAGGCCGCCCTGCGCTTCGGCTGGGACCGCTGGCTCGGCGAGCGCTCCGCCTTCATCGGCATGAAGGGTTTCGGCGCCTCGGCGCCCGCCCCCGACCTCTACAAGCACTTCGGCATCACGGCGGAAGCCGTGGTCGCCGCAGCCCAATCCCTCCTCAAGAAGGACTGACGACATGGCGAGGATTACGCTCAGGCAATTGTTGGACAGCGCCGCCGAACGCAGCTACGGCGTCCCGGCGTTCAACGTGAACAACATGGAACAGGCTCTCGCCATCATGGACGCCGCGCGCGCCGTCAACGCGCCGGTCATCATCCAGGCGAGCCGCGGCGCCCGCGCCTATGCCGGCGACATCATGTTCGCCAAGATGATGGAAGCCCTTGAGGCGATGTATCCGGAAATCCCGCTTTGCATCCATCAGGACCACGGCGAGCGCGTCTCGACCTGCCTGTCGGCGATCCAGAACGGCTTCACCTCGGTGATGATGGATGGCTCGCTCCAGGAAGACGGCAAGACCCCGGCGACCTACGACTATAACGTAGCGATCACCTCCGAGGTCGCCCGCCTCGCCCATATGGTCGGCGCATCGGTCGAAGGCGAACTCGGCTGCCTCGGCTCGCTCGAAACCGGCCATGGCGAAGCCGAGGACGGCCACGGCTTCGAGGGCAAGCTCGACCGCAAGAGCCTGCTGACCGATCCTGACGAGGCCCAGGCCTTCGTCGCGGCGACCAAGGTGGACGCGCTCGCGGTCGCCATCGGCACCTCGCACGGCGCCTACAAGTTCACCAAGAAGCCGACCAGCGACGTGCTCGCGATCGACCGGATCGCCGAGATCCACGCCAAGATCCCCAACACCCACCTGGTCATGCACGGCTCCTCCTCGGTGCCGGAGGAATATCGCAACCTGTTCAACGCGAACGGCGGCGAAATGCGCGAGACCTATGGCGTGCCGGTCGAGGAGATCGTGCGGGGCATCAAGTTCGGCGTGCGCAAGGTCAATATCGACACCGACCTGCGCCTCGCCGCCGCGGCCGAGTTCCGTCGCGTCGCGAACAAGAACAAGTCGGAATTCGATCCGCGCAAGTTCCTCAAGCCCGCGATGGACGCCATGAGCAAGGTCTGCCGCGACCGCTTCGAGGCCTTCGGCTGCGCCGGCCAGGCCCAGCACATCAACGTCAAGCCGATGAGCGAAATGGCGAAGTTTTACGCCAGCGGCGCGCTCGATCCGGTCATCCCGGTCAAGTCGGCGGCCTGACTCTTCCGGCGCGCCGTCGTCGGGCCGAGGCGCGCTGGACCGTCAACGACAAAAACTCATCGACATCGCTCTTCACCGGCGACGCGAGGCTTTCGCGCGCCGCCGGCGCGACGCCAAGGCCAAAAGACGGCCAGACAATCCGGTCAACGGAAACCACGCCAAGGACAAGAAACATGGACCAGTCAGATCGCTACGCCAATCTCAACCTCAAGGAAGCCGACCTCATCGCGGGCGGCCGCCACGTTCTCGTTGCCTATATCATGAAGCCCAAGCCGGGCTTCGGAACCTATCTGCAGGCGGCGGCACATTTCGCGGCCGAATCCTCGACCGGCACCAATGTCGAAGTCTCGACCACCGACGATTTCACCCGCGGCGTCGACGCCCTCGTCTATGAAATCGACGAAGCCAACGAAGTCATGAAGATCGCCTATCCGGTCGATCTGTTCGACCGCAATATCATCGACGGCCGCGCGATGATCGCCTCCTTCCTGACGCTCACCATCGGCAACAACCAGGGCATGGGCGACATCGAATATGGCAAGATGCACGACTTCTACGTGCCGCCGGCTTACCTGCGCCTGTTCGACGGCCCCTCGACCACGATCAAGGACCTGTGGCGGGTGCTCGGCCGTCCGGTCGTGGACGGCGGCTTCATCGTCGGCACCATCATCAAGCCGAAGCTCGGCCTGCGTCCGAAACCCTTCGCCGACGCCTGCTATGATTTCTGGCTGGGCGGCGACTTCATCAAGAACGATGAGCCCCAGGGCAACCAGGTCTTCGCGCCGTTCAAGGAAGCGGTTCGCCTCGTCAATGACGCGATGATCCGCGCCCAGGACAAGACCGGCCAGGCCAAGCTGTTCTCCTTCAACATCACCGCCGACGACTATCACGAGATGATCGCGCGCGGCGAATATATCCTGGAGACCTTCGGCCCGAACGCCGATCACGTCGCCTTCCTGGTGGACGGCTATGTCGCCGGCCCGGCGGCCATCACCACCGCCCGCCGCCAGTTCCCCAAGCAGTACCTGCACTATCACCGCGCCGGCCACGGCGCCGTGACCTCGCCGCAGACCAAGCGCGGCTATACCGCCTTCGTCCTGTCGAAGATGGCCCGCCTGCAGGGCGCTTCGGGCATCCACACCGGCACCATGGGCTTCGGCAAGATGGAAGGCGAAGCCGCCGACAAGAACATGGCTTTCATGCTGACGCAGGACAGCGCCGATGGCCCGTTCTACCATCAGGAATGGCTGGGCATGAACCCGACCACGCCGATCATCTCGGGCGGCATGAACGCCCTGCGCATGCCGGGCTTCTTCGAAAACCTCGGCCATTCGAACCTGATCATGACCGCGGGCGGCGGCGCCTTCGGCCATATCGACGGCGGCGCGGCAGGCGCCACCTCGCTACGCCAGGCGGAAGCGTGCTGGCGCGCGGGCGCCGATCCGATCGAATTCGCCAAGGACAATCGCGAATTCGCCCGCGCCTTCCTCAGCTTCCCGCATGACGCGGACAAGCTGTTCCCCGGCTGGCGCGACAGGCTCGGCCAGGCCGCCGCCTGATCGGTTTCAAGGAAATCCGGCCGCGGCGCCAGCGCGCGGCCGGCAAAAACCAGGCCGGCGAACAGTCGTCATGACTGCGCCGGCCTTCGCGACAAAAGGAGACGCCCATGAAAGCCTTCGACCGCAGCATCAAGATCGCGCCTTCGATCCTTTCCGCCGATTTCGCCAATTTCGGCGCCGAATGCCGCGCCATCGAAGCCCAGGGCGCCGACTGGGTCCATGTGGACGTCATGGACGGCCATTACGTGCCCAACATCACCTTCGGCCCTGCGATGTGCGCCGCCATCCGCAAGCACATCAAGGGCGTGATGGACGTGCATCTGATGATCGCCCCAGTCGATCCCTATATCGAAGCCTTCGTCAAGGCCGGCTCCGACATTGTCACCGTCCACGCCGAGGCCGGCCCGCATCTCGATCGCTCGTTGCAGCTCATCCGCTCGCTCGGCGCCAAGGCCGGCGTGTCGCTCAATCCGTCGACGCCCGCGAACGCCATAGAATTCGTCCTCGACCGCATCGACCTCGTGCTGGTCATGACGGTCAATCCCGGCTTCGGCGGCCAGAGCTTCATCGAGAGCCAGATCGAGAAGGTGAGGCAGATCCGCGCCATGATCGGCGACCGCCCGATCCACATCGAGATCGACGGCGGCATCACGCCGGAGACCGCGCCGCTGGTTGTCGCCGCGGGCGCCGACGCGCTGGTCGCCGGATCCGCGGTGTTCAAGGGCGGCTCGGTCGACAACACGGAAGTTTATGGCCGCAATATCGCCGCCATCCGCGCCGCGGCCGAAGCGGCAAGGATCAAGAGCGCGGCTTGATCCAGCTTGTCGCGCCTCGCGGATCGCCCGAACGAGCGGCGATCCCCGCGAGGAAGGAGCGGCCGATCATTTTGTCTTCAGCATTTCCATAAAGGCTGTCGCCGCCGGCGGCAGCCTTTTGGCTTTCAGATGCGCGACATACCAATGGCGCATCAACGGAAAGCCCTGCACGTCGAGTTCGCGCAAAACGCCGGTGGCAAGCTCCAGCGTCAGAATATGGCGCGACAGGATCGAGAGACCCAAACCGGCGGCGACTGTCTGCTTGATCGTCTCGTCACTGCCGAGCGTCATGCGCGCGTTCAGCGGGATCTGGCGTTCGGCGAAGAATCGTTCAGCCGCCTGGCGCGTGCCGGAGCCGGGCTCGCGCAGGATGAAAGGCTCGTTCGCCAGTTTCCGTGGGTCGATGTCGTGCTCCAGGCTCAGGGGATGGTCTGCGGCGGCCACGACCACCAGAGGATTCTCGATGAAGGGAAAGGCCTCCACCTCCATGTCCTGCGGAACGCGGCCCATGATGTAGAGATCGTCGCGATTATGCGCCATGCGCTCCAGCATCTGGTCGCGATTGACCACTTCCATGATGAGTTCAATCTTCGGATGCAGGCGGCAGAAATCGCCGATCAACCTTGTGGCGAAATAGCGCGCCGTGGTGATCATGGCGAGGCGCAGCTCCCCGCGCTCCAGCCCGCGCATTTCCGCCAGCTCCTGGCCGAGAAAGTCCAGCCGCGCCAGGATTTCCCGCGCCGCCCGCGCCGCCGCCTCGCCGGCTTCGGTGAGGAAGAGCTTTTTTCCGGCCTGCTCGTGCAAGGGCGCGCCGAGTGCGTCCGCCAATTGCTTGATCTGGATGGAAAAAGCCGATGGCGTCATGTGCATCGCCTCGGCCGCGCGAGTCATGTTCAAATGGTGCGCCAGCGCCGCGAGCAGGCGCATCTGGTGCATCGTCACCCGGCGCATCTATCGTTATACTCCAGTAAAACGTAATGCTTAAAACTATGAACTATCATCAAATGTCAAACAAGCGCAAAAAGCCTCCCGACGGTCCGGCCGACAGCCGGTCGACAAGGAGGAAAGCCCAATGGCCAAGACCTATAAAGCAGGCGTGAAGGAATATCGGGAAACCTACTGGGAGCCCAATTATTCGGTGCGCGAAAGCGACGTGCTCGCGGTCTTCAAGATCGTTCCGCAGCCGGGCGTGCCGCGCGAAGAGGCCGCCGCCGCCGTGGCCGCCGAAAGCTCCACCGGCACCTGGACCACGGTGTGGACCGACCTTCTCACCGACCTCGACTATTACAAGGGCCGCGCCTACGCCATCGAAGACGTCCCCGGCGACGACGAAGCCTTCTATGCTTTCGTGGCCTATCCGGCGGGCTTGTTCGAAGAAGGCTCGGTCGTCAACGTCTTCACCTCGCTGGTCGGCAACGTCTTCGGCTTCAAGGCCGTTCGCAGCCTGCGCCTCGAGGACGTCCGCTTCCCGCTGTGGTTCGTGATGACGAACCCCGGACCGCCCCACGGCATTTGTGTCGAGCGCGACAAGCTCAACAAATATGGCCGTCCGATGCTGGGCTGCACCATCAAGCCCAAGCTCGGCCTTTCGGCGAAGAACTACGGCCGCGCCGTCTATGAATGTCTGCGTGGCGGCCTCGACTTCACCAAGGACGACGAAAACGTCAATTCGCAGCCCTTCATGCGCTGGCGCGACCGCTTCCTGTTCTGCCAGGAGGCGATCAACAAGTCCGAAGCCGAGACCGGCGAACTCAAGGGCCATTACATGAACTGCACCGCTCCGACGATGGAGGAGGTGTACAAGCGCGCCGAATTCGCCAAGGAGATCGGCTCCAAGATCGTCATGTCGGACTATCTGACCCTGGGTTGGGCGGCGCACACCTCCCTCTCCAAGTGGTGCCGCGACAACGGCCTGCTGCTCCACGTCCACCGCGCCATGCATGCGGTGATCGACCGCAACCCGCGCCACGGCATCAACTTCCGCGTGCTGACCAAGCTGCTGCGCCTCATCGGCGGCGACCATCTGCACTCGGGCACCGTCGTCGGCAAGCTCGAAGGCGACCGCGAGGCCACCTTGGGGTGGATCGGCATGATGCGCGAGGAATACACCAAGGAAGATCGCGCCAAGGGCATCTTCTTCGACCAGGACTGGGGCCGCATGCCCGGACTGCTGCCTGTCGCCTCCGGCGGCATCCATGTCTGGCACATGCCGGCGCTGGTTTCGATCTTCGGCGACGACTCCGTCCTGCAGTTCGGCGGCGGCACGCTCGGCCATCCCTGGGGCAACGCCGCTGGCGCGGCGGCCAACCGCGTCGCGCTGGAAGCCTGCGTCCAGGCGCGCAACGAGGGCCGTCAGATCGAGCGCGAAGGCCGTGACATCCTCACCAAGGCGGCTCAGAGCTCGCCCGAACTGAAGATCGCCATGGAGACCTGGAAGGAGATCAAGTTCGAATTCGACACGGTGGACAAACTCGACGTCGCCCATCGCTAATTCGTCGCGCCAGCCGGCGCGGAAGCCAGGGCTCACACGGTGAGCCTCGGCTTCAGTCCCAAAGATTTCGGAGAAAACAAGATGAGCAACGTTCAGGATTATCCGTCCCGCATCGGTGACGACGCCAGCAAGCGGTTCGAGACCTTCTCCTACCTGCCGCCCATGAACGACGAAGAGTTGCGCAAGCAGGTGCAATATATCGTCGATCGCGGCTGGAACCCGGCCGTCGAGCATTGCGAGCCGGAAAATGCGATGATGCATTACTGGTACATGTGGAAGCTGCCCATGTTCGGCGAAACCGACGTGGACCGCATCCTCGCCGAGGCCGAGGCCTGCCGCAAAGCCAACCCCAAGCATCTGGTGAAATTGATCGGCTATGACAATATCCGCCAGACCCAGGGCACGGCCATGCTGATCTATCGCCCCGCGGCGTAATTTCGAAAATCCCTTGCCCGCGCTTTTTTGCGCGGGCAAGGCCCGCCGCCGCAAGGGCGGCGCGGCCGCCATCGGCTCGCTTGCGAGGCAATGGCAAAACGCCTTCGGACTCCTCCGCGCCCGAAGCCGTCCGTTCCAAGCGCGCCACAATCGTCAAGAGCGCGCCCAAAGGAATCCTGCCCGAGGAAAGACGCCGAGGAACGCTCCCATGGACGACATCGCCAATCAATACCGCGTCAAGACCGCGCCCTATTATCGCGCCTCCGGTCACGAAATCGAACAATTCCAGGCCGCCTATGACGCCCGGCTGCCGATGATGCTGAAAGGCCCCACGGGCTGCGGCAAATCGCGCTTCGTCGAATTCATGGCGCACCGCCTGGGCCGCCCGCTCATCACCGTGGCCTGCAACGAGGACATGACCGCCGCCGACCTCATCGGGCGCTTCCTGCTCGACCGCGACGGCACGCGCTGGCAGGACGGCCCCTTGACCGCGGCGGCGCGCATGGGCGCGATCTGTTATCTCGACGAGGTCGTCGAGGCCCGCCAGGACACGACCGTCGTCATCCATCCCCTGACCGACCACCGCCGCGTCTTGCCCCTCGACAAGAAGGGCGAACTGGTCGAGGCCCATCCCGACTTCCAGCTGGTGATCTCCTACAACCCCGGCTACCAGTCGCTGATGAAGGATCTCAAGCCGTCGACCAAGCAGCGTTTCGGCGCGCTGGATTTCACCTATCCCGATCCCGGGATCGAGGCCGAGATCGTCGCCCACGAGACGGGCATCGACCCGAAACAAGCGGAAAAGCTGGCGCAGATCGCGCTGCGCTCGCGCAATCTCAAGGGCCACGGCCTCGATGAGGGCATATCGACCCGCCTGCTCGTCTATGCCGGCGCCCTGATCGTCAAGGGCGTGCCCGCGCCGGACGCCTGCCGCATCGCGATGGTGCGGCCGCTCACCGACGACCCGGACATGCGCGATGCGCTCGACGCGGCTGTCGCCGCCTTCTTCCCATAAAGGAGGCGGCGATGGACCCGGAACTCGCCGGTTATCGACAGTCCCTCGCCGAGGCCTCGCCGCAAATCGCCGAAGTCCTTGACGCGGTCCTGCACGAGGCCTCGCGCAACCTGAGCCCCGCGGGCTTGCGCAACTATCTCGAAGGCGCGCGCGGCCTGTCCGAACTTGGCCGCGGCCCCGGCCCGGTGCTGGCCTTTCTCGAAGCCATGCCGGCGCTCGCCCGCGAAATCGGCGAGGACGAGGTCAAGGATTGCGCCTTCGCGGCGATGAAGCTCGCCTCGGTCACCTCGGGCGAGGTCATCGCCATGTTCCTCGCCTCCGCGCCCAGCGCGGCGCGGCGACTCGGCGACGCCGATCTGTTCGCCTCCTACGTCCAGTTCCTGCACCAGCTCTCGGCCCGCGCCCCGCGGGGCTTGAGGCCGATGTTCAGCGTGCTCGACGACCTCCTGAACAAGCTGTCGCTGGGCGGCCTGAGGCGCTGGGCCTTTTTCGGGGCCGAGGCGCATCGCACGGACTTCAAGACCCAGGCGCAATATTTCGCGCTCGCCACGCCCGACAGCCTCGCCATGCTGCAAAAGGAGCGCAAGGGCGCGCTGTTCGTCGATCACCAGCGCAAGCTCTCCGCCTATCTGCGGGCGCTCTGGGGCCGCGAGTTCTTCCTGCGCCCCGCGTCCGCCGAATATGCGGAATTCCAGCCCTTCATCGAGGATTTCGCGCTGCGCCTGCCCGACGCCGCCCAGGACGAGCCGGGCCTTCCGGGCCTCGACCTGTTCCGCGCCGCCGCCGCCCACATGGCCGCGCATCTCGTCTATATGCGCGAGCCGATTTCGGCCCAGGAGCTGACCCAGGCGCAGATGGCGCTGATCGGCTTCGTCGAGGACGCGCGCGTCGAGGCTTTGGCGATGCGCGACCTGCCCGGGCTGAAAAGCCTGTGGCGCCCCGCGCTCGCAATCGAGCGCGGACCGTCGGAGCATCCGTCGCAGCTTTTGCTCGAGCGCCTCGCGCTGGCCTTGCTCGATCCGGAAGCCGGAACCGGCGACGCCCAGGTCGATTCCTTCGCGCGCCGCTTCCATGAGACCTTCCCCGCTCAGGGCGAGCGCGGCGATTTCGCCTGGAGCCTCGGGCTCGAGCTTTATCATCTGCTCGCCAATCGCCGCGCCCTGCCCTCGCTGCGGCAATTGCAGCGGCTGCGCGTGCCGCACCGCGACGACAACCGCTATATCTGGGCCTTCGCCGAACTCGACTGGTCGCGCGAAGCCGAGCGAATGCACATGCCGAAACAGGCGCGTCGCCGCGTCTCGCTGATGGAATTCGTCAACGAGGTGGAGGTCGAGACCGCCGGCGACGACGCCCAGGAAGTCTGGACGCTCGACGGGACGCTCTATGACGACGACGACAAGACCTTCAACGAGAAATACGGAACCGAACCCGTCTCCGATCCCTTCCCCTATCACGAGTGGGATTATCAGGCGCAAACCTTCCGTCCCGACTGGGCGATCCTGCGCGAATATCGCAGCCCGGCGGGTGCGCCCGACGACATTGACGCCATCATCTCCCGGCACAAGCCCATCGCGAGCCGACTGCGCCAGATCGTGGACAAGCTCCGGCCGCAGGGCGTACAGCGTGAGCGCAAGCTCGAGGACGGCGACGAGATCGACATCAACGCCGCCGTCGATTTCCTGATCGACCTGAGGATCGGCCGCGCCCCCGACCCGCGCATCACCATGCGCAACCGCCTGAAAACCCGCGACCTCGCGGTGCTGATCCTGCTGGACCTGTCGGAATCGACCAACGATCCAGCGCCCTCGGGTGAGCAAAGCATCCTGGGCCTGACCCGCGACGCCTCGGCCTTGCTCGCCCGCGTGCTCTCGGACATCGGCGATCCCTTCGCTTTGGACGGCTTCTGTTCGGACGGGCGCGGCGACGTGAAATATTTCCCGTTGAAACCGTTCGAGACGCGGTTCGACGACGCGGCCAAGACCCGGCTCGCCGGCATGACCGGCGGATTTTCAACCCGGATGGGCGCGGCTTTGCGGCACGCGGGCGCGAAGCTGCGCCGCCAGCCGCAGAAGAAGAAGCTCATCCTGCTGGTCACCGACGGCGAGCCGGCGGACGTGGACGAGCGCGATCCCAATTATCTGCGCCGCGACGCCAAGAAGGCCGTCGAGGAGCTGACGCAGACCGGAATCCACACCTTTTGCCTGACGCTCGATCCGCGCGCGGATCATTATGTCCAAAGGATCTTCGGCTCGAAGGGCTATACGATCGTGGACAAGGTCGATCGCCTGCCCGAACGCCTGCCCCAACTCTTCGCGGAACTCACGGGATGATCGCATGAACCAGATCCGCCGCTCCGCGCGGCCGCGCCCGTGAAATTCGGACGCAGCACGAGTGGAGCCGGCGCCAAAGTTCCTCAGCTCTCCTGCCCAGACGGCTCCATCCTTGCGTGGGGATGGAGCCGTAGGAGAGAACTTGACGGCCCGTCTCTTTCTCGAGAGCCGGGCCGTTTTTTGTTCTGTCAGCTGTTGTCGAAGTTCGGTCCGCCGCGCATGACGACATAGATGGCGGGGATGACGAGGACGGTCAGCGCCGTCGACGAAGCGAGGCCGAACAGCAGCGAGATGGCCAGGCCCTGGAAGATCGGGTCAGTGAGGATGACGCCCGCGCCGATCATCGCCGCGAGCGCGGTGAGCAGGATCGGTTTGAAGCGGATCGCGCCGGCCTCGATCAGGACCTCGCGCAGGCCCTTGGCCTTGTCGGCGTGGCGCACGAAATCCACGAGCAGGATCGAGTTGCGCACGATGATGCCCGCCAGCGCGATGAAGCCGATCATCGAGGTCGCCGTGAAGGGCGCCCGGAACAGCCAGTGCCCCAGCATGATGCCGATGAAGGTCAGCGGGATGGGGGTCAGGATCACCAGCGGCAGCTTGAACGAGCGGAACTGCGCCACCACCAGGATATAGATCCCCACCAGCGCCGCCATG
>JAJXYV010000055.1:0-37515 GCA_021780435.1 Pseudomonadota bacterium
CTGAGCGCGTTTGCAGCTTGCTTGCGTCATGTGGTTGTCATATGAACAATTTGTGAAAGCTGCGTCAGGCGGCCCTTTCCTTACGAGAAAGGTGGTCATGCTGGGTCCGATGGATTTGGAAGGATGGCTCGAAGGCGACGAGGATGAGATCCTGCGCACGCGCCTCCACGCCACGCGCGAGATCCAATTGCTGGAACGGGATGCGACGCTGGGAGAACTTCCGGGCCTCAATCGTTTCGAATTCGCGCTCGCCCGCCTCTTCGCGCAGCGCGATTATCTGGATTCACATGAATTGCGAATGCTGGCCGACTGTTTGTGCGCCTGATTTCAAAGGCCTCGTCGCGCCGGCAATAAATTGTTAACCCTGTCCGAGCTATCCGCACTTGTGAGCGCGCGGTCTCGCTTCTATACGGTTGCGATCGTTTTTCGCCGGTCGAACGGGTTCAATTAGATCAGGCATGCCTCAGCTCTATCATCATCCGCTTTGTCCGCATTCGCGCTTCGTCCGGCTCGCCCTCGGCGAATATGGCGTAGAAGCCGAACTGATCGAGGAGCGGGTCCACGAAAGGCGGCGCGAGTTCCTGATGCTCGATCCCGCCGGGCAGACGCCGGTCCTGGTCGAGGACAACGGCCTGGTCATTCCCGGCGTCGGGCCGATCGCCGAATGGC
Organism: Pseudomonadota bacterium; assembly: GCA_021780435.1. Taxonomy (GTDB): domain Bacteria; phylum Pseudomonadota; class Alphaproteobacteria; order Rhizobiales; family Beijerinckiaceae; genus Rhodoblastus. Next base: position 670 of record JAJXYV010000055.1, read on the forward strand.
TCGATGAAACGCTCGGCGACAGGCTGGGCGATCATCGTCTGCTGCCGGCCTCGCCGGTCGAGCGAGTCGAGGTGCGCCGGCTCATGGCCTGGTTCAACGAGAAATTCTTCGATGAAGTCTCGAACTGGCTGGTGACCGAGAAGGTCTACAAGCGCTTCACCGCCACCGAGATCGGCGGCGGCGCGCCGGACATGGACGTCCTGCGCGCGGCGCGGACTAATGTACGCTATCATTTGCGCTATATTTCCTATCTGGAATCGACGCGACGCTGGCTGGCGGGCGAGAGGATGACCTATGCGGACCTTGCGGCCGCCGCCCATCTGTCCTGCGTCGATTTCCTCGGCGACGCGCCGTGGGACGAGGAAGAGCCGGCCAAATTATGGTATCAGCGCCTGAAAAGCCGTCCGAGCTTCCGTCCGCTGCTTGCGGACCGCGTGCCGGGCGTGGCGACCAATCCGATCTACGCCGCGGTCGACTTCTGACCTTTCTGCGCGCGGAGGCCGCGCGCTTGGGCTTTGACGCCTGCCGGGTCGCGGCGCCGGACTCGATTCCCAATGCGCCCGCGCGGCTCGACGCCTTTCTCACCGAGAATCGTCAAGGCGACATGGATTGGCTCGGCGAGCGGCGCGACTGGCGTGGCGATCCGCGCCAGCTCTGGCCCGAGGTCCGTTCGGTTGTCGTGCTCGCCATGAATTACGGCCCCGAAGGCGACGCCCTGGCGACGCTCGCGGACCGGCGAGCCGGAAATATTTCCGTTTACGCGCGCCATCGCGATTATCACGACATCGTCAAGGGCAAGCTCAAGCTTCTTGCCGGGGCCTTGCTGGCGCGGGCGAAGGACATGGGCGAAGCGGGCGAGGTCAAGGTTTTCGTGGACACCGCGCCCGTGATGGAAAAGCCGCTCGGCCAGGCCGCCGGCCTTGGCTGGCAGGGCAAGCACACCAATCTCGTTTCGCGCGATTTCGGCTCCTGGCTCTTCCTGGGGGAAATTTTCACCACGCTCGATCTTCCGCGCGACGCGCCGGAAAGCGACCATTGCGGCCAATGCCGCGCCTGCCTCGACGCCTGCCCGACCGGCGCGCTCGACGCGCCGTATCGGATCGACGCGCGGCTGTGCGTGTCCTATCTGACCATCGAGGCCAAGGGCCAGATTCCCCGCGAATTGCGGGAGAAGATCGGCAATCGCCTCTATGGCTGCGACGACTGCCTCGCCGCTTGTCCTTGGAACAAATTCGCGCAAAAGGCGCGCGAGGCGAAATTGCACGCCCGCGCCGATTTCGTCGCGCCGCCGCTCGAAAAGCTCGCCACGATGGATGAGTCGGAATTCCGCGCCTTTTTCTCCGGCTCGCCGGTCAAGCGTGTCGGCCACGCCCGTTTTCTGCGCAATGTCCTGCTCGCCATCGGCAATTCCGGCGATGTCGCGCTTGCCCCCTTGGCCTTGGCGCGGATCGATCATATCTCGCCCCTTGTGCGCGGCATGGCGGCCTGGGCTCTCGCCCGGCTCCTGCCGCGCGAGGAATTCGCGGCTTTGGCCGCGCGGAACATCAAGACGGAGCCGGACCCCGAAGTCCGCGCTGAATGGGAGGCGCAAGCGTGAAACTGATGATTTTCGGCCTCGGCTATACGGCCAGCTATTATGCCGCTGAAGCCAGCGGCGCTTTCGCCCAAGTGACCGCGACCAAGCGCGCGCCTCAGGTCGAAACGTCTGGCGGCTTCTCCTTGCTTCCCTTCGACGGCGCGTCGGAGACAGTGGATCCTCGCCTGATCGCGGCGCTTGCCGACGCCGACGCGATTCTGGTCAGCGCCGGACCCGACGAGCACGGCGATCCCGTCCTGCGCCGGCTGGCGAAGGAAATCGCCGCCGCGCCGAAGCTGAAAAAGATCGTCTATCTCTCGACCATCGGCGTCTATGGCGATCATGACGGCGAGTGGATCGACGAGACTGCGCAGGTCAAGCCGTCCAACCTGCGCAGCCGCCAGCGTTTGGCCGCCGAAGCCGAATGGCTCGCTCTGGCGCGGGCGAGCGGCAAGGAGGTCTATGTGCTGCGGCTCTCCGGCATTTACGGCCCGGGCCGCAATGTTGTGGTCAAGCTGCGCGAGGGCACGGCGAAACGTCTGGTCAAGCCCGGCCAGGTCTTCAACCGGATCCATGTCGAGGATATTTCGCGCGCCATCAACGCCTGCCTGCTCGGCCCGGCGCCCGGCGGCATCTATAACGTCACCGACGACGAGCCGGCGCCGCCGCAGGATGTCGTGGCCTACGCCGCCGAGCAGATCGGCGTCGCGCCGCCGCCGGAAAAGCCCTTCGAGGAAACGCCGCTCAGCCCCATGCAGCGCAGTTTCTACGGCGAAAACAAGCGCGTCTCCAACCGGCGGATGAAGGCCTTGCTCGATTTCGACCTGGCCTTCCCGACCTATCGGGAAGGCATCGGCGCGCTCGTCGAGGCGGGCGAATGAACGTAAATTCGGCGTGATCGCCGCCGCGGGCCATGGACAGGGCGCCGGCTTTTCTGCGAAAGACGGATCATGACATCAGAGCAGGCGGCTAAGCCCCTATTTTCCTATCGCAAATATTGGGCGCAAAGGTTCGGGACCGCGCCCTTCCTGCCCATGTCGCGCGCCGAGATGGAGGCGCTCGGCTGGGACTCTTGCGACGTGATCCTCGTCACCGGCGACGCCTATATCGACCACCCGAGCTTCGGCATGGCGATCATCGGCCGCCTGTTGGAGGCGCAAGGCTTTCGCGTCGGGCTCATCGCCCAGCCCGACTGGAAGAACGCCGAAGCTTTCAAGCAGCTCGGCAAGCCCAATCTCTTCTTCGGCGTGACCGCGGGCAATATGGACTCGATGGTCAACCGCTACACGTCCGACCGCCGCCTGCGCCATAACGACAATTACACACCGCATGGCGAGGGCGGCAAAAGGCCGGATCGGGCGGTCATCGTCTACGCACAGCGTTGTCGCGAAGCTTATCCGGAAACGCCCATCGTGGTCGGCGGCATCGAGGCGTCGCTACGCCGCATCGCCCATTACGACTATTGGTCCGACAAGATTCGCCGCTCGATCCTGCTGGATTCGAAGGCGGACCTTCTCCTCTATGGCAATGCCGAGCGGGCCCTCGTCGAGGTCGCCCATCGCCTCGCCAAAAAAGGCCTCGCCCAGGATTTCTCCGATATTCGCGGCCTGGCGATCCTGCGCGACGCAACGCCCGAGGGCGTTGTAGAAGCCCACGCTGAAGACCTCGATGGCGACGAGGGGATCCACGTCAAGGGCGACAAGGTCGTCGTCCGCCTGCCGTCCTATGAACAAGTCGTCGCCGAGCCTGAGTCTTACGCCCGCGCCTCGCGCGTGCTGCACAAGGAGAGCAATCCCGGCAATGCGCGGCCGCTGATTCAGCGCCATGGCGACAAGGAGATCTGGCTGACGGCGCCGCCCATTCCGTTGACGACGCCGGAAATGGATGGGGTCTATGGCCTGCCCTATGCCCGCGCGCCGCATCCGTCCTACGGGACGGCGAAAATCCCGGCCTGGGAGATGATCCGCCATTCGGTGACGATCATGCGCGGCTGTTTTGGCGGCTGTTCCTTCTGCTCGATCACCGAGCACGAGGGGCGCATCATCCAGAGCCGTTCTCAAGGCTCGATTCTGAAAGAGATCGAGGAGATACGGGACAAGACCGAGGGCTTCACCGGCATCATCTCGGACATCGGCGGGCCGACGGCGAACATGTATCGCATGGCCTGCAAGGACAAGGCGACCGAGAGCGTCTGCCGGCGCCTGTCTTGCGTCTTCCCGGACGTCTGCAAGAATCTGAACACGAGCCATGACGCCCTGATCGACCTTTACAAGAAGGCGCGCGAGATCAGGGGCGTCAAAAAAGTCTTCGTGGCCTCGGGCGTGCGCTACGACCTCGCGGTGAAAAGCCCGGCCTATGTGCGCGAACTGGTCGCCCATCATGTCGGCGGCTATCTCAAGATCGCGCCGGAGCACACCGAGGAAGGCCCGCTCGCCAAGATGATGAAGCCGGGCATCGGAGCCTATGACCGGTTCAAGACCTTGTTCGACAAGGCGGCGCGCGAGGCGGGCAAGGAATATTATCTCATTCCCTATTTCATCGCCGCCCATCCGGGCACGAGCGACGAGGACATGATGAATCTCGCGCTCTGGCTCAAGCGCAACAATTACCGCGCCGACCAGGTCCAGACCTTCCTGCCCTCGCCCATGGCGCTGGCCACCGCCATGTATCATTCGGGCTTCAACCCGCTGAAACCCGTGCGCCATGGCGCGTCCGAAAAGGTCTCGGCCATCAAGGGCCTGCGCCAGCGCCGGCTCCACAAAGCCTTCCTGCGCTACCATGACCCCGAGAACTGGCCGCTGCTGCGCGAGGCGCTGAAAGCCATGGGCCGCGCGGATCTCATCGGCTCCGGCAAGAAACATCTTGTGCCGCCCTGGCAGCCGGCCGGCATGGGCTGCAAGGGCGAGAGCCGCCGCCCGAAATCCCCTCAAGGCGCAAGGAACGCCCAGGCGCGCAAGTTCCTGACTAAAGGCGTGTTTCCGGCCTGACGCTTGCTTCGGCGCAAAAAGGGTGCGGCGCCGGCGCGCTTGACGCAGCGGGGCGCCCTACCTACTTTGGCCGCAGTTTCGCCGATGGTACCGGGATTCGATCCCCCGCACGAGAGGTTTCCATGTCCACCGTTAAAGTCACCGACGCTACGTTCGAGTCCGACGTCCTCAAGTCCGAGGAGCCGGTTGTCGTGGATTTCTGGGCGGAATGGTGCGGCCCGTGCAAGATGATCGGCCCGTCGCTCGAAGAGCTGGCCAAGGATTACGCCGGCAAGGTCAAGATCGCCAAGCTGAACGTCGATGAAAACCCGGCGGTCGCCGGCAAGCTCGGCATCCGCTCGATCCCGACCCTGATGCTGTTCAAGGACGGCAAGCTCGCGGCCCAGAAGGTCGGCGCCGCCCCCAAGGGCGAGCTTGCGAAATGGATCAACGCCGCGATCTGACGCGGCGCCTCCTCACTTTCCCTTGACGGCGAGCGCGCTGCTCGCCTGACAGGTCGGCATCATTTCGATCCGGTTGATATTGACATGCGGCGGCAGGCTGACGAGCCATGCCGCCGTTTCCGCTATGTCTTCCGCCGTCAACGGCGCTTTGTCGGCATAGAGCGCCGCCGCCCGCGCCGCGTCGCCGCCGAAACGAACGACCGAAAATTCCGAGCCGGTGACGAGGCCGGGCTCGATATTGGTCACCCGGACGTTCTTGCCCACGAGGTCGGCGCGCAGATTGAGCGAGAATTGCAGCACGAAGGCTTTCGTGCCGCCATAAATATGGCCGCCGGGATAGGGATAGTCGCCGGCGATCGAGCCGAGATTGAGGATCAGCCCGTCATTGCGCTCCACCATCTGCGGCAGGACGGCGCGGGTGAGATGGACCAGGCCGGTAATATTGGTGGCGATCATCTGGTCCCAATCGGCGACATCCGATTCCCAGGCCGGCGAAAGGCCGAGCGCCAGTCCGGCGTTGTTGACCAGGACGTCGATCCGCCGCCAGTCCGCGGGCAGGCTGTCCACGAAGCGGTCGACCGCCTTCCGGTCCATCATGTCGAGTTGCAGCGGCAAGATGGAATCGCCGAGTTCTTCCGCGAGAGCCTGTAGCCGTTCGACCCGCCGTCCCGTGGCGATGACGCGGTGTCCGTCTCTGACGAAACGGCGGGCGAAGGCGGCGCCGAAGCCGGCGGTCGCGCCGGTGACGAGAATGGTTTTCATGGCAGGATCCTGAATTGAGGCGATGAGCCGGACTATAAATTCGATCGGCGCCGTGTCGAAAGGCGTCCGTCATTGCATGGCGCGGAGCAAGCCCTTGCGCGGCCGCCTACCACAGCCCGGGAATCATCCGCCAGCTTCGGGCGCGATAGGCGTCATATTCGGCGCCAAAATGGGCGCGCAGCAGGTTTTCTTCCGATTCGATGCGCGCCAGCAGCGGCGGCAGCGTCAGCGCGGTGATGATCACGCCGATGCCGGAACGGAACGTCAGCGCCCAGCCGAGGGAGCCGGCTATCAGCCCGAGATAGGACGGATGGCGGATGAAGCGATAGACGCCGGTGGTTTCGAGCCGGTGGCCGGGCTGGATGGCGACGAGGCCGGAGAAGCGCTCGCCGAGCGCGGCCACCGGCCACAGGCGCAGCCAGCCGCCGAGCGCAAAAAGCACGATTCCGATCCAGCGCAGCCCATTGCCGCCGAGGATGAGGATGCCGTGGCGGTCGTCCCACGCCGGGAGAAAGCCGTTGGCGAGGCTCAGCAGGCCGAAGGCGGCCAGAACCCAGCGATTGTCGCGGTCCTCCCTCACGCCCGGCGAAATATTGCCGCCGACGAAGAGCGCGATGGCGGCCAGGCCGAAATAGACGATCGTCAGGACCCAGAAGGCGGGATGAAGCAGGAAGGGCGCGACGCCGCCCCAGCCCAGGACTGGCAGCGCGTAATAGAGGGTCGCGCCGCCGATGATCGCGGCGATGCGCTCGAAGCCGTTCAGGGCTCCCGGCGTCGCCATGGGCGTCAGCTGAACATGGCGGCGCCGGGGCACGTGGCGCAGGACGGGCCGGAGCCGGCGTTGGAACAGGCAGGCGCCTCGCTCTCGCCGCCGCGCGCGGGAGTCGCGATCAGCGACAATTGCTGCTCCAGCTCCACGGCGCCGCAGGACGGGCAGACCGGCTCATCGCCGGAGCGCACCAGGGTCTGGAAGGACGCGCCGCATTTCTTGCACTCGTACCCATAAATCGGCATTCGCACACCTCGAATTCAAAAGGTTTCCGGTTCAAAGTCCTTTCGGACTTCCGTTCCTCGCCAATCGGCATTGATGGTCAAGCAGTTCCTCGGCATGGCCGCCGTCTCCCGCCGCGAGCAGGACGAAGCCTTTTTCGCGGTGGGAATCCTCCAGTCCGACGACGGCAATGGTCTCGTCCGCCATATTGTCCCGCGCGCGGGGAATTTCCAGCGCGACCATGCGGAAAATGTTCTGGTCAAGCTCGCTGGTTTTCAGGCGTCGGGCGCGATAGCGCCCCGCCCAAGGCGCGAGATCGATCTCGAACCAGCCGTTCTGGCTCCTGACGGCGCGGGCCAGGGCCTGCCTGAGCCTTGGGTCGACGCAATCGACATGAATATGGAGCTGGTCCTGGCTCCTTCCCGGTTGGGAGTTGATCGCCATGCCCAGGTCGTTCCAGGCGAGCGGATGGTCCGCCGCCTCGGTCACCCAATGGCGCTGGCCCCAGGCGACCGCCCAGTAATTCGGCGCGTCCTTCTTCTGCAGCGCGGGGCTTTCAACCCCGGAAACACGAGCGAGCGGCGTAATGATGATATGGGTCGTGTCGTCGGGCGCGCGCACGACTGCGTAGCCCTTGGCGTGATCGACGGCCAGGCAGGGCAGCGGAACGCCGGTGATCTGGCTGACCGGGGCGCAAACGCCATGGACGATCCGCCAGAGCCCGTCGCGTCCCAACGCCTGGCCGTCAAAGGCCGTCGCCGTACGGGCGGCGCCGGCGACGACGGCAAGGCAGAAAAGCAGGGCGGCAAGGCGGAGCACGGGCTGGCTTTCTTGTGTTCGACGCCGGCTTAGCATTTTGCTCTGTCTCCCGCATCGCCTTTCCAGCGCCTCGACGAGGCTGTAGCCTTTCAAGAATGACCGTCCTGCCAATCACAAGCCCCCTGCGCGCCTGGGCCGAGCGCCGGAACATCCTGATCGGCGCGCGTGCAATAGCGCCCGGCGACGAGGCAAAACTATGGCCGGAAGAGGCGCGCCGCCTCGGATCGTCGCTGCTTGATCGCCTCCGGGCCAGCGGCGCCGCGCGCGGACTTGCTCGGGACCTGCTCTCGAGCCTGCTCGCTCCGCCTTGCGCGATCCTTGCGGACGCTGACCGGGTTCCGCTCTGGCCGCCCGGTTTCGTGGGGTCGCTCGCCCATGACGAGACCCATGCGCTGGCGGCCGTCGCCCGAGAAACGGATGTCGCGGCGCTGGGCGTCGATCTCGAGCCCGCGCGCCGTCTTGAGCCGGAAATGACGGCCCTGGTCGCCACGCCGGCGGAGCGCGCGCGCTATGACGACGAATTGCTGGGCGGCGTCACCTTGTTCGTGATCAAGGAAGCCGTTTTCAAGGCGCTTTTTCCGGCAGATCGGCGCTTTCTCGAATTTCGCGATGTCGAGGTCGACCTTGAAGCAGGGATCGCGCGCGCGCGCTATGGCGCGCGCTGCGCGTTCTTTTGGGAAAGCGGCGTCAAGATCTACGCGCTTGCGACGCGGGAAAGCTGATCAGCGCCGCCAGATCTGCGGCGCGCGCATCGCCCGCTGGGCGGCGTTGAAGGTCCAGAACCACAACGCCGTCTGGGGCAGCAGGAAGAAGATCTTCGTGGCCTCGAACCAGTCCGGCTGCGGCGACAGGCGGACCTGGATGGTTGCGCCCTCGCTCGGGGCGGAGCGCGGCGAAAAGGGCTGGCCTTCGATGGCCTCGGCGGCCTCCTGCGTCTGCGCGATCCAGCTGTCGACGACCGCGCCGCCGCCTTTCGTCTGCGGCGCCGGCGATGGGACCGGCGCAGGCGCCGGGCTCGCGATGGGAAGGCTGATCTGTATGCTCTTGCGGCTCATGCGGCCTGCCTCTCCTTGTCGGCGATGATCAGTTCGGCGAGGCGCTGGACCTCGCGCGCCGCCTCGCCGCGCGGCGCGGCCTCCAGCACGGACAGGCCGCGCGCGGCGCTCTCGGCGAAGACGACGCGCTGGACCAGCGCGGCGTCGAGCACGGGCGTCTCGGGAAATTGGGCCAGAGCGGCGTGGACGTCGCGGCCGATGGCGGTATTGGCGATCTTCCGGTTGATGAGGAAGGCCGCGCGCAGGGATTCCTTGAACTGCCGCGCCTCGCGGATCAACTGCACCGTCTCGGCGGCGGCCCAGATGTCATAGGGCGAGGGCTGGACCGGGATCAGCACCAGATCGCTCGCCATGATCGCGGCGCGGCCGAGTTCGTTCACGCGTGGCGCGCCGTCGATCACCACGACGTCGTAATTCTTCGCCAGAGCCGGAATTTCGCGATGGAGCGTCGGCTTGGCCATGCCGACGACCACGAAATCCGGGTCCGCCTGCCGCGCCGCCGACCAGGCGAGGGCGCTGCCCTGCGGATCGGCGTCGACCAGCAGCACGCGCTGTCCCTTCTGGCTGAAGCAGGATGCGAGATTGACCGCGATCGTCGTCTTGCCGACGCCGCCCTTTTGATTCAGCACGCCTACGATCATCGAGGCCGCCTTTCGCGCTGGAAGAAAATCGACGCCAAACTTGACGGCCGCCCGCGCGAGATGGTGCGCGAATCACCTGACGCGGCCGTATGTGTCAGCGTTTCCTTAAATCACGGCTTTGGCAAGCTTTGCGGCGCCGCAAATTGTGCATGGCGGTCAGGAATAGACGCCGAGGTCCTGGCTGATCTCGATCGCGTGGACCACCGCGCGCGCGATCCGGGCGTTTTCTTCGGGAAATTCACCGTTGCGGATGAAGCGGGCGAAGGCTGAAAGCTCGTCGGCCAGCGCGTCATGGGCGTCGATCTTGTATTCCGCCGTCTTGACGGCGCTGAAATTGTCCCTGGCGAGCTGGGCGGTCGGCGTGGCGTCATAGACGCTGACCCTCGCCGTCAGCTCGTCCAGCTTGACGATCCTGCCGTCGAGCGTGGCCACGGCGAGGCGCCGCCGCTCGGAGGCGACCCAGCTGCTTTCGACATGGCCGGTCATGCCGCCTTCGAACGCCAGGAACATCTGGGCCTGGGCCGCGGGGCAGCCGCCATAGGCGCGCTGGACATGGCGGGCGGAGAGGGGCCGCCGTCCGGTGACGAAGATCGCGTTGGCGATGTCATGCACGGCGAGGTCGAGCAGCACGCTGTTCTTCTGGATGCGGCCGATGCCGCGGCGGCGCGCGTCGAAATGCAGGACAGGCCGGCCCGATTCCGCGATCAGGCGCTTCATCAGCAGGACGCCGGGATTGAACAAGGTGGTGTGGCCGGTCATGGCCACGAGGCCCCTGGCGCGGGCGAGCGCGGCGATTTCGTCGCAATCGGCCGAGGTCATGGCGAGCGGCTTGGCGATCAGGACATTCTTGCCGGCCTCGAGCAGGGTTCGGGCGAACTCCGCATGGGTGTGATTCGGCGTCGTCACCACGCAGGCCTGGATCGAGCGGTCCCCGAGAATGGCCTCGAGCGACGGCGCGACCTCGACATGGGCGATCTTGTGTCCGGCATGATGGTCGAAAGTGCTTTTCAGCGTGAAATCGGGCAAGGCCGCAAGTTTGTTGGCCAGTGTCTGCCCCCAGGGGCCAAGCCCGATGACGGAAATATTGATGGTCATGTTCGCCATGTGACGCTTGTGCGTTTCTTTCGCGGAGATCCCGGAATTTAGAGCGCAGGTGGAGAATGGTGCAACGGCGCGCGGGGCGGGGCCTTGGCCCGTCAAGCGTTGGCCTTAGCACGGCGCGGGGGCGCGGCGCCAGCCCCACGGCTCTGGCGGGCGTTTTTCTAGTGACGCGGCGTGATTCGCGTCGTATAGGCCCCCAACCGTGCGCGGGAATCTGCAAATCACCCCCACATGGCCGACCGCTTGCGGGGTCGCCGCGCGCTCCGGCGCGCCCCGACCACTCGCGGGACGTTTTTACCGCTTGCTCTGGCGTGCGCTGACCGCTCGCGGGAGGTTTTTGCCGCTCGCTCCGGCGTATGCCGACCGCTCGCGGTTATTGAACGAGGAGTTTTCTGAATGTCCGCGCCCATGATGCCTTTCATCGACCTCTCAGCCCAGCGCGCGCGCATCGTGGACAAGATCGAGGCGGCGGTCCGGAAGGTCATCCATCATGGCGCCTACATCATGGGGCCGGAGGTCTTCGAACTGGAAAAGCAGCTTGGGTCCTTCTGCGGCGCGAAACATGTCATTTCCTGCGCCAGCGGCACGGACGCGCTGACGCTTGTCCTGCTCGCCAAGGGCGTCAAGCCCGGCGTCGCCGTCCTCTGTCCGAGCTTCACCTTCGCCGCCACCGCCGAAGCAGTGGCGCTGCTCGGAGGAACGCCTTATTTCGTCGATGTCCTGCCCGACACCTTCAACATGGATCCGGCTTCGCTCGAGGCCGGAATCGTCGAAGCGCGCCGCGCGGGGCTCGAGCCGGCCGGGGTGATCGCGGTCGATCTGTTCGGCCAGCCGGCCGATTACGCCGCGATCGAGCCGATTTGCGCGCGCGAGGGCCTCTGGCTCCTGTGCGACGCCGCCCAGTCCTTCGGCGCCGCCTATCACGGCCGCAAGCTCGGAACCTTCGGCCTGGCGACGACCACCAGCTTCTTCCCGGCCAAGCCGCTCGGCGCCTATGGCGACGGCGGCGCGGTCTTCACCGACGACGCCGAACTCGCCGAGGTCCTGCGCTCCCTGCGCGTCCATGGCCAGGGCGTCGACAAATATGACAATGTCCGCATTGGCGTCACCGGGCGTCTCGATACGATCCAGGCGGCCGTGCTGCTGGAAAAGCTCGCGATCTTCCCCGATGAGATCAGGGCGCGCGACGCGATCGCCGCGCGCTACAGCGAAGGGCTGCGCGCCGTCGCGGTCCCGCCGGTCGTGGCCGCCGGCTGCGAATCCGTCTGGGCGCAATATACGATCCGGCTCGAGCCGGGCCAGCGCGATGGACTGGTCGCCGCGCTGAAAGACGCCGGAATCCCCACCGCCTGCTATTATCCGGTCCCGCTGCACCGGCAGACCGCCTACCGCGCTTTCCCCTGCGTTGGCGGGACGCTCGCGGCCACGGATCAACTGGCGCAGGAAGTGCTGTCGCTGCCGATGCATCCCTATCTCGCCGCCGAGGCGCAGGATCGGATCATCGGCGCGGCGATCAAGCATCTCGGCTGATTCTGGCCAAGAAAAAGCCCGCCGCGGGGAAACGCGGCGGGCGCTCGTGACCGGAGCCGGCCTTACTTCTTTTCGATTTTCGCGCGCTCGATCGCTTCCGCGATGACGCGCTTGGCCTCGGCGGCGTCGCCCCAGCCGGCGAACTTGACCCATTTGCCCGGCTCGAGATCCTTGTAGTGGACGAAGAAGTGCTCGATCTGCTTCCAGGTGATTTCGGGCAGGTCGGTATAGTTCAGCACCTTGTCGTAGCGCTTGGTGAGCTTGTGGCTCGGCACCGCGATGATCTTCTCGTCGCCGCCGCCTTCATCCTCCATCTTCAGCACGCCGATCGGGCGCACATTGATGTAGGAGCCGGCGATCAGCGGGCGGGTGTTGGCGACGAGGACGTCGCAGGGGTCGCCGTCTTCCGAGAGCGTGTGCGGAATGAAGCCGTAATTGCCGGGATAGCGCATCGGCGTATAGAGGAAGCGGTCGACGAAGAGCGTGCCGACCTCCTTGTCCATCTCATATTTGACCGGCTCGCCGCCAATCGGAACCTCAATCAGGACATTGACATCGTCGGGGGGATTCTTGCCGATTTTAATGGCGTCAAGACGCATTGCGCTCTCCGATGGTTGGCGTTCTGCCGCCCATTAGTCAGGGACGGGGGCAAAAGGCAACCCGAACTTTCCGCGCATTGCGAGAGGGGGAAATCAGGGCGTGAGGGGGCCAAATCCGAAAGCCAGCCGTCCCAGTTTCTCGCCGCCGAAATATTCGCTGGCGCGCCGAACCGGTTCGCCGCCGAGGCGGCGATAGAAGTCGATGGCGCGGCGGTTGTCGCTGAGCGTCCAGACCAGCATGGTGTTCAGGCCATTGTCGGCGAGGTCGCGCCGGCCTGCGCGGAACAGCCGTGAACCGAAGCCCAGGCCCTGATATTCCGGAGCGAGATAGAGTTCGAAAATTTCGCCGCTGAAATCGAGCGCGGGCGCCCGGTTGCGCCCGTAGGAGACATAGCCGCCGATGGATCCGTGCTGCGAGAGCACCAGAAGGCGGCTGCCCTGCAAAACCGCGCTGCGCCACCAGTCCGGGCCGCGCCGGGCGATGAGGCGTTCAAGCTCGCGGCCGGGAATGAGACCCCGATAAGCCTCGCGCCACGCCGCGTCATGGACGGCGGCGATCTGCTCGGCGTCGCCCGGCATGGCTCTCCGGATGGTGATGAGCGCCTGGGACATGCCATAATGTTAAGTCCGAGGGCGGGCGCCGCGCAAGATAACTCTTCTTAATCTTTTCAAACGTGGGCTTTCGGGCTTTCTTTCGTCTCGTCGCCTAAACCGCGTTGGACTGTCCGCGGACTTCGCGCGGCGTTCCAAAGGTCGGCCGCGACCGCATCCCACGTCCGGAGCTTCGCGCCGTTGATCGCTTCGACGCGCCGGGCCCGATGACCGGGGTCGAAGATCAAGCGGGAAAGCTTTTCATATATGTCGTCGTCGTCATAGGGGTCGCAATAATCGGCGAGGGGGCCGCCCGCTTCGGGCAGCGAGCTGCTTCGCGACGCCAGAGCGGGCCTGCCGAACCAGAGGCTCTCGCCAACGGGCAAGCCCCAGCCCTCATAATAGCTGACGCAAACGGAAAAGAGGCAATTCGCGTAAAGGAAGGCGAGTTCGCCGTCATCCGGCCGGTCAATCCATTTGACCTTTCCGAGCAGATGTCCGGTCGCGGTCAGGATGGCGCGGATTTCGCGGGAGCCAAAGCCGGGCTTTCCCGCAAGAATCAACTTTGGCGTTCCGGCTGGACGCTCCTGGCGCAGCCTGCTCCAGACGCCGATCAGGCGCGTGAGATTCTTGCGGGATTCGATCGTCCCCACAACCAGGACATAGGGATCGACCGCCGCGCGCAAAACCCGCGCGGTCGCGTGGTCGCGAAGACGATAGGAGCCGCGGTTGAACGCCGGAGGCGCGCGTCCCGCCGCCGGATCGGCGGGACGCAGAAGGAATTCCTGGGCGAGGGGAACGACGATCGGCGCAGCCCGATCGATCCGCCAGGATCGCGCGCAGGTTTCGATGTCTTTTCTTGTCGCGAACGAATTGGCGATGATGACGTCGGCAGTCTGGAAGACATGGCGGATATAAGCCTCGAATCGCGAAGCCGCCTCGTCGGAGACGTATTCCGGCGCGACCAGGGGGATGAGGTCGTGGACCATCTGGCAGACCGTGAATCCGGACGTCGCCTTGGTCTGCGCCAGGGCCGCGCCGTAGCTCGGGAAATCCCAGGTCGCGCCGAGGATCAGCAATCGGTCGTCACGACGGAAACGGGCGTCGCGCCAGTTTACACGCCGCCGGGGAGCGTTACCGGGCGCGGTCCGGTCAATCTTTCTCTTCTTGAAAGAGCGGCCGCCATCGATTGCGTTCATGGTGGAAAGAAACAGATGTTTGTAACCTTGCCGCAGCAACTGACCTTTATATTTCGCGCGAAGATATTGTCCCAGAGATGCGTAGGAGCCATCGCTGCGGACGCTGTCGATTGCGAAATATTCGCAGAATGATTTGTGCGAATAGTTTTCATCGGAAGCAAAAAAATCCGAACAGGCTCTCTCGAAGCCGTTCTTGGCGGGGTTGAACCGGAAAATGTCCACGTTCTCGACGCCATGCATGGCGATGAACCCTTGAATGGTTCGCACGACGACGCGCTGGATGCCGCTGATTGTCGATTGTTCCGAGGCATAGGCCAGGAGGTCCGTCACGTCGACGCAGACCTGTGCGGGGAGCGGCGGGGAGGGCGAGAGTGACGACGCCGGAGTCACAGCGCGCCGCCCTGTCCGGTCTGCGCCGCAATCTCCGTGAGCCTCCGCCGGATGCTCTCGCCGACCGCGCGCGAGCCATATTTCTCTCGCACGAGATCTTGACCGGCGCGCGCTCGTTCCGCCGCAATCGCCGGATGATCGGCGACCTGCCGCATGATTGCCGCAGCCGCGTCTTCGTCCGGCTCGGCCCAGGCTTGCTTTTCCGACCAGGGATATTCATGGGCCTCGACATCGCGCAAGGCGAAGGGAACCGGGAATCCGGTCGCGTCGCACAGGAAATCCCGACTGCCCGAGAAGTCCGTCCCGATGACGATTTTGCCCATGCTCATCGCTTCCGCCATCCCGGCGCCGAACCCTTCGGAACGGTGCAGGGAGACATAGGCGTCGCAGGCGTGGATCAAGCTCAGCATAGGCTGACGCTCGAGCGTGCGATGGATGACAATGATGCGGGAATCCTGCGCCGCAAATTCGAAGAGGGCCTGTGCGGTGTCCGGATGGAGATCGATCGCGCCGATGGACTTGATGACGAGCCCGACATTTTCGTCTCCGCTGGCGAAGGCGCGTCGGAACGCGCGCGCGACGGCCACGGGATTTTTCCGATATGGCGAGGAAAAATAGTCGAAGCTGAAAAGGAAATAGAATCGGTCGGGATCCATCGCGAACGCGTCGCGGCCGTCGAAGGGGCCTTCGCCCGTATCGACGCAGGGTGGTATGATCGAAATGGCGCCCGGAAAAACGGCTTTCAGCGCATCGGCCACGAAATCGTTCGGCGCCCAGATCTCGTCGACGCCGCACAGCATGCGGCGCCAATCGGCGGGCGCCTGTGGAAGCTCCCAGAACGTGCGCAGAATGTTGTAGCCGCCCCGTGTAAGCTTGGGGCCGACCCTGCGAAAGACAACGGGAACCTGGTCCGGCGCCACTTCCATGAAATTCAACCCATAGGCGCGCCTGGTGGCGTAAAGCGCCGGCATGAAGGGTTCGATCAGGCGCGTTTCGATTCCCGCCCGGAATGGATAGATGGCCAAGGGAACGCCGGCCTGTTTGGCGGCGACGACATTGTTCCGGAATGACTGGCCAAGGCCAAGGTCGCCCTCGGCATATCCGATGAAAAGAACGCCGCGTCGTTTGCCGGGCGCGGGCAGGGATTCGATAGCGCGTCGGAGCGCGGCCTCGGCGCTCCGCAGTCTCTTGCCCGCGCCCGCCGCCGCCCGTTCCCAAGCGACCCCGATGGCTTCCCGGAGCGACCGTCGGCCATTGGATGGCGCGGGCTCGCGGCTTCGTCCGCGTTCGGTGGAGGCTCGTCCGCCCAAAGCCAGTTCGGTCGCTTCGGGTGTTGTTGCCGCCGATTGTCGGGGCTGCGGGTCGCGAGTCCGAGCCTTCGAAGCCAGCAACGCGGCGTTCCGGGATGTTGTGACGACCATGAAAGCGGACTCCGTCAAACGCGTTCGACGGATTTAATAAGTGGGAAAATTTCCCACGTCAAATATCAAAACGACCGAACCTGAGTTTTGCAGGCGATCGGACGTCGTATTGTGTTGAAGGGCCGGTCACGCCGAGCGCAAACGGCCGGCGAGCATGGCCGGCCGACAAGTCCCTGCCGGCGCCCCGTCAATTGAAGCGGAAGCGGATATTGGTGCTGGTCGAAAAGTGGCCGCCGGGGGGCGGCGGGGTGTGGATCGCGTTCAGCGTGGTGCGCGCGGCCGAGTCGAGGATGGGGCTGCCCGAGGATCGCGTGATCGATTGGCTGACGACCCGCCCCGAGGGCCCGATGGTGAAGGCGACGCCGACCGCGCCCGTTGCGCCGGCGGCGCGCGCGGCTGACGGATAAAAGGTGTGGCGGCGGATTTCGGCCGCCAGCAGGCCCGCATAAGCGGCCGGCGACATCGCGGTGGCGCGAGCCGCGCCGTTGGCGGCGCCGCGTTTCAGCTCCTGGCGGGCTTCCTGCGCCTTGCGGCGGCGCTCGGCGATTTCCTGCTGCTTGATCTTCTCGCGCTTCTCGTCTCGGGCCTCGGCAGGCGTGGGCGGCGGCTTCTGTTCGACCACTGCCTGCGGCGGCGGAGCGGCCGGCTTCGGCTCCACCGCCGGCAGAGGAATGGCCTCGGGCGACGCGACCTCTGGCGGCGGAGGCGGTTCGACCCGCTGGATCGGGGTGGGCGGGGGAGGCTCGGGCGCGACAGCTTCGACCGGCTTGATCTCTTCCTGCTTTTTCTGGTCCTCGGCGGCGTCGCCCAATGGGACCAACGTGACTTCGACGCCGTCAAGCGGCGACAGCGCGGGGGGGCGGTTCTTGACCGTGACCAGAACCAGGCCGTGCAAGGCCAGGATCGCCACAAGCGCCAATGGCCTCAACCACAGCGGCCGGACGGTTTCGTCCGGCCTGACGGCGAGGAGGGACGCCGAGCCTGGAGCCGCGCTGGCGATGGTCATTTTGCCGCCTCCGGCGCGGCGGCGGGAGCGGAGCCCTTCTTGCCGGCCTCGGTGACAATGGCGATGCGGGTGATTCCATTGGAGGCCAGCTGGTCCAGCGCCGCCACCAGCTGGCCATAGGCGGCGTCCTTGTCGCCGCGCAGATGGACGACGCGCTCCGGGTCGTCGCCAAGCTTGAGCTTCACCAGCTGGGCGAGATCGGACAGTTCGACCTGCTCGTCGCCCACCGCGATCTTGCCGTCGCGGCCGACGACCACGACGACCGGCTCCTTGGGATTGAGCGGCCGCGCGGCCTGAGCCTGCGGAAGCTGGACTTTCATGCCCGCCGTCAGCAGCGGCGCGGTGACCATGAAAATGATCAGCAGCACCAGCATGACGTCGACGAGCGGCGTCACATTGATGTCCGCCTGCGGACGGTAAAAGCCAGGTCTGCCCGAGTCGGAAGGAGAAAAAGCCATTACGCCGCCTCCGCTTCCGTCCTGATGCTCGCCTGGCTGGCGACGATCGGGTCGCGCGTCAGCTCGGCCGCGCGGTCGGCCGCGCGGTTCGCCAGGGCCTGGCCGAGCCGGGAAAAGGCGGCGCCCAGGCGGTTATAGCCGATCGCTGCGGGAATGGCGGCGGCGAGGCCATAGGCGGTGGCGGCCAGGGCTTCGGCGATGCCCGGCGCGACCACGGCAAGGCTCGTGTCCTTGGCGGCGGCGATGCCGACGAAGCTGGCCATGATGCCCCAGACCGTGCCGAACAGGCCGACGAAGGGCGCGACCGACGAAATCACCGCGAGATTGGCCAGTCCGCCTTCGGCCTTGACCAGAAGCTCGAAGCTCTCCCGGCTCATCTTGTCGGCGACGCGCTGGCGGCGCTCGGAAACGGTTTCGCCAGCGATCCGGATGCGCGCCTCCTGCGCGCCGCGTTCCTCGACCGGCGACAGCAACTGGTTTTCGGCCCCGGCCTTGGCGTCGCGCAGCGCGCGGGAGAGGCGCGACAGGCCGAAAAGCGCTTCGACGATCAGTAGCCAGCACCAGATCGAGGCGACAAAAAGCAGCGCCATGACCAATTTGCCGACGAGCCCGGCCTGCAGGAACAGGCTGAGAGGCGAGAGCGAGATATCTTCCATGTCTGGTCCCTGGCGTTTCTGGCGCGGCGTCTTGTTGGCGTGCTTCCGGGCCGCTTCCCGATTAAAAAAACTATAGGGCTTTTTTGGACGATAACACTGGCGCCAAAGGGCGATTCAGGCCCTAAGGGCCGGGAAAATTTCCCGAAACGGCGATCTTGAGAATGAAATGAGAAAATCCGGCCGGCGACTTCAGTCGGCCTTCGCGGCGAAGGCGGCCGCCGCGCCGAACAGCCCGGGCTGCGGATGGCGGAGGAGCCAGACCGGCAGATCCGCCATCAGGGCGGCATAGCGTCCCTTGGCGGACAGCGCTTCGGCGAAGCCCGTCTGCGGCAGCAATCCCACGATGCGCGGCAGGAGGCCGCCGGCCAACACGACCGCGTTGGCCCCGTGGATCAGGGCGACGTCGCCGACGAAGGCGCCCAGGCAGGCGCAAAAACGGTGGAGCGCCGCGCGGGCGAGCGGATCGGCGCCCGAGATCGCCGCGCCCCACAGGGCCTTGTCGTCGGCGGGCGCCAGCGCTTCCGCCGCGCCGGGCAGGGCTGCGCGAATTTCGGCGAGGCCGGGTCCCGAGACGACGCGCTCGACCGAAACCCGGCCGAATTTTGCCCTCAACCGGGCCGCCAATGCATCCTCGAAGGCGTCGCGGGGCGCGAAGCTCGCATGCCCGCCTTCGGCCTCGACCACATGGTGGGTTTCTTTCCCGAGGATGGTCATGGCGACGCCAAGCCCGGTTCCCGGACCGACGACGCTGATGACGCCGGGACGCGGCGGCGGCAGCCGTGGGCCGGCCACATGGGTGAAATCGCCGGGCGCGAGTTGCGCGACGGCGTGGCCGACCGCGCCGAAATCATTGACGATCTTCAGTCGTTCGACGCCAAGCTCCGCCGCGAGGGCGGCAGGTCGCAGCCGCCACGGATTATTGGTGAATTTCAGCTCCTCGCCATGGATCGGACAGGCGACCGCCAGCGCCGCGGCGCGCGGCGCGGAACGTCCGACGCCGTCGAGGAAAGCCCGCCACGCCGCGCGCAGATCAGGAAAATCGGCGACCCTGAGCACGGTCTCGCGGCCGAGAACGGGCGGCCGGCCGCGCGCAAGGGTCGCGAAGGCGAAACGCGCATGGGTGCCGCCGATGTCGGCGACGCCGATTTCCTGTTCCTGCATATCCGATTGGCGGCCCATGGATGTCATCTGGTTGACGGCGGCGCGCCGGGGGCGAACGGGCAATCCGTTTCTCGTCTGTCTCGATTCGCGCCGGCGGCGGCGGTCCGCCTCGATGGCGCAGGACACAAATGACGCCATATTGGATCATATTTCAATCGAGCCGATCGAGATATCGAGTCCTTATCCCCGCGGATCATTCGGCCGCGCCTCTTCATGGCTGGAGAATGGGAAGCGACGAGGAAGGAGGTCAAGTTGCGGAAGTCGATTGGCGTCGCAGCGGTCCTTTTCCTCGTCGCGGACGAATCCGTGGAAATCCCGATTGATCGGTTTGGAACTGACAGCGGACGCCGACGGTCGGGTCGATGTTTTGCCTATGTAGATCATGGCTCTGCGTGTCCCAATCGGCGGGGCTGACGCAGGGCCCTGCGCGTCCTTTTCCGCTCCACGCAGCTGCGCCTGATTGAGGCCGTGAATTTTTTCGTTATGTTGCGCTCAGGCCACGCGAGTCGAAAGAGATTCGGCTGTTTTCCAGGCACGGAAAGGTGGCGGCTTCTGCTTTTCGCGACAGCGCGCCGTTTTCGGCGTCTCTTCCGGGAAACGCAAGGCAAACGGAGGGCCTGAGGAGTTTTCCATGACCGGGCCGAGGGGAAGGGATTGGCTGGTCCTGCGGTCCCTGCAGGGCGGGACGGCGAGTTGGCGAACCGATCTCGTCGCCGGCTTGACGCTTGCGGCTGTCGCCGCGCCCGAACAGATGGCGACGGCGCGGCTCGGGGGCTTTGCGCCTCATATCGGCTTTTACGTCTTTATCGCGGGTTCGCTCGCCTTCGCCTTGTTGGGCGCCAACCGCTATCTATCCTCCGGCGCCGATTCAACCATCACGCCGATTTTCGCCGCGGCGCTTGTGACGATCGCCCCCGCTGGCGGGTCGGATTATTTCGCGCTCGCGTCTCTGCTGTCGCTCCAGGTTGGGGTGATTCTCGTGGGAGCGGGGCTGTTTCGGGCGGGCTGGATCGCCAATCTGTTTTCAATTCCCGTGTTGACCGGCTTCCTCGGCGGGATCGCGGTCCATATCGTGCTCGACCAGACGCCGGCTTTTCTCGGGATCGCGGCGGCTTCCGGAAGCAGTCTCGACCGATTCTCCCGGATCCTAGGCCATGTCGCCGAATTGAAGCCGATCGCCTTGGCGACGGGGCTGGCGTGCCTCGTCGTGATCGTCGCCGGGGAGCGTCTCGGCGCCCGTTTCCCGGGCGCCCTCGCCGCCTTGGTCGGCGCAACCCTGGCGACGCTGTATTTCAGCCTTGAAGGCAAGGGGCTCGCGACCATCGGCGCCTTTCAGGTCACGCCGCCGCATCTGGCCGCGCCCGTGGTCGATCCCGACGATTTCACCAAGGTGCTCGGCCTCGCGGCGATCATCGTGGTCGTCGTGATGGTGCAGAGCGCCGCGACATCCCGCTCCTTTCCCGGCTTCCCCGGCGAGAGGCCCGACATCGATCGCGATTTTCTCGGACTCGGCGCCGGCTCCATCCTGTCGGGCCTGTTCGGCGCCTTTCCGGTCAACGCCAGTCCGCCGCGCTCGGCCATTGTCGCGGAATCCGGCGGTGAGACGCAGATAGCGGGAATCGCCGCGGCTCTGGCCGTCGCTTTGGTCGCGGCGGTCGGCGCGCCCTTTCTGAGTCACACGCCCGAGGCGGCGTTGGCGGCGATCCTCTTCTTTGTCGCGGGGCGCATATTCCGCCTCGGCGCCATGCGCGACATCGCCATGCGGTCCCGGCCGGAGTTTCTGCTCCTCCTCGTCACCCTTTTCGCGGTCGTGGTCGTGCCGGTTCAGACCGGCGTCGCGCTGGCCATCATCCTGTCGCTGATCCACGGTCTGTGGACCACGACCCAGACCGACCTCAGGGTTTTCGAACGTTTGCCGGGGAAGACGATCTGGTGGCCCCGAAACAGCGATTTCGAGGGCGAAACCCTTGCCGGCGTCAAGGTCGTCGGGTTTCAGGCGCCGTTGACTTTCCTCAATTCCGACCGATTTCAACGTCAGCTGGTCGAGGCGGCGGACGAAGCCGGCCTGAGCCTTCTGGTCCTCGAGGCCAGCGCTGTCGACGCAATCGATTATACGGCGGCGCAGGGCCTTCTTGAGGCGATTCGCGCTTGCCGCCACAAAGGGGTCGAATTCGCGGTCGCTCGGCTCGAATCCCTGCGGGCGCAGGGGGCCTTTGCGGCCTATGGGGTCTATGACGCTCTGGGAGGGGACGAATTGGGCGGGAGATCGCGCATTTTCCACAGCGTCGACGAAGCCGTCGGGCGGCTCGCGCCGGAGGCGGCGGTGGTTTCCGGCCGCCCTTCCGCGAAATCTCCCTCGGGGATCGACAAGGGATCGACATGACGGGAGAAATGCAAACGGTCTATCTCTGCGAGGACGAAAAGGAACTTGCCGAGGCGATCATCAAGGAATTGGTGGGCCGTTACCGGGTTTTCTGGAGCGAGACCGGCGCTGAGGCCGTCGAGGCGGCGCGGGCCGGCCGCGCGGCGATTCTGGTGATGGATCGGAAGCTCAAGGGCGCGGACGGACTCACGATCGTCGAAACGCTGCGGGCGGAAGGGAACCGCACGCCGGTCCTGATGATCAGCGCCATGGGCGCGGTCGACGACCGCGTTGCCGGATTGCGCGCCGGCGGCGACGATTATCTGGTCAAGCCCTTCGCCATGGTCGAGTTTTCGGCGCGGGTCGACGCGCTCGCCCGACGCTTGTCCGAGGCTTCCGCGCCCGTGCTGCGCGCGGGGCCGCTGGAGCTCGACCTCGTCGCGCGCACGGTCCGGCGCGAGAGCCGCGAGATTGAGCTTCTGCCCCGTGAATTCAAGCTTCTGGAATATTTCATGCGCCGTCCAGGCCTGGTCGTGACGCGCAAGATGCTGCTGGAAGACGTCTGGAACTACCGTTTCCACACCCAGACCAATGTCGTCGACGTCCATATCCGTAATCTGCGGCTCAAGCTCGATGCGCCGGGCGAGAAGAAGCTGATCGTCAACCTGCGCGGCGAAGGGTTCCTTCTCGATGTCGCTGCGTGATCTGTCCCGCTCGACGCCGCTGCGTCTGGCCGGCGTCTTCGCCTTGACAATCGTTCTCCTGACGGGCGGCGTCTTCGCCTTTGTCTATGAAGTGACGACCGAAGCGCGCGTCGCGCAGCTGAAAAAGGTTTTCTCCGACGAAGCGGAAACGGCGGCGGCCAGCGACGACGCGCGTCTGCGCCGGGCCTTGTCGCTGCGGCTGACGCGCGATTTCCGGCGGCTGGATTATGTCGCGCTGTTCGACAGCTCGGGCAGGATCCTGTTTGGAAATCTCGAACGCAAGCCCGACATTCCCGTCGATGGGCGGACCCATTACCTGCCGGGGTTTCGTCCAGCCGACGAAGCCGAGCCCGAGCCGACCCTGATGGTCGCGCGGGCGCGACCGAATGGCGACGTGATCGTCCTTGGACGCAGCCTCGCCAATGTCGAAATGCTGCGGAGCCTGTTCAATCAGACGCTTGCTTACGCAATCCTGCCGGTTGCGGCAGGCGCGCTCGCTCTGGGATTTTTTTTCTCGCGGCGGACCGCGGCGCGCATCCATGAAATCGACGACGCCATCGCCGAGATCGTGAACGGCGATCTTCGTGCGCGGCTGCCGATACGCTCTG
Source organism: Pseudomonadota bacterium (assembly GCA_021780435.1). Taxonomy (GTDB): domain Bacteria; phylum Pseudomonadota; class Alphaproteobacteria; order Rhizobiales; family Beijerinckiaceae; genus Rhodoblastus. The sequence continues at coordinate 23,730 of JAJXYV010000055.1, forward strand.
GTTTCGAGGAGCTTGACGGGGTGATCGCCTCCGTCAATGAAATGCTCGACGAAATCGAGCGGTTGATGGGCCAGCTCGCCGCGGTCGGCGATAATATCGCCCATGACCTGCGGGCGCCGCTGGTTAATGTCCGCGCGATCCTCGACCAGGCTCTGGTTGAAGCGCCCAAAGGCGCGGCTCTGCGCCAACCCGTCCAGACCGCTTTGCGTCAGCTCGATCGCGCGATGACGACGATCGACGCCCTGTTGCGGGTTTCGGCGATCGAGGGCGAGCGCCGCCGTTCAGCCTTCGCGGAAATGGACCTTGCCGAAATCTGCGGGGAGCTTTTCGACTTCTTCGAGCCTCTGGCGAAAGCCAAGGGCGTCGAGCTGACCCTCGCAAAGGGCGGCGCCATCATTCGGCGCGGCGATCCCGACCTGATGCGGGAAGCCATCGCCAATCTCATCGACAACGCGCTCAAATTCACCCCGCGCGGCGGCTCCGTCAAGATTGCTGCGACAGCGGAGGAGGGGCTCGCGCGGGTCGAGGTCTGCGACAATGGGCGCGGCGTGCCGGCCGCCGAAGCCCACGATATTTTTCGCCGTTTCGCCCGCGCCGAGAACGGCGCGGATTTGCCCGGCGCCGGCCTTGGCTTGAGCATAGCCGAAACCATCGCCCGTCTGCACGGTATGGAGCTTGTCGTCGCGGACAACGCTCCCGGCGCGCGTTTTACGCTCGCGGAGCGCGTCCCCGCGGCGGAGGAACGGCGCTGACGCCCCTCCGTTTGCAGCTTTCTGCAATTTTTTTTTAGGAATCCTAACGAATATCTGGCGCGTCAATTAAAAAATTTTTAGTTTGGGGGCCGTGGCGCGGTGTCTATAACCCGGCCGTCGGCGGCTTGTCCGTTCGTTTATTCGAATTTCGCAAGGGTTAATGCTCGCTCTCGTCCGAATCGCGCTCAAGCGACCCTATACGTTCGTCGTCATGGCGATGCTGATCGTCATCTTCGGCGTGATTTCCTGGATTCGGACGCCGACCGATATTTTTCCGGCCATCCGCATCCCTGTCGTCGCGGTCGTCTGGACCTATAACGGCTTGCCGCCGGAGGACATGTCGGGCCGCGTCGTCTATTATTACGAACGTTCGATCAGCTCCACGGTCAACGATATCGAGCATATCGAATCGCAATCCATGGCCGGCTACGGCGTCGTGAAGATCTTCTTCCAGCCGACGGTGAACATCAACGCCGCCCTCGCCCAGATCACCGCGGCCTCGCAGACGGTTCTCAAGCTTCTGCCGCCAGGCATCACGCCGCCCTATGTGCTGACCTTCAACGCGTCCAGCGTGCCGGTGATCCAGCTCGCGCTGTCGAGCACCAACCTGCCGGAAGCCAAGATTTTTGACTTCGCCCAGAACATGATCCGGCCACAGCTGGCCACGGTCGCCGGCGCCGCCGTGCCTTCGCCCTATGGCGGCAAGGTGCGTCAGGTGCAGATCGACGTCGATCAGGGCAAATTGCGGTCCTACGGCCTGTCCGCGCAGGACGTTGTGGCCGCGGTCGGCAATCAGGATCTGATCATTCCCGTCGGCACGCAGAAGATTGGCGACAAGGAATATGTCGTCCAGTTGAACGATTCGCCGGAAACCATCGAGGCGCTCAACGATCTTCCGATCCAAACGGTGAATGGCGCGACCGTCACGATCGGCAACGTCGCCTTTGTCCATGACAGCAATCCGCCGCAGATCAACATGGTCCGCGTCAATGGCTCGACCGCGGTGCTGATGTCGATCGTCAAGGCCGGCTCGGCCTCGACCCTCGACGTGATCAACGGCGTCAAAGGGCTTCTTCCGCTCCTGCATGAGATGTTGCCGGAGTCCCTCAAGCTCGTGGCGGTCGGCGATCAGGCGCCCTTCGTCGTGGGCGCGGTGCACTCGGTGATTTTCGAGGGCGTCCTCGCGGCGGTGCTCACGGGCATGATGATCCTCGTGTTCCTGGGGAGCTGGCGCTCGACCGTCATCATCATCATCTCGATCCCGCTCGCGATCCTGACCTCGATCGCGGCGCTCGCGGCCACCGGCGAGACCATCAATGTCATGACGCTCGGCGGCCTGGCGCTCGCAGTCGGCATCCTGGTCGACGACGCGACGGTGACGATCGAGAATATCAATTTCCAGCTGGAGCAGAAGAAGGAGATCGAGGCGGCGATCATGGACGGCGCGCGCCAGATCGTCATTCCGGCGACCGTGTCGCTGCTCTCCATCTCCATCGTCTTCGTGCCGATGTTCAGCCTTGGCGGCATTTCCGGCTATCTTTTCCGTCCGATGGCCAAGGCGGTCGTCTTCGCGCTGATCGGCTCCTATATCCTGTCGCGCACCCTGGTCCCGACCATGGCGAACTATCTGCTGGCCGGTCACGCCCATGACCCGAGCAAGCCGCCAGAGGGTTTTTTCGGACGGTTCCAGCATGGTTTTGAGGTGCGGTTCGCAGCGGCCCGGCGCGGCTACGAAGGCCTTCTCGCCGCCGCCATGCGCCGGCGCAAGCCCTTCGTCGCCGGTTTCCTCGGCTTCGTCCTGGTTTCGCTGCTTCTGGTTCCGTCGCTGGGTCAGAACTTCTTTCCCGATGTCGAAACGGTTCAGCTGAAATTGCATGTGCGCGGCCCGACAGGCCTGCGCATCGAGGAAACCGGCCGGCTGTTCACCCGGGTCGAGATCGCGCTCAGGGGCATCGCGGGCCCAGGCGTCGTGTCCTCGATCGTCGATAATATCGGCATGCCGGTCAGCGGCATCAATGCGGCCTATGGCAATTCCGGAACGATCGGATCGGCGGATGGCGATATCCTCATCACGCTCGAGGACGGCCAGGAAAAGCACAGCGTAGAGCTTGTGCGCATCTTGCGCGAGAAGCTCCCGGAATTGTTTCCCGACGCTACCTTTTCCTTCCTGCCGGCGGACATCGTCACGCAGATTCTCAACTTCGGCCTGCCTGCGCCGATCGACGTCCAGGTCATCGGCAACAACCGCGCGGCCAATCGCGAACTTGCCAACAAGCTGCTCAAGCGCATCGCCATGGTGACGGGCGTCGCCGACGCCCGCATCCAGCAGCCCTCCGATCAGCCCACCATTAAGGTCGACGTCAATCGCATTCTGGCGAACAGGCTGGGCGTCACCGAGAGAGATATTGCGACCTCGTTGCTGATCACGCTTGCCGGTTCGATCCAGACCAACCCGGTTTTCTGGCTCAATCCGAAAAATGGCGTATCCTACCCTGTCGTGACCCAGACGCCGCAATATTGGATGAAGTCGCTGCAGGATTTGGCCCGAATTCCTGTGTCTTTCGGCAAGTCGCCGCAAATTCTCGGCGCCGTCGCCGAGATCAGCCGCACCGAAACCGACGCGGTCGTGTCCCATTATTCGGTTCAGCCGGTGATCGACATTTTCGCCAGCAACAGCGGCCGCGATCTTGGATCGGTTTCCGGCGATATCCGCAAGATTCTCGATGAATTCGAATCGCAGCGGCCGCGCGGCACGCAGATTGTCCTGCGCGGCCAGACCGAGACCATGAACTCCGCCTACACCCAGCTTTACGAAGGTCTCGCCCTCGCGGTGGTGCTCATCTATTTGCTGATCGTCGTCAATTTCCAGTCCTGGCTCGATCCTTTCGTGATCATCACGGCCTTGCCGGCGGCGCTGGCGGGCGTGACCTGGATGCTGTTCGCGACGCGGACGACGCTCTCCGTGCCGGCCCTGACCGGCGCTATCATGTGCATGGGCGTCGCGACGGCGAATTCGATTCTGGTCGTGAGCTTCGCCCGCGAACAGTTGGCCGAGGGTCTCGAGCCTTTCGCCGCGGCCTTGCAGGCGGGCGTCGGCCGGTTCCGTCCTGTCCTGATGACCGCTCTGGCGATGATCATCGGCATGGCGCCGATGGCCTTGAGCGCCGAGCAGAACGCGCCGCTTGGTCGGGCCGTGATCGGCGGTCTGATTTTCGCGACTGTGGCTACCCTGATCTTCGTTCCCGTGGTATTCGGCATCGTCCATTCCAGAGGGGCGGAGCATTCCAACGAGGCGTCCAATGAAACATGACATCGCCTCAAGCGCGCCGGACAACAATGTCCGCAGCCGCCTTTATTCGCCGTGGCTCTTCGTGGTTGTCGGCGGCGTTCTTGCGCTCTTCGTGGCTTATTCCTTCATTCACCGCGCGGACAACGAGAAAAATCTCGCGAATTGGACTCGCGAGCGCGCGATCCAGAATGTGGCCGTCGTCGAGCCGCATACCGACCCGCACCCGGAGGTATTCTCGCTTCCGGGCAAGATTTCGGCCTGGTACGAAGCGTCGATCTACGCGCAGATTTCAGGCTACATCCAGATCTGGAAGACAGATATCGGCGCCATCGTCAAAAAGGGCGAACTGCTCGCGATCGTCGATACGCCCGAACTCGACGATCAACTGGCCCGGGCCAACGAAGAGTTGAATCGCGCGCAGGCCGCGCTGGAGCTCGCCAAGGTAACGGCCGAGCGCTGGGCAGCGTTGCGCCAATCCTCCGCGGTGTCCAAACAATCGGCTGATGAAAAGTCCAGCGACGCGCAGGTCAAGCTCGCCGATCTTGGCGCGGCCCAGGCTAATCTTGATCGCCTCAAATCCCAAAAGGCGTTCGCCCAGATCGTCGCGCCCTTCGATGGCGTTGTGACGGCGCGCAATATCGACATCGGCTCTTATGTTTCGCCGAGCCACAACGCCAAGCCCCTGTTCAAGGTCGCCGACATTCACGCCGTGCGTGTTTATGTCGATGTTCCGCAAATCTATTCCGCTCGTATGGCGACGGGGATGAAGGCGACGTTCACGACCCCGCAGTGGGGCGATCGGAAGTTCGACGCCAAGATCTCCACGACGTCCAATGCGATCGGCGAGGGGACCGGCAGCCTCCTCGTCGAACTGGATACGCCCAATCCGGACGGCGCTCTCTTTCCCGGCTCGTACGCTGACGTGCATTTCGAGCTGCCGGCGGATCCCAATCAGTTGCGAATCCCCGCCAGCGCGCTGTTGTTCGACGAACATGGGGCGCGGGTGGCCACGGTGGACGACAAGAATCGGGTAAAATTCAAGCCGGTCGTCATCGCCAAGGACCTGGGCGCGGAGATCGTGCTCGCTTCGGGGGTGGCTCCGCATGACCGCATCATCGACGATCCGCCGGAAACGTTGATGGACGGGGATGAGGTCCGGATTCAGGAAGACTCTCGCACAGGCGCCAAGGGATGATGCGCGGCACTTTGATGAAAAACGCGCTACGGGCCGGGATTTGCGGCGCCGCTTTGGCTTTGGCGGGTTGCGATTTCGCGCCGCGTTACGCATCGCCCGCGGTCGCCGCCCCCGAAAAGTTCAAGGACCTTGCGCCGCCCAACGGGCGCGCGACGGTGACCGAAGATTGGTGGCGCGGCTTCCACAGCGCGGATCTGGACAAGCTTCAGGCGCATATCGAACTCGACAATCCGGATTATGCGGCGGCGCTGGCGCGCTACGAGCGCGCCAAGGCGATCCTCGATCTGACGAATTCCGCGATGTTCCCCATCGTCAGCGGCGCGCCGGAGATCAGTTACAACAAGCAGTCCGCAACGCGTCCGCTGCGCTCGGCGGACCAGCCGACTTTTTACGGCGCCAACCAGTTGTTCGGCCAGCTGAGCTGGGAAATCGACTTCTGGGGTCGAATCCATGACCTGGTGACCGCCGCGAAGGCGGGCGCGCAGGCGAACGACGATTTGCTCGCCGCGACCAGGCTGGCGCTCCACTCCGCCCTGACGCGAACCTATATCGCCTTGCGCGGGGCCGACGCGCAGGCCGCGCTTCTGGCGCGCACGATCAAGATCTATCAGGACGCGCTGGATCTGACCCAGGAGCGATTGAAAGAGAATATCGCGCCGCCGATCGATGTGGAGCGCGCCAAGGTGCAATTGGCCAATGCGGAAGCGTCGGCGGCCAACGTCGCCCAGGAGCGCGCCCGGCTGGAAAATGCCCTTGCCGCCATTGCCGGTCAGAATGCCTCTTTGTTCAGGATCGCGCCTTCGGCCAATCAGCCGGCGACGCCGCACCCGCCCCGCGCCGCGCCCGCCAGTCTGCTGGTGCGCCGTCCGGATGTCGCGGCGAAGGAGCGCCTGCTCTATGCGGCGAGCGAACGCATCGGCGCCGCGAAGGCGGATTTTCTGCCCCGATTCCTGATTCTGATGTCCGGCGGCACCCAGTCGACCAGTCTCGATCTGCTGAATTTCCATAACTCCTTGTGGAGTTATGGCCCTGGACTTTCGATGCCGATCTTCGACGGTGGGCTGAGGCAGGCGGAACTTGACGCCGCGCGCGCCGATTTCAAGACGGCGGCCGCCGACTACAAGGCTTCCGTGCTTTCGGCGTATCAGGAAGTCGAGGACGCGCTCGCCTCGATTCACTGGTTTTCCAAGGAAAGCGCAGCGCTGACAAAGGCCGCCGACGCCGCGCAGAAGGCGTTGGACATGTCGATGAGCCTCTACAAGGATGGCGCGGCGTCATCGCTCGACGTCATCACCTCGCAAACAGCGGCGCTGGACGCAGAACGGGCTCAACTCGCTGTCCAGACCCGACTGCTGGAGCAATATGTCGACCTAATGGTGGCGCTCGGCGGGGGGTGGACCGGTCAGGCGCCGCCGCCTGAACCGCCGCTTCCGCCGCCAATCGCGCTTGCGGGGCCGCAGGGACAGGATCCTGTCGAACTGGCGCCGGCTGCCGCGCAGGCTCAAAAATAAACGCGATTGATACGCGATTGACAGGGGGGTCCGATGGGGCGGTGCGACGAGTGCCTGTTCTGGAAAATGGCGCGGCCGACCGAGGGCTGGTGCCGGAAATATGCCCCGAAGCCGGCTTCGGAGGCTGATCGTGTCGCCCATTGGCCGACGACGCACGGCGCGCAAGGCTGCGGCGAATTTGTCGAAATCACGACGAAATTCGATTTTGTCTTTTGCGGCCAGTGTCGTTACTGGCAGAGTTCCGCCACAGGGATTCAGCCTGTGGATCGACTCGACAAGCCGGCTCAATGGTGGGCCCACGCCGGCCATTGCATCCGTTACGCGCCGGAACCTATATCCGAACCTGGGCCGCGCGCGTTCTGGCGCGCGACGCATCATACGGATGGATGTTCGGAAGGCGTGCTGCGCCCAACAGTCGACGAGTCGTGAAGGTCGACGCGATCCGCCGACCTTCCTGACTCGCTCTTTCTTTTCCCGTCAGGCGTGGATCGAGGCTTGCCCTCGCGGCGGGCGTCAATCGCAGACCTGTAAATAGGGATGACGAAATTCCCAATTTGTGTTGACGACGCGCTGCCGCCAGACACAGCCCTTCGGGCCTGAATGGGTGGCGTAAACGGTCATCTTGTAATCCTGAGGATCGCGGCCATACCAACTCAGATACTGGTGTGGGTCAAAGCGATATTGCCCGGCGTTCCAGTACGCTCCCGGATCGACGGGTCCGGGGTCGCCGGTCCAGTAAGACTGCCCGTCCACGATTTTCATGCCCGCGGAAGCGGGAGCCGGGATCAACAGGATCATCGTCGCAAACGCGGCGAATTGTGCAAATCCGACCACGCGTTTCATTTCCTTCGCCTCCTGTTTGGCGCGCCGAGCCTTGACCCGGTGCGGGTTGGCGTTTCTGTCGGCGGGCGTTCTGGCGGAGTAAGCCGGAAGAAGCGCTCGATAGCTGGATAATCGCCGCTAACTTTGGCTAATCCTTGGCCGCGGCGACTAAAATAAAATTTAGAAAGACCAAAATGTCCGAGAGGCGTTTTCGCCCTGCGCCTGCCACGAGAATGCCCGAATTGGCAGATTGCGGCGCGCGGCGACGGCGATCGACTTTATCGGCTAGCCGGCTTGCTTTCGAAAATGACGTGAATAGTCGCAAGAGAGATGGTCGATCGGCAAAATGCGCGATGTATATTTGCTGTGGCTAACGTATTATCGCTGGCCCTGCCAGCTGCGCCCCGTTTATGACGGTTCGATGACGGCGCGATATGCAGCAAAACGATTCGTCATCGCGATTTTATGTTTATCGATGAGTCTATCGTTAGTTGATCGCTCAACTATTGCAACGGCGCAACACTGGACGCCTTTATGGCGAAAACGAGCCGAATTCGCGTCGTCGCGCATTGCCAGCCGCAGCGCGAGCCAATATCCCATAACTAATCCGGGAGCGCCCACGCTCTCGTGATCGGATTTCAACTCGGCAGCGACGCTGCGGAGCAACCGACAGGGTCCTTGGGCGTAACCTCGCTCAAGACGGCTCTTGCAAATGGAGACGGGCATGAAGACGAAATTAATGGCGGCTGTCGCTGTCGTGGCGATCATGGCGTCCGCCGGCGTCGCGACTGCGCAGACCGCGGACGATGTGGCCGCTCTCAAGGCCCAGGCCGCGGCGCTGAAGAAGCAAAACCAGGCGCTCGAGCAGCGCCTCAACAAGATCGAGAAGCAGCAGGCGAAGGAACAGGCTGTTCTCGCGCGTCAGCCGGCCCCCGCTGCCGCCGCCGCCCCCGCGACCGCCGGTTCTTTCGTCGCGCAGGCCTCGAACCTGCCCGGCCAGCTTCTGAACGGCGACGGTCCGCTGACCTGGAACGGCATCACCGTTTTCGGCACGTTCGACACGGGCCTCTCTTACGCTTCGCACGGCGCGCCGATGAGCGGCGGCTTCTACGCCGGCGACACCTATATGCAGAAGTTCTACAATCATGCGATGTGGAACATGGCGCCGAGCGGTCTGTCGCAGACGACGCTTGGCATCAAGGGTGAAGAAGAGCTGATGTCCGGCGTGTCGGGCGTGTTCTACGCTTCGACCGGCATCAACCCGCAATCCGGCCAGCTCGCCAACGCCCCGGGCTCGCAGGTCGCCAATAACGGCATCCCGCTTTACAACCAGTCGATGAACATCGACGGCACCCGCGGTGGTCAGCCCTTCAATGACCAGTTGTATGCCGGTCTCTCGTCGAAGACCTTCGGTCAGCTGACCTTCGGTCGTCACAAGACCTTCTCGAACGATCTGCTTTCGACTTACGATCCGGCCGGCGCCGCTTATAACTACTCGCCGATCGGCTATTCGGGGACGCCGGTCGCGGGCCTCGGCGAGACCGACCTTGGTCGTGAAGACAATACTATGAAATATCGGGTCGCCTTCCCGCTCTTGGCCACGGGCGTGAACGCGCATGTGGGCGGCATGTACAAGTTCGCTTCGGGTACGGCGGGCTATGGCAGCACCGGCGTTGTCGGCAATGGCTGCGGCGGCACCACCTATGCCACCGCGCTGCCGTGCAGGCTCAACGACACCGGTTATCAGATCAACGCCGGCGCCCAGTATCAGGCTCTCGAACTGGATGGCGTCGTCAGCCACTTCAATCAGGCGCTGACCTACGGCACGCTCGGCACCGGCACGACCAACGTCCTCGGCGTGAACCAGATCAACCTCGGCAACCCGGGCCTGGCGGGCACGATCGCGGATATCACGAGCTTCATGCTCGCCGCCAAATACACCTGGAACCAGTTCAAGTTCTACGCCGGCTACGCCAACGACCATTATTCGAATCCGAATGACCCGATGGGCGTTGGCGCGAACACCGGCACGGGCGATTACGCTGTCATCACCGTGAATAACACGGCGTTCCCGAACAACAAGGTTCTGCAGACGATCTGGGGCGGCGTGAAATACGCCTATGATCCCAAGACCGAATTCACGCTCGCCTATTATTTTCTGGACCAGAACTCCTTCGGCACGGCCAAGGCCATGGCGACCCAATGCTCCGGTCAGTCGACCAAGCAGAACGGCGCGTGCTTTGGCACCACGAGCGTCGTCTCCGCTTATGTCGACTACCACTTCACCAAGCGGTTTGACGCTTACGCCGGCTTGATGTGGAGCGGCGTGACCGGCGGCATGGCGTCCGGTTACCTCTACACCAGCAACTGGGCTCCGTCCGCGGGCATTCGCTACACCTTCTGATCGGCCTGCCTCCAGGCGACAGATCCCGAAATGGAATCCCGCGAGAGCAATCTCGCGGGATTTTTGTTTATGTGCTTGCGGGCCCCGCTTTTTTGGTGTGGTAAATCTGTTACATAAAGCCGAATAAATTTTACAACGATCTCACTCAGGCAGTGTTTGCCGAAAAAAAAGACAGAAAATGGATTGTTTGCAGGGTTTCTAAGCAAATGGCCATAACAGTGGCAAATAGCGGGCCTTTTCATGATGTTATTCTGTTGCTAAACCTCTCCATATGCATTGAGCAAGCGTCGTTCGCGATATAGTCGCATTACGAGATGAGGCTCGTCCTCAGTCGACGCCTCTTGCCCAGGATTGGAGCAGTCGATGAAAAGATATCTGTTGGCCGCCGTCGCCCTCTCGGCCGTGATGACCTCCGCCGGCATGGCCTGGGCGGATTCCGCCGACGACATCGCCGTGATAAAGGCCCAGGCCGCGGCGCTCGCAAAGCAGAACGCGCTTTTGGAGCAGCGCCTCAGGAAGCTCGAACAGAAGCAGGTCCTTCAGCAGAAGGCCGTCGAAAGGAATGAAGCGCGGCAGCCGGCGGCGTCCGCGGTCCAGCCGGGCGCAACCGGCGCCTTCATGGCGCAGGCCTCGACGGTTCCCGGCCAGCTCCTGAACGGCGAAGGGCCGCTGACCTGGAATGGCATTACCCTTTTCGGCACGATCGACGCGGGCGTTGGTTATGTCAGCCACGGCCTTCCCGATAATGGGCAGAACTATGAGGGCCAGTCCCTCATCAACAAATATACCAATCAGGCGCATTGGGGCGTCGCCCAGAACAACCTGTCGCAGACGACTTTGGGCGTGAAGGGCGAGGAAGAGTTGCTCCCCGGCTTGTCGGGCGTCTTCATGGCCTCGACCGGCATCAATCCGCAATCGGGCCAGCTGGCCAACATGCCGGGCACCATGGTCTCGAACCAGGGCCTGCCGCGAACCGCCTATTCCTTCTCGGGCGACGGCGGACGCGGCGGCCAGGCCTTCAACGACCAGCTCTATGCGGGTCTGTCGTCCAAGGACTTCGGCCAGCTGACCTTCGGACGCCATCGTCCGTTCTCGGTCGATATGGTCATCGGTTACGATCCGACGGGCGCCGGCTATTCCTTCTCGCCGATCGCTTATAACGGGCAGTTCGCGCAGGGCCTCGGCGCGACCGAGGACGCGCGCTGGGACAATTCGCTGAAATATCGGGTGACCTATGGCCCGGTGCATGCCGGCGCCATGTATAAATTCGCCGATGGCAACGGCGGCTGCAATTATGTCGGCGCACCCGCCGTCGCCGGCACGGTCCAGACCTGCTATCCGACCAACAACACGGCCTATCAGTTCAATCTCGGCGGCAGCTATGGCGCGCTCGACATCGATGGCGTGTTCGGCGTCTACCACGACGCCGTCGTGATCGCCGGCGGCAATGCGCCGCTCAGCGCCGCGCAGCTCGCCGGGGCCAGCGCCTTCGTCAGCAACACGGGCCTTACCGTCAATTCGACCGGCAACAACTTCAACAGCCTGCAGGCGCTGATCTCGGACAATACCGGATTCGCCATAGCTGCCAAATATACCTGGAACCAGTTCAAGTTTTTTGCGGGCTATGCCCACGACGAACTGCAGAATCCGTCCGATAACGTTGGCATTGGCGCCGACAACCAGCAGGGCGGTTATATGCTCAGCTCGGTCAATAATGATTTCTATACGCATCCCAAGGTGTTGCAGACTTTTTGGACGGGCGTCCGCTATGCCTATAATGACAAGACCGATATCGTCGGCGCCTATTACCACGTCAGCCAGAACCAGTTCGGCACCGTCTATCAGAACATGACTTGCTCCACGGCCGCGACACAGAACGCCAAGGCCGCGCAATGCGCCGGCGCGCTCGACGCGGTTTCCGCCTATCTCGATTACCATTTCACCAAGCGGTTCGACGTTTATACGGGTCTGGAAGTGTCGACCGTCAATGGCGGCATCGCCGGCGGCACCGTGTCGGCCACGGGCAAACTCAGCGCTCTCGGCTTCAATTATCTGACCAACTGGGCGCCAGTGGTCGGCGCGCGCTTCACCTTCTGATCCCTCTCCCGCGAGCGACTTGGGCTTGTCTGCACCCGCGCGCCGCCGGCGCGCGGGATTTTCATTTTCCGGCGCCCCGCGCGAGTCTTGCCAATTGCCGGCGCCGCGGTTAGCAAGACCGCAGTTTTCCGAACACCGCGACCACGAGGGGAATCATGGCGAGCTACAAGATCTTTTTGCTGCCGGGCGACGGCATCGGTCCCGAAGTGACGGCCGAAGTCGAAAAGGTCGCCAAGGTCATTGCCGACGCGGGCCTCGCCAGCTTCGAATTCGAGAAGGGCCTCGTTGGCGGATCGGCCTATGACGCCCACGGCAAGGCGATCAGCGAGGACGACATGGTCCGGGCGCAGGCCGCGGACGCCGTGCTGCTCGCCGCCGTCGGCGGCCCGAAATGGGCCAATGTCCCTTATGACGTTCGTCCCGAGGCCGGACTGCTGCGGCTGCGCAAGGACCTTGGCCTGTTCGCCAATCTTCGTCCCGCCGTCTGTTATCCGGCGCTCGCCGACGCTTCCGCGCTCAAGCGCGAGATCGTCGAGGGCCTCGACATCATGATCGTGCGCGAATTGACCGGCGGCGTCTATTTCGGCGAGCCCAAGGAGATCATCGACCTTGGCAACGGCCAGAAGCGCGCGATCGACACTCAGGTCTACGACACCTACGAAATCGAGCGCATCGCCAAGGTCGCCTTCGAACTCGCGCGCAAGCGCAACAACAAGGTCACCTCGTCGGAAAAGCACAATGTGATGAAGTCCGGCGTCTTGTGGAAGGAAGTCGTCACCGAGGTCCACAAGGCCGCCTATGCGGACGTTCAGCTCGAACATATGCTCGCCGACGCCCTCGGCATGCAACTCGTCCGCTGGCCCAAGCAGTTCGACGTGATCGTCACCGACAATCTGTTCGGCGACATGCTGTCGGACGTGGCCTCCATGCTGACCGGCTCGCTCGGCATGCTGCCGTCGGCCTCGCTTGGCGAGGCGGACGCGAATGGCAAGCGCAAGGCGATGTACGAGCCCGTCCATGGCTCGGCGCCGGACATTGCGGGGAAGGGGATCGCTAATCCGATCGCCATGATCGGCTCCTTCGGCATGGCGCTGCGTTATTCCTTTGGCCTTGGCCAGGCCGCAGACCTCATCGAAAAGGCGATCGCCGACGTTCTCGCGTCGGGCCTGCGCACCGCCGACATCAAGGGCGACGCCGCGTCCTCGATCTCAACCTCGGCCATGGGCGACGCCATCGTCGCCGCCCTGCGCAAGTCGCTCTGACCAAAAAAAGCCGGCCCCCGCCTGTTCGCGCGGGGGTCACTTCAGGAAGACGTGGATGTCGACCTGAAAGTTCGTGTCGCCGGAATCCTTGGCGTCGTTGAGATATTCCTCGGCGAAGAGATTGCGGGCTTCGAGCCCCTTCTCGTCGAGATAGGCGGTGATCGCCTCGTAGGTGGCGTCAATATCGTCATAGGCGCCGCGATGCTGGAAGCGCAGCGCCTTGCCGCTTGGCGTCTGCGCCAGCGTGACGTCGGCGCCCAGATCCGGCTTGGCGTCGGCGGGCGAATCCACCGGCAGCATGGCGTCGAATTTGAAGCCGGCGTCGTCGGTGTCGGTGAAGACGGCCATCGGCCGGCCATTCTCCTTCAGGCCGGCCTTCTGCGCGGCGGCGCGCAGTTTCGCGATCGCTTCGTTGATCTTGGCGTAGCCATCCTCCCAGCTTGCGGCGCCACGG
>JAJXYV010000055.1:37615-43064 GCA_021780435.1 Pseudomonadota bacterium
GGTGTCGGTGAAGACGGCCATCGGCCGGCCATTCTCCTTCAGGCCGGCCTTCTGCGCGGCGGCGCGCAGTTTCGCGATCGCTTCGTTGATCTTGGCGTAGCCATCCTCCCAGCTTGCGGCGCCACGGGTCTCGATGGCGACCCTCGCGACGACGTCTTCCTCCTTGATCGAACCGTCTTCGGAGGCGGGGGCGACCGTTTCCGATTTCCCGGTTTCGGGCGCCGCCGGTTGGGCGGGCGCCGGCGCGGCGTCGGTTTTCGCGGCGTCCGGCTGGGCGCTCTCGGCTTTGGCCCCGCCCGTTGGCTGTTGCGCTGCGAGCGGAAGCGGCGCGAGGCAAAGGGCCACGGCGAGCGCCAGGGACCTCAGCAGGCCCGGACGCGTGAAACTCGTTTCGACCTGCATCCGAAAGCCCCCACAATGGGCGCGAGTTCTTCCCCGCGCGACTGGTTTCATTGTAACGCCCGGCGGCGGTCCGCTCTATGGCTGTCGTGCCACTTTTCTCCTATATTCCGCCTAAACCAGACATGAACGCCCGAGCCCGGACCGAAACCTTGACCGATCTCTCCTCCGTCGCCGCCGCCCAGACGTCGCGCCATCCGCTGGCGGGACGCGAAATCTTCAAGATGAACGGGGCCGGCAACGCCATTCTCGTTCTCGACCTGCGGGGCTCCGGCTTCCTGCCGACCGCCGCCGACGCTCGGGCGCTGGCCCGCGCGCCGGGCCTCGCCTACGACCAGCTGATGGTCCTGTCCGACCCGGAAGCGCCGGGCCAGGACGCCTTCATGACAATCTACAACCAAGACGGTTCGCTGTCGGCCTCCTGCGGCAATGGGACGCGCTGCGTCGCCCATTATCTTGCCGGCCTCATGGGCGCCGAAGCGTTCAGCCTCGCCACCTCGGCCGGTCCTCTGGCGGTGCGGCGCGTCGGCGCCCTGTCCTATGCGGTCGACATGGGACGGCCAAGGCTCGGCTGGCGCGACATTCCGCTCGCGCGGGAGGTTGTGGACACCCGCGCCGTCGAACTCGGCCAGTTCGGCCTGCCTCCGGCGTCCTGCGTCAGCATGGGCAATCCGCACGCCATTTTCTTCGTGGCCTCGATCGAGGCTTTCGATCTTGCGCGCATCGGCCCGGCGCTGGAGCACGATCCGATCTTCCCGGAGCGGGCCAATATTTCACTGGCCCAGGTCCTCACGCGCGAGGCGGTGCGCCTCAAGGTCTGGGAGCGCGGAACCGGATTGACGCTCGCCTGCGGGACGGCGGCCTGCGCGACCCTCGTCGCCGCCGTCCGGGCCGGCCTCACCGAGCGGCGGGCGACAATCTCCTTGCCCGGCGGCGATCTCATCGTCGAATGGCGCGCGGCGGACGACCGTGTCGTCATGACGGGGCCGGTGGAGCTGGAATTCGCCCGCAGGCTCACGGCGAATCTTTTCGCCGCGGCCGAGCGATGAACGCCGCCCGCGAAGAGGTCGAAGTCGTCTCATTTGGCTGCCGCCTCAATCTCGCCGAATCCCAGACGATCCGCGAACTGGCGGCGCAGGGCGGCGAGAAAGGCCTCGTCGTCGTCAATACCTGCGCCGTGACCTCGGAATCGACCCGCCAAGCGCGCCAGGCGATCCGTCGGCTCAAGCGGCAAAGGCCCGACGCCCGGATCGTCGTCACCGGCTGCGCGGCGCAGATCGAGCCGGAAAAATTCGCCGCCATGCCCGAAGTCGCCCATGTCATGGGCAATGCGGAAAAGACCCGCGCCTTGTCGTGGAGCGGCTTCGCGCAAAAAGTGAATGTCGCGCCCGCCGCCGAGGCCGCGCGGCGCGACAATGCGGCGGCGCCCGCGCTCTCCGCGATCGAAGGCCATACGCGCGCTTTCCTCGCCGTGCAGAACGGCTGCGACCACGCCTGCACCTTCTGCGTCATTCCGGCGGGACGCGGCCCCTCGCGCTCGACGTCGGCGCAGACCGTGCTGGCGCAGGCGCGCAAATTCGTCGAGAGCGGGCACAAGGAAATCGTGCTGACCGGGGTCGATCTGACCTCCTGGGGCGGCGATCTGCCCGGCGCGCCGAAGCTCGGCGCGCTGGTCCGCCTCATCTTGCGCGAACTGCCCGAACTGCCGCGCCTGCGCCTCTCCTCGATCGATTGCATCGAGGCCGACCCTGACCTGTTGGCGGCTTTCGCAGAGGAGGAGAGGCTCGCGCCTTATCTGCACCTGTCGCTGCAATCAGGCGACGACCTGATCCTGAAGCGGATGAAACGGCGCCACAGCCGCGCCGACAGCGTCGCCTTCTGCGCCGAACTGCGCAGGTTGCGTCCGGATATTGCGTTCGGCGCCGATCTGATCGCGGGCTTCCCGACCGAGGATGAGGCCATGGCCGGGCGCAGCCTCGCCTTGATTGAAGATTGCGGCCTGACTTTCCTCCACGTCTTTCCCTTTTCGCCGCGGCCGGGGACGCCCGCGGCGCGAATGCCGCGTGTCGCGCCCGAAATCGTCAGGGCGCGCGCGGCGCAATTGCGTGAAGCCGGCGAAGCTGCGCTGACCCGCCATTTGCAGGCGCAGCTTGGTCGCGAAATCCGTATCCTGACGGAACGCGGCGGCATGGGCCGCGCAGACGATTTCACTTTGGTCCGGACGCCAGACCAAACGCCGGGGCGCTTGATCCGGGGCATGGTCAAGGGCGTCTCGGCCGATGCGCTCGAGGTAACGATTCCTTCATCGTGAATCGAGAAGGCGGCGGCGCGGTAAGACAAGATTTCAGACAATTCTCGTCAAATTGCAGGCATTGCGATGCGCTCTCCCCGGGGCGCGAGGAAGGGCCATGCCGATCACGACCGATTTTCGCCGAGGAAGCGATTTTCGCGCCTTTGTCCAGACCTCGATCGCCGAACGGGAAAAACCCCGGGAGGCCGATGGCGCGATCCCGCGCGCCTTGCGCGCTTTGAACGGCGCGGGCGTCAAGGCGCGGCTCGAGGCGGGCGCCGCGAGCCTCCTGGCGCGCCGGCCTCAATTCTCCTTGCGCCAGCGCTTGACGGAAGAGCTCGCCACCGCGCAAGCGGCCTTTTCTTCGCTCGCCTTGCGGCTGCTGCCCAAGCCCAAAGCCGAGGAACCCAGGGTTGAGCCCAGGCAGATCGCTCTCGAACGCGCGGAGGCCGAATTGCGAGCCCGCCGCGCGCAGGCGCGCCGTCAGGACGGCGAAGTGGCTCGCCCGACCGCCGAAGTGGCGCGAATCCAGACCGCGAAGCCGATTTCGAGCGGGGCCGCACCTTCCGGCGCGGCTTCCTGGGCGGCCAAACTGGCGCGCGAATATCGCGAGGATTTTCACCCGGTCGCGACGGCGGGAAAACCGGAAATCGCAGCCCCGGAAGAGGCGCCGACAGCCGCCGCCAGCGCTGCGAATGCGGCTTTCGCCGTCGGCAAGGCGTTTTGGCGCGCCAGTCTTTTCATTCGCCCGGTTTTTGGTTTTCTCCTCGCCCATAGCGCGCCGATCATCAAGCTGGCGGCCGTCGGCCTTGCGATCCTCGCCGCCGCCGGTTTTCTCGCGCAATGGCCGCAGAATGTGGCGAGCCCAGAGGTCGCGGAAGCGCCCGCGCCGGTTGACGCGAAACCCGCGCCGCGACGGGCGAGTTGGGTCGAAATCTCCAGGCCTTTCCACCTTTATGACTTGGCCGCGCCGCTTTTCGTCGACCAGAAATTCGCCTATGCGGCGCGCCGCCATGCGACCGGCGGCGGGCGCGAGGATTTCCTCACCTTTGGTGAATTCGCCGGAAAATCCCCCTTCCTGCGCCTGACGATCTATCGTCACGGCTTCGAGAAATTGGCTGAGCCGGCCTTCTTCGTGGATATGGCGCGGCGTGGCGCGGCCATTGGCGTCAGCCTCGGGCGCGCCGATGTTCCCGAGACGACCGCCACCCGCCTCGGCGATTTCGAAACGGCGGCCATGACCTTGCTCAAGGGCCGCGCGACGCGCGAAAACTGCCGGGGCTTTCGCTTCAGCGTCGCGCCTCCTGGCCTGACCATGGCCGGGTTTGCCTGCGGCGCCGGCGACAATCCCGTCAGCGGCGGAGATTTCGCCTGCCTCATCGATCGCCTCGACCTGGTCTCCGCTGGCGACGACAAGGCCCTGCGCGACTTTTTCGCCGCGGCTCAGGCGCGCGGCGCGTTGGGGTGCGCCGAGCCATCGCCGGCGAAACGGCGGCCGAAATGAAAAAGGGTTGCAGGAAAGTCGCGCGGGACGAGTTTTTCATCTTCAACTGGCAAAGCGCTATCGCTCAACGCACCGAAGCGCTAGATTGCGGCCAACGATTCAGGAGTTAGCAATGCGTCGCATGTCCCTTTTGATCCTCGCGCTCGCTTCCGGCGCCTTGGTGTCCGCCAGCGCGCAGGCGCAGAGCAGCTCGACGCGCTCCCAGCCCAAGTCGCGCGGCGAGGCCGCCGAAACCGCGGGCCAGCTGACCGTCACCAAGCGCAGCTTCCTCGATCCGGGCAATGTCGTGCCGGTCGGCAGCCAGGACCGCTATCGGGACAATGTGATGCACCCCGCTCCCGCGCCGGGCGGAACCTATCGGAACGACAATTTCGGCGACTGGCTTTTGCCGGGCAATTTCGGCGTGCCCGGTTTCCAGCGCTGACCTGTTGCCGTTCACAAACAAAAGGGCCGGGCGAAAGCCCGGCCCTTTTCGTTTTCGGATCGGATTGCCAGCCACCCTCCGGCTCGAGCCGAGGGAGGCGAGGTCGGCAAGAAATCAATCCTTGGCGCGCTCGACATAGGTGTTGTCCTCGGTGAGGACGACGATGCGGGCGCCGACGCCGATGTGCGGAGGCACCATCACGCGCAGGCCGTTGTCCATCTTGGCCGGCTTGTAGGAGGACGAGGCGGTCTGGCCCTTCACCACCGGCTCCGTCTCGATCACTTCGAGCGTGACCCGGGCCGGAAGCTGGATCGCCACGGCCAGGCCGTTGAAGATCGACAGGATGCATTTCATGCCTTCCTGCAGATAGGCGGCCTGCTCGCCGATCACGTCGGACGGCACGATGACCTGCTCGAAATTGTCGTCGTTCATGAATGTATAGCCGTCGCCATCCTGATAGAGATAGCTGAAGTTCATGTCCTCGACATGGGCGCGCTCGACCTGTTCGGTGGTCTTGTAGCGCACCGAGGTCTTGGTGCCGTCCGAGAGCCGGCGCATGTCGATCTGGGTCGTCGGCGTGCCCTTGCCCGGGAAAAAGCTCTCGGCGCTCAGAACGACATAGAGATTGCCGTCTTCGTGCTCGATGATATTGCCCTTGCGGACGTTGCTGGCGATGATTCTCACGTTCCGTTTTCCTTGCAGGGAGGCCCGCCGCGCCGGTTGAAGGGACGGGCCGTCGGGTCTATGGACCTTTTTGAAACTTGCGGCGACAGCTATACTCAAAGATCGCCGCAACGCCAGTTTTTTGTCGCTTGAACACGGAGCAGGGGCG
>JAJXYV010000252.1 GCA_021780435.1 Pseudomonadota bacterium
GTCATCGGGACCGAGCCTTACGAATTTTTCGCCGAGGAATTTCAGAAGCCCGTGGTCGTCGCCGGTTTTGAGCCGCTCGATGTCGCACAGGCGATCCTGATGCTGGTGCGTCAGGTCAACGAGGGGCGTTGCGAAGTCGAGAATGAATATATCCGGGCGGTGACCCGGGAAGGCAATCTCAAGGCGCAGGATCTCGTCGCCTCGGTGTTCGAACTGCGCTCCTCCTTCGAATGGCGGGGTCTTGGGCAGGTGCCTTACAGCGCGCTGAAGCTGCGCGAGGAATTCGCGGCTTTTGACGCGGAAGAGGTTTTCGCCATCGAGACCATTCCCGCGAGGGACAATCCGGCCTGCGAATGCGGTGCGATCCTGCGCGGCGTGAAGAAGCCGGTCGATTGCAAATTGTTCGGAACCCTGTGCACGCCGGAGACGCCGATGGGATCGTGCATGGTGTCCTCCGAAGGCTCCTGCGCCGCCCATTGGACCTATGGCCGCTTTCGCGACGCCCAACAGGAAAGGCAAGCCTCATGAATGCGCCGCGTCTGCGAACGAGAAAGCTCGACGTGAAGAACGGCCGGGTCGATCTGACCCACGGCTCCGGCGGCCGCGCCATGGCGCAGCTGATCGGCGATATTTTCCGTGAGGCCTTCGACAATGACCTGCTGGCGCAAGGCAATGATCAGGCGGTGTTCGAGATTCCCGCCGGGCGGCTCGCCATGACCACGGACGGCTATGTCGTCTCGCCTCTGTTCTTCCCCGGCGGCGACATCGGCTCGCTCGCGGTTCACGGCACCGTCAACGATCTCGCCATGGCCGGCGCGCGGCCGCTTCATCTCTCCGCGAGCTTCATCCTCGAGGAAGGCTTTCCGCTTTCCGACCTCCAGCGCATCGCGCGGAGCATGGGCGCGGCGGCGGCCGCCGCCGGGGTGAAGATCGTCACCGGCGACACCAAGGTCGTCGAGCGCGGCAAGGCGGACGGGGTCTTCATCTCGACGGCCGGTATTGGGATCGTGCCGGAAGGGCTTCGTCTTTCGGGCGAAAACGCGCGGCCGGGCGACGCCATCCTGGTGTCGGGTTCGATCGGCGATCATGGCGTCGCCATCATGTCGAGCCGTGAGAATTTGCAATTCGAGACGCAGATTCTGTCTGATTCCGCCGCTTTGCACGGCTTGGTCGCGGACATGGTCGCCGCCTGCGGGGCCGATCTGCGCCTGATGCGCGATCCGACGCGCGGCGGGCTAGCGGCGACGCTCAACGAGATTGCGCATCAGTCGGGCGTCGGAGTCCGCATCGAGGAGGACGCCCTGCCGGTGAAGAGGGAGGTCGCGGCGGCCTGCGAACTGCTCGGCCTTGATCCGCTCCATGTCGCCAACGAGGGCAAGCTCGTCGTCTTCGTCGCGGCGGAAGCGGCGGAACGATTGCTGGTCGCGATGCGGGCGCATGAACTCGGGCGCGACGCGGCGATCATCGGCCACGTTGTGCCGGACGAACATCATTTCGTGCAAATGGCGACGAGTTTCGGCGGCGACCGCATCGTCGACTGGCTCTCCGGCGAGCAGTTGCCGCGCATTTGTTGACGGACTGAAAATGCGAATTCTGCTGCTTTGTCATTCCTTCAACAGTCTCACCCAGAGATTGTTCGTGGAGTTGCGCGAAAGGGGCGAAGAAGTCAGCGTCGAATATGATATTTCGGACGATATCTTGCGCGAGACAGTGGATCTGTTTCGGCCCGACCTCATTCTCGCGTCTTTTCTCCGGCGCGCGATTCCGCAGGACGTCTTGCGCCAGGCGCTCTGCCTCGTCGTCCATCCCGGACCGCCTGGCGACCGCGGCCCTTCGGCGCTCGACTGGGCCATTCTCGAAGGGCGCGAAAACTGGGGCGTGACCCTCATCGAAGCCGTCGAGGAATTGGACGCCGGCGCGGTCTGGGCGAGTCGCGCTTTCGCCATGCGGGCGGCGACGAAATCGAGCCTGTACCGCAACGAGGTCACGCGCGGCGCGGTCGAATGTGTGTTCGAGGCGCTGGACATGTTACGGGCGGGCAAGCGTCCCGGCCCGCCGCCGACGCTCCAGCCCATCAAGCCGTTTTGCGCCCGCGCCTTTCGCGAGATCGACTTCCGGCAGGACGACACGGCGAAAGTCCTGCGCAAGATCCGTTCGGCGGACGGCGCCCCCGGCGCGATCGCGACAATCGCTGGCCGCAAGCTTCTGTGTTTCGACGCGCGCGAGGCGCATGAGCTTGCTGCCGGCGCCCCGGGCGACATTCTGGCGCGCAGCGGCAAGGCGGTCGCGGTGGCGACCCGCGACGGCGCAGTCTGGATCGGCTGCCTGCGTGAAATCGCGGCTGGATCGCTGAAGCTGCCCGCAAGCCTTGTGCTGGCGATGGAGACTGCGACGCGGACGGAGCAGCCGGGTTATTCGAACATCAGCTACGAACAGATCGGCGAAGCAGGCTATCTCAACTTCGACTTCTACAACGGCGCGATGAGCGTGGCCGATTGTCGCGCGCTGCAAAGCGCGATCGAGGCCGCGCGCGAGCACAAGGCGCGGGCGCTCGTGCTGACGGGCGGGCCGGATTATTGGTCGAACGGGCTCCATCTCGGGCTGATCGAGGCGGCGGAAAGCGCCGCGGAGGAATCGTGGCGCAATATCAACGCGATGAACGACTGCGTGCGCGCCTTGCTCGATATTGATGACCGCCTGGTCGTTTCGTGCATTCGTGGCAACGCGGGCGCAGGCGGGGTCTTTCTGGCGCTTGCGGCCGATCTCGTCCTGATGCGGCGCGGCGTCGTGCTCAACCCGCATTACAAGGACATGGGCAATCTCTATGGTTCGGAATACTGGACCTATCTCCTGCCGCGCAGGGTCGGGGCGGAAAGCGCGCGAAAAATCACGCAAGGCCGGCTGCCGATGGGCGCCGACGAAGCGCTGCGACTGAAACTGATCGACGCCGTCCTTCCCGAAGCCCCGGATGAGGCGGAGACCGCTTTCTGCGCCATGATCGAAAGTCTGGTCTCCTCGCCGGATTTTTCAGGCATGATCGAGGCGAAACGCGCGCGGCGCGCGCGCGACGAAGAGCAGAAGCCGCTTGAGGCATACAGGCGAGAGGAGCTGGAACGGATGCGGCGTAATTTCTGGGGCTTCGACCCGTCCTATCACGTCGCCCGGCATAACTTCATCCGCAAGGTCGCGAAATCGCGCACGCCGCTGCATCTCGCCATTCATCGATCGCTCGCCGCGAGGAACCCGCAACAATGAGTCCGTCCGGCTCCGTCCTCATTGTCGATGACGAATTGCGCTCACGGGAGAGTCTGCAACGCGTGCTGGCCGACGAATTCGACGTGCTGTGCGCGCAGAACACGCACGAGGCCGAGGCGATCCTCGCTGGCGATCTGGTCCAGGTGATCCTGTGCGACCAGCGCATGCCGGGCGAGACGGGCGTCGATTTCCTGCGCCGCGCGCGCGAGACTTGGCCCGATCCGGTGCGCATCATCATTTCCGGCTTTTCGGAATCCGAGGACATTATCGCTGGCGTCAACGAAGCGGGAATTTATCAATACATCACCAAGCCCTGGCATCCCGAGCGACTGATTGAATGCGTGCGCGACGCGGTGAAGCTCTATCGCATGCAGAAGGAGCCGGGCGGGCTCGGCGCCGACGCCAAGCCGTCGCACGACACGCTCAATCGCGTGCTCAGCGAAAGGCGGCGTGATCAGCGCCGGATGTTCGAATTCGACCGCATCGTCCATGAGCCGGACGGGCCGATGGGCGAAACGATGGCCCTGGCGCGCCGGGCGACGCGCTATGACATTTCGGTGCTGATCACCGGGGCGTCCGGCGCGGGCAAGGAGCTTCTGGCGCGCGCCATCCATTTCGGTTCTGCGCGCGGCGACAAGCCCTTCGTGGTCGAGAACTGCGGCGCGCTGCCCGACGAATTGCTGGAAAGCGAATTGTTCGGCTGCAAGAAGGGCGCTTACACCGGCGCCTATCAGGACCGCATCGGGTTGTTCGAACTGGCCGATGGCGGCACGATCTTCCTCGACGAAGTGGGCGAGACGTCGCCGGCCTTTCAGGTGAAATTGTTGCGCGTCTTGCAGGAGCGCGAAATCCGCCCGCTCGGCGCCACGCGCTCGCGGAAGGTCGACGTGCGGGTGATTTCGGCGACCAATCGCGATCTGGAAGTCGAAGTGGGGGAGGGACGATTCCGCCGCGATCTCTTCTACCGCCTCAACGCCTTTCCGATCCATCTGCCCAGCCTGAGCGAACGGCCGGACGATATCCCTGCAATCGCCGTGAGTCTTCTCGCCGAGGTCAATCGCGCCTTCCGCCGCAAGGTTCCCGGCTTCGCTGCGGAAACGATGACGCTGCTGCGCGGCCATTGCTGGCCGGGCAATATCCGCGAATTGCGCAACGAGATTCAGCGCATGGTCGCCATGTCGGATGACGACGCGCCACTCGGACCGCAACTGCTGTCGCGGGGCGTCGTCGCCGGGGGCGCTCCGGCTTCGAATGGCGCGGATAGCGGCGCCCTAAAGGACCAGGTGGAGGCGCTGGAGCGCGCGCTGATCGCGCGCGCGCTCGATGAGCTCGATGGCAATATCAGCCGGGCGGCGGAACGGCTTGGCTTGTCGCGCGTCGGCCTGCGCGCGAAGATCGAGCGCTATGACTTGCGCAAGGATTTGAGCGAGGGGCAGGCCCCATGACGGCGGAGCGCCGCGATCGGCCAGACAATATCCTCGCCCTTACCGGTTCGGGGCTGGAAACAGAGCTGACCGACAATCAGGAGTCGGTCTGGCGCGATGTCGTCAAAAGGGTCGACGAGGTCTATTCCGATCTCTTGCGCTACGAGGCCGATCTCGAACGGAAGAACGCTGAGCTCGAAGAGGCGCAGAGCTTCATTTCCAGCGTCATCGCCTCGGTGTCGGACATTCTGGTCGTCTGCGATGAAAAGGGGTTGGTGTTGCAAGCTAATCCGGCCTTTGTCGCGCTCCTCGGCCAGACCGAGAAGGAGTTGATGGGGCAGGGGCTCCTCGATCTGGTTGTCGCGGAGGATCGCGAACAGGCGCGCCGCCATCTTTGCGCCGGCGGGCGCGGCGAGACGCGGGACCGATCAAGCGACAAGGCCAGCGACTGCGAATTGCGCTTTCTCGCGGAGCGCGGGCCTTCCGATGTCATGGCGATCAATTTTTCGGGACGCTTCGACCATTCGGGCCGTTGCGTCGGCTCCGTGCTGACGGGTCGCCCGATCGGCGAATTGCGCCGCGCCTATCAGGCCCTGCATGGCGCCCATCTCGAATTGCAGCAGGCGCAGCGCAAGTTGATCGAGCAGGAGAAGATGGCGAGCCTCGGCCGGCTGGTGGCCGGCGTGGCGCATGAACTCAATAATCCGATCTCCTTCGTCTATGGCAATGTCCATGTGCTGGACCGCTACCGCAAGAGCCTCGCGGATTATTTCGCGGAAGAGGCGCAGCGCGACGCCGGCGGCGGGGAATTGCGCGGCAAATACCGGATCGATTCCATTCTCGCCGATCTCGAGCCTCTGATCGAGGGAACGCTCGAAGGCGCCAAGCGGATCAGCGAGATCGTCAAGAACCTGCGGCGGATTTCCTTCAACCGGGCCCATGAGGCGCAGAAGATCGATCTCGAGCGCATCCTGACCACGGCGACGCAATGGGCGGCGCGCGCCAAGAAGAACCGCGCCGTCATCGATCTCGATGTCGAGCCGGGCCTCAGCGTCTGGGGCAATGAGGGGCAGATCCACCAGATCGTCGTCAATCTGGTCGACAATGCGATCGACGCCGTGCGCGGCCAGAAGAAACCGCATATCGCCGTGCGCGCGGCGTTCAGCGGAGCTGAACTCGAAATTTCGGTCGCCGATAATGGCCCCGGAATCGCCGACGTCGCCTTCGACAAGATGTTCGAGCCGTTTTTCACCACCAAGACGGTCGGCGAGGGGACCGGGCTCGGCCTGTGGATTTCCTACGCCATCGCTCGCGAGCATGGCGGCTCGATCTCGGCGGCCAATCGCGAGAGCGGCGGCGCGCTCTTCACCTTGCGGCTGCCAGCGGGAAGCGATGACCAGACCGAGGATCGCCAGCCGCCCCGCTGAAGTCTGGCGGTTGTCGCTCATGTTCCATCGAATATACTGACGATCGAGCGCGAGCCTTGCCGCGCGACTGACGGATGTAATTTTGGAACATTTAGCTGTTTTCGGCCATCCAGAGGCCTGGGCCAGCCTGCTGACGCTCACGGTTCTGGAAATCGTCCTCGGCGTGGACAATCTCGTCTTCGTCGCCCTGGCGACACAGGGCCTGCCGCCCGATCGGGCCGTGAAGGCAAGCCGTCTCGGCCTTAGCATGGCGATCGTCTTCCGCCTGGCGCTTCTTGGCGGAATGGTTTGGCTGACCCACCTCACCGCGCCCCTTTTTGAGTTCCTGGGGCATGGTGTCTCGGCGCGCGACGTCATCCTCACCCTTGGCGGCCTGTTCCTGCTCTACAAAGGCACCCAGGAAATTCACGAGGAGATCGACCCGGACGCGGAAGATTCGCGTGCGTCCAGCGGCAGGAGTTTCTGGCAGGCGATCTTCCAGATCGCCGTGCTGGATGTGGTCTTTTCGCTCGACAGCGTGCTGACGGCGATCGGCATGGCCGACGATTTCATCGTCATGGCGCTGGCCGTGGTCATCGCCGTCGGCATGATGATTCTCGCGGCGGGGCCGGTCGGGCGGTTCATCCGGCAAAATCCTACGGTCAAGATGCTGGCGCTGTCCTTCCTCCTGCTGATCGGCATGACCCTGATCGCCGATGGCGCGGGCTACGATATCCCGAAGGGCTTCGTCTATTCGGCCATCGGCTTCTCCCTGATGGTCGAGGGCCTCAACACATGGGCCCGGCGCAACCGCGAGGCGCGCCAGGGGAAGGACTGAAGCGGGGAGGGCCCTGTCAAGAAAAAACTTGGCGCGGACGGCGGCCTTGGGTATAAGAAGCGGACGTGGCGCGCGACCGAGAGGTCCCGCGCCGCCTTTCTTTTCGCAACTCGCCGCGCTTCTGCGCCCAGCGGCCGAATCGGGACGACCATGGCCAATCCGTTCAATTTCTTGCAGGACGTGCGCGCCGAAGCCAATAAGGTGACCTGGCCCACCCGCCGTGAAACCCTGATCACCACGGGACTCGTCGCCCTGATGGTCTTCATGGCGGCGCTGTTCTTCGTCTCGGTCGATCAGATCATCCGTCTCGCCGTCGGCTTCATCCTCAGCTTCGGCCGTTAAGAGCGCGCGCCGGCCGCCCAACCTGACTTTTCGCGGAAAAATTCATGACCAAACGGTGGTATATCGTCCACGCCTATTCCAACTTCGAGAAGAAGGTCGCCGAAGCGATCAAGGAAGGCGCGGCGCAGCGCGGCCTCAGCGACAAGTTCGACGAGATCCTCGTTCCGACCGAACAGGTCGTGGAAGTGCGGCGCGGCCGCAAGTTCAATTCCGAGCGCAAGTTTTTCCCCGGCTATGTGCTGGTGAAATGCGACCTCTCCGACGACGTGTTCCATCTCATCAAGAACACGCCGAAGGTCACTGGTTTCCTCGGTTCCGACAACAAGCCCATGCCGATCCCGGAACATGAGGCGGAGCGGATCAAGGGCCAGGTCGCCGAGGGCGTCGAGCGCCCCAAGACCTCGATCTCCTTCGAGGTCGGCGAGAAGGTGCGGGTCAACGACGGCCCGTTCGCCACATTCGAAGGCCTCATCGAGGAGGTCGACGAGAGCCGTTCGCGGGTCAAGGTCGCCGTGTCCATCTTCGGCCGCGCCACGCCGGTCGAACTGGAATATGGCCAGGTCGACAAGCTCGGCTGAGATTTCGCCCGGAAAAATCGTGGGGGCCGGGGCGTCCGGCTCTCTGCCGTCCGGTGCGATAACGGGGTAACACCCGCATCGCGGCGGCCGCCTCATAATATCCTTCCGCAAGAGCGACGCGGCGCTGAAGCCCGCGGCCCTGCGCAGGGAGGAATTGATGAGCGCCAAGAATATCCTGATGATCGTCGGCGATTTCGGCGAGGACTATGAAATCATGGTCCCGTTCCAGACTCTTGCCGCGGTCGGCCATCGCGTCCATGCGGTCTGCCCGGGAAAGGCGGCGGGTGATTCCATCGCGACCGCGATCCATGATTTCGAGGGCCAGCAGACTTATAGCGAGAAGCGCGGCCACAATTTCGCGCTCAACGCGACCTTCGCCGAGATCAAGCCTGAAAACTACGACGCGCTGGTCATCCCCGGCGGGCGGGCGCCGGAATATCTGCGCCTCAATGAGGACGTCCTCGATATGGTCCGGCACTTCTTCGCCGCCAACAAGCCGGTCGCGGCCATCTGCCATGGCGCGCAACTGCTGGCGGCGGCGGGGGTGCTGAAAGGGCGGACCTGCTCAGCCTATCCGGCCTGCCAACCGGAGGTCGAGCTCGCGGGCGGGGTCTACGCCAATATCGCCATCGACGCCGCGGTGACCGACGGCAACCTGATCTCGGCCCCGGCCTGGCCGGCCCATCCGGCCTGGCTCGGACGCCTGATGATGCAGATCGGCGCGCCGGTCGGCGCACTCGAGCGCCGCACCGCGGCGTGAAGCGGCAAAACGCCCATGAAGCGCGCGGGTTTGCAATGGCCCGCGCCCCCGCCTATCCTTTCGTGCGCGCTCCGTCGTGGCGACAGAGCCGGGCGGTCGCGCGCGGGGCGTGAGGCGAGGGGCGACGATGTGCCAGCTGTTCATCAAGGCCGATCCGTCCTTGTGGGAGACCCGGTTGCGCTCGGTGCGGATGCATGGCTTCGCCACCAGCGTCCGGCTCGAGAAGATTTACTGGATGCTGCTTGAGGAGATCGCGCGCCGCGATGGCCTGAGCGTCGCTGAAATCCTGGCGCGGCTTTACGAGGAATTGCTCGAGGCCCATGGCGCCGTCGAGAATTTCGCCTCGTTCCTACGGGTCTGCTGCGCGCGCTACCTGATGCTCCAACTTGCCGGCGACATTCCCGTGGATCTGGGCCAGCCGATTGCAGGACTGGACGCCAGATCCATCCTTGCGCGTGAGGAG
The DNA here is from genome assembly GCA_021780435.1 of Pseudomonadota bacterium. Lineage (GTDB taxonomy): Bacteria > Pseudomonadota > Alphaproteobacteria > Rhizobiales > Beijerinckiaceae > Rhodoblastus. The sequence goes on from JAJXYV010000252.1 coordinate 9,067, forward strand.
AGCCGCCTCGCGGGACGCCTCGGCGCCGAGGGCGCAGAGCGGCGGGCCCCGCGCCGGTCGAACGCAATGATCTGAGAACTGGGGTCCGCTCAGCCGCGCGCGGTCTTGCGCGACAGGTCGGATGGCGGAAAACGATCGTCGGCGATGAAGGCTTGGAGCCGGGCGCGCGAGGGGATGATGACGCCGCCATAGCGCATCTCGATCAGGCCCTTGTCGGCGAGGCCGCGCAGCAAGCGACTCACCTTCTGGCGCGAACCGAAGCCGAACTGGCTGATATGGGTCTGGGTCAGGGCGGTGGCCTGGCCCTCCCGGGTGATCGAGAAGGACTCGGTCGAAGCCAGCAGCAGGAGATAGGCCAGCCGCTTTTCGGGGCCATAGGCGGCGAAGGACAGAATGGACCCGGTCAGGAAGCGGGTCCATCCGCCGACCTGTTCGATCACCTCGCGCAAGGTTTCGGGATTGTTCCCCGCCATCCTGATGACCTCGCGGCAGGGGATCGCGACATAGGTGGCGTTGGTCGAACTCCAGAGATCGTGAACCAGCGGCTCGGAGCCGAAACAGCCGAGCCAGGTCGCCCAGCGGCCTTCGATCAAGGGCACGCTGGAAAATCCGCCATCAGGCGTCGACAGCACGAGATCGATGCTCCCGCTGACGACATAGCGGAGATGCTCGGGCAATTCGCCGCGCAGGGTGAGCAGGGTGCGTTCCGAATAATGCTCGATCCGGGCTTTTCCCGCCAGTTCGCGAAGCTGGGGTTCCTTCAGGGTGGCGAAGACGCTGCATCCGTTGAGGATGCTGAGGATGTCGATGGCCTTGCTGCTCATTACCGGGATTTCAGTCTGGGTCGGTAACCACGACCATTAAATGTCTACGAAATTTCTGCAAATGTTATCATCGAGACATTCTTTGGCCAACACGCCACTTAGGGTTGTGTTGGGATTTTGAGGGAAAAGCCCTCGGAATGCTTGAGTTTGGACGAAGAAACCCCATGCCGCCGCAGTGTCGCAGTAAAGGGTTAAGTGTTATGAAAAACCACGCGCCGGCCGCGCATGAAAATATCGCCATCAATGACCAGCTCTTGGAAACCATCGTTTCGGCCCATTATCTTGTCCTGCAGATGCGCATGCTCGCCGCCGCCGAGGATTTTTCGGGTCAGGCCGAGACCGAATTGATGGCGGACGCTCTTAGCCGTTGGGCCCAGCTCGCAGGCTCGAAATGGTGTGAAGCCTGATTGGACCGCGGTCGCACAACGAATGCTTTCGCGCGCGCCGGGGCGCTGGTCAGAGCGCAACGAGGACGCCATAGTCCTGGAGGGCCTCGATGACGCGGTCGAAGATCGGCCCGCCGCCCATGGCCGCGACGAAAAAGCCGACGATGCGGGTGGCTTCCTCTAGGCCGATGTTGACACTCCCCGAATCGCGGCTTTTCGTGAATATTAAAACTCGCCGATAGCAAATTACACCGGAAGGCGAAGCACGAAATTGTCGTCGGCGGTTGACGTCAGCAGGAAAGAGGGCTCACTTGCGCCACCGCTCCATCGGATTCTGCCCCTTCTGCGCGCCGCCCGATTTCAGCGCCGGCGGCGCGGGGGCGTCGGCCCCGACAGGGCTCAGTTATGAGATCCTCGCGCGCATCGACGGGCCGACGGAGGACTTCGAAACCGTCATTGCG
>JAJXYV010000227.1 GCA_021780435.1 Pseudomonadota bacterium
CAATTTGGAATTTGTCTTTCATGGGAAGCATTCCAATTGCGGCGTGCTTTAGCGTCTGGACAACCGTCGCGGCCTTCCGGGCGCGGGCTGAAACCGCCTGCGACGATCCGAATTCGGCTTGATATAAATCAACATATTTTAATTTTATGATATCTATCTGCCAAATTGTTGCGGCAACGGCGCAATTTTATTGGCTCGACTCCTGTTCTTGCCAATTTACATATGAGCCATTATCGAACCCCTTGCGCTCGATCGCGGCAGATCGCAATCCGCGGCGCAATTCCTTGAAGGGCCGGATTCCTTGACCGCTCAGACGCAAACCCACGAACCGGCGATCACGCCGGAGCTTGTCGCCCAGCACGGACTGAAGCCGGATGAATATCAGCGCATCCTGGATCTGATCGGGCGCGCGCCGACGCTCACCGAACTCGGCATTTTCTCTGCGATGTGGAACGAGCATTGCTCCTATAAGTCATCGCGGCTGCATCTGAAGAAATTGCCGACGCAAGCGCCCTGGGTCATTCAAGGGCCCGGCGAAAACGCCGGCGTGATCGACATCGGCGATGGGCAAGCCTGCGTCTTCAAGATGGAAAGCCACAACCATCCCTCCTATATCGAGCCATACCAGGGCGCGACAACCGGCGTCGGCGGCATTTTGCGCGACGTTTTCACCATGGGCGCGCGGCCGATCGCCTGTCTGAACCTGCTGCGCTTCGGCGCCATCGACCACCCGAAGACCCGGCATCTGGTGTCAGGTGTCGTCGCTGGCATCGGCGGCTATGGCAACAGCTTTGGCGTGCCGACGGTCGGCGGCTCGACCGCCTTTCATTCCAGCTATGACGGCAACATCCTCGTCAACGCCATGGCCGTCGGTCTGGCGCGCGCCAATGAAATCTTCTACGCCGCCGCGACCGGCGTCGGTCGTCCGATCGTCTATCTGGGCTCGAAGACGGGACGCGACGGCATTCATGGCGCGACCATGGCTTCCGCCGAATTCGACGAGAATTCCGACGAGAAGCGCCCAACCGTCCAGGTCGGCGACCCCTTCTCCGAAAAGCTTCTGCTCGAGGCCTGCCTCGAAATCATGGCCAAAGGCTGTGTTGTCGCCATTCAGGACATGGGCGCGGCGGGTCTTACCAGTTCGGCGGTCGAAATGGGCGCCAAGGGCAATCTCGGCGTCGAACTGAATCTCGATCTCGTTCCCTGCCGAGAGCCGGGCATGACGGCTTACGAAATGATGCTTTCGGAAAGCCAGGAGCGCATGCTCATGGTTCTTCATCCCGAAAAAGAGGAGGAAGCGGAAGCGATCTTCCGCAAATGGGGCCTCGATTTCGCGGTCATCGGCAAAACCACCGATACTTTGCGTTTCGTCGTCAGGCACCAGGGCGCGGTCAAGGCGGACCTTCCGATCAAGAAACTGGGTGACGAGGCGCCGCTTTACGACAGGCCCCATGTCGCGCCCGCCAAACCCGCGAAGCTGGATGCGTCCAAGCTCTCCGAGCCCATGTCCGTCGCGGCGGCTCTCAAGAAATTGGTTGCCTGTCCGGATCTGGCCTCAAAGCGCTGGGTCTGGGAGCAATATGATCACCTGATCCTCGGCAATACCGTCCAGCCGCCCGGCGGCGACGCAGCCGTCGTCCGCATCGACGACGGACCCAAAGGTCTGGCGCTGACGACCGATGTCACTCCGCGTTATTGTTTCGCCGATCCGGTCGAGGGCGGAAAGCAGGCCGTCGCCGAAGCGTGGCGCAACATAACCGCCGTCGGCGGCAAGCCTCTGGCGCTGACAGACAATCTGAATTTCGGCAATCCCGAAAAGCCGGAAATCATGGGGCAGTTCGTCGCCTGCCTCGAAGGTATCGGCGAAGCCTGTCGGGCGCTCGATTTCCCCATCGTTTCGGGCAATGTCTCGCTTTATAACGAGACGCAAGGCAAGGCGATCCTGCCGACGCCCGCGATTGGCGGCGTCGGCCTGGTCACGGACGTGACCAAGAGCGTCGGGCTCGCCTTTCGCTCCGCGGGCGAAACGATCCTGCTCGTCGGCGAAAGCGAAGGCTGGCTGGGCCAGTCGATCTATCTGCGCGAGATCCTCGGAAGAGAGGAAGGCGCGCCGCCGCCTGTCGATCTCGCCAGGGAGAAGGTCAACGGCGATTTCGTGCGCGAGTTGATCGTGGGCGACCTCGTCACCGCCGCGCACGATCTGTCCGACGGCGGGCTTGCCGTCGCTTTGGCGGAAATGGCCATGGCCGGCAAACTGGGCGCGAAGGTTTTCGGACCTGATGGCGAGTCCGCGGCCGCATGGTTCGGCGAAGATCAGGGCCGCTATCTTCTGACGGCTTCGAGCGACAAGCTCGATGAGATCATCGGCAAGGCCAAGGCGGCGGGCGTCAAGATCGCGCCCTTGGGCGAAACCGGCGGAGACGCCCTTGTCCTGGGCTCCGCGCCGCCCGTGCTGGTGCAGGAATTGCTAGATGCGCACGAAAACTGGATGCCGACCTACATGGCCGGCGAACTGGCCGCCTGAACAAGCGAGGATACGCCAATGCCGATGGAAGCGAGCGAAATCGAACGTATGATCAAGAAGGCCTTGCCGGACGCCGAGGTCTTCATCACCGACCTGGCGGGCGACGGCGACCATTACCGCGCCCAGGTTATTTCGGAAGCCTTTCGTGGCCTGAGCCGGGTGCGTCAGCATCAACTGGTTTATGCGGCGCTCGGCGGACAGGTCGGCGGCGTGCTTCACGCCCTGGCGCTCGAGACGGCGCCGCCCGAAACGGCTTGAACGGCGGGCCGACCACGCTTAATTATGTCCCGTCGCGGAGCCTTGACCTCCGTGTGAAAGGATCATGCCATGTCGGACGCTATGCTTTCCAACGCCATCGACCGGATCAAACAGGACCTGGCCGAGAACGACGTCGTGCTTTTCATGAAGGGCACGCCGAACTTTCCCCAATGCGGCTTTTCGGGCCAGGTCGCGAAAATCCTCGGATTCCTGGAAGTTCCTTACAAGGGCGTGAATGTCCTTGAGGATCCGGACATCCGCGAAGGCGTCAAGCAATACGCCAACTGGCCGACCATTCCGCAGCTTTACGTCAAGGGTGAATTTGTCGGCGGTTGCGACATCATCCGCGAAATGTTCCAGTCCGGCGAATTGATGGACCAGTTCAAGTCGGCCGGCGTGCCGATCAAGGATCCGCGCCAGGGCTGATCCTGAGAGCCTGAATTCAGTTTGGCGCCGCCGCCCGGATCAAAGCCGTGGCGTCGGCGCCGTCCCATTTTGCGGGCCCCGCCAATACGCCGATCTCGCATCCGTCGGGACCGACAAGGAAACTCGTCGGCAGGCCGACGAGTTTGCCGCTCTGCTGGAGCGCCTGAAACGCCTTGCCGCTCGAATCGGAATAGAAGGTAAGGTTTTTCACCCCGATTTCATCCAGAAAGGCCTTTGGCCTCTCCAGGCGCGCCGTGTCGATATTGACCGCGACGACGTCAAAGGAATGATTTCCCGCTTCACCTTGCAGGCGATCGAGCGCGGGCATTTCCTCGCGGCAAGGGACGCACCAGGTCGCCCAGAAATTCAACAGGACCGTGTGGCCGCGGAAGGCGGCCGCATTGGTCGGCGCGCCATCATGCATGAACTGGAAATCGGGCATCGGGCGCGGATGGGCGTGAATTGCCAGCGCCGCGATATCGCCTTTGGCGAAAGGCGCCAGTCTTGCGGCAAGGGCCGCCGAAGCCGGACATTCCATGGATGCCGTTGTCGGTTCCTTGCTCCCGCCCCCTTTCATCCCGTATAGGACGAACCACAAAGCTGCGGCTACAAGCGCGGCGACGAGAAACACTTGCGGCAGAATGAGCCGCCGGGCGACGCCCCGCTTCCGCGCGGGATCGACTTTCGGCTGTTCGTCTTGCTCGTCATTCATCCAGGGACCTCGCTTCGGAGCGGTCATGAGCAATCAGATGTGGGGCGGCCGCTTTTCCAGCGGCCCCGACGCCATCATGGAGGAGATCAACGCCTCCATCGGATTCGATTATCGCCTGGCCCGGCAGGACATCGCCGGGTCCAAGGCCCATGTGGCCATGCTGGCAAAGACCGGGATCGTCTCCCAGGCCGACGCCGCCGCCATCGCCAAAGGTTTAGACGAGGTCGGCGCCGAAATCGAGACAGGCAAGCTCGTCTTCTCGCGGACGCTGGAGGACATTCACATGAATGTCGAATCGCGGCTCGCCGAACTGATCGGCCCGGCCGCGGGGCGCCTGCATACGGCGCGGTCGCGCAATGATCAGGTGGCGCTCGACTTCAAGCTCTGGGTCCGCGACACGATCGACGAACTCGACACCCAGCTGCTCGACCTGCAGCGGGCGCTCGTCGAGAAGGCCGCAGCTTTCGCCGATGCGGTCATGCCCGGCTTCACCCATCTTCAGTCGGCCCAGCCGGTGACGTTCGGCCACCATCTGCTCGCCTATGTCGAAATGATCGCGCGCGACCGCGGGCGTTTCGCCGACGCCCGCTCGCGGCTCAACGAATGCCCGCTGGGCGCCGCCGCGCTCGCCGGCACCTCTTTCCCGATCGACCGCGAGGTCACCGCCCACGCGCTCGGCTTCGACCGCCCGACGGCTAATTCCCTCGACAGCGTATCGGATCGCGACTTCGTGCTGGAAACGCTCGGCGCTGCGGCGATCGGGGCGACCCATCTGTCCCGCTTCGCCGAAGAAATCGTTCTTTGGACGACCCCGCAATTCGGCTTCATCAGTCTCTCGGACAAGTTCACCACCGGCTCGTCAATCATGCCGCAGAAGCGCAATCCCGACGCGGCGGAGCTGGTGCGCGGCAAATCAGGGCGTATCATCGGTGATCTGGCGGGCCTGCTGATCGTCATGAAAGGCCTGCCCCTCGCCTATTCCAAGGATATGCAGGAAGACAAGGAAGGCTGCTTCGATTCGCTGCAGTCGCTTTCGCTCTGCATCGCCGCCATGGCCGGCATGGTCCGTGACATGGCGCCGCGTCTCGATCGGATGAAGGCGGCGGCCGGATCCGGCTATTCCACCGCGACCGATCTCGCGGACTGGCTGGTGCGGGCCTTGGGCATGCCCTTCCGACAGGCGCACCACGTGACCGGACGAATCGTCGCCATTGCCGCAGAACATCAGGTCGAGCTGGAACAGCTCACCCTCGCGCAGATGCAATCGGTGGAATCCGCTATCACGGAAGCCGTTTTCGAGGTTCTGGGCGTGGAGAATTCCGTCCGCAGCCGACTGAGCTATGGCGGCACGTCCCCCGAGAACGTCCGCAGGCAGGCTCTGGCGTGGCGCCAGCGTCTCGGCGATGCGAAAACGGCTTGAGACATATGGAATTCTGCTGGAAGCGTCGGTTATAGTCCGCGCCACTCGCGGAATTCAGGAGTGAAGCTCTTGGCTGGTCAAAGTCTGTTCAAGACGGCATTATTTGCCGCTGCGCTGTCAGGCGCGCTCCTACTCGACGGATGCGGGAGACGCGGGCCGCCGGTGCCGCTCGATTCCTCGACGGAACAAAAGTCCGGCCAATCCACCTCCACCGATGGAAAGCAGCAGGCTGAGCCCCGCCCCAAACTGCCGCAGGGCCTGGACAGCTTTTCCCTCAAGGCCGGCGCGAGCAAGGCGCCGACGCCTTTCGACTTCCTTCTCTAAGGTCCAGCATGCATTTCTTCGATTACAGGAACGGCGTTCTGCATACCGAAGGCGTCGCCTTGCCGGAGCTGGCCAGGACCGTCGAAACACCGTTCTATTGCTACAGCGCCGCGACGATCCGGCGCCATTATTCGGTCTTTTCCCAAGCGATGAGCGATTTCGACGCGCTCGTCTGTTATGCGATGAAGGCCAATTCGAACCAGGCCGTCCTGACCCTCCTCGCGGGGATGGGCGCTGGAATGGACGTCGTGTCGGAGGGCGAATTGCGTCGCGCGCAGGCCGCGCGCGTCCCCGGCGATCGCGTCACCTTTTCCGGGGTCGGCAAGACCGAACGGGAAATCGCCCTGGCGTTGGATTACGGAATTCTCTGTTTCAACGTCGAATCCGAGCCTGAACTGGAGCGAATTTCGCAGATCGCCGCCGCGCGGGGGCGGACGGCGCATATCGCCATCCGGGTCAACCCGGACGTCGACGCCAGGACCCACGCCAAGATTTCGACCGGCAAGTCGGAAAACAAGTTCGGCATTCCGATTTCCGTCGCCCGCGCGGTCTATGCCCGCGCAAGGACGCTCCCCGGCGTCGATATCGCCGGCGTCGACATGCACATCGGCTCGCAGATCACGGACCTTGCGCCTTTCGACAACGCCTTCGCCATTCTCGCGGATTTCGTCCGGGACCTGCGCGCCGATGGTCACGATATCCGTCACATCGACCTCGGCGGGGGCCTCGGAATCCCTTATTCCGAACGCGACAACCCCGAAAGCTATCGGCCGGAGCTTTACGCCGACATCGTCCGCCGTCACATCAAGCCGCTGGGCGCGAAGCTGATTTTCGAGCCGGGACGCCTGATTGTCGGCAACGCCGGAATTCTGGTGACCCGCGTCATCTATGTGAAGCACGGCGCGGCGAAAAATTTCATCATCGTCGACGCCGCCATGAACGATCTCGTCCGGCCGACGCTCTATGAAGCCCACCACGACATTTTCCCGGTTGCGGCGCCCAGCGACGGAGCCCTCCGAATCAAGGCTGATCTGGTCGGTCCCGTTTGCGAAACCGGAGATTTCCTCGCTCGCGACCGCGACCTGCCCGAGCCGCATCCCGGCGAACTCCTCGCGGTGATGTCCGCAGGCGCCTATGGCGCCGTCCAGGCTGGCACCTATAATTCCCGGCTCCTGATCCCTGAGGTTCTGGTCGATGGCGACAGGCACGCCGTCGTCCGGCCGCGTGGCGATTACGACAGCTTGATCGGCCTCGACAAAGTTCCGCCCTGGTTGACATGAAGCCTGGGTTCGGCGCGAAATCATTCGTTGCTATGCGAGGCGCCGCAGGGTGAGGCAAGATCGATTGGGTTGGATTGACAAAATCCGGGCGCGGCTCGCGCAGTGGCGAGATTCGCGCCCGGACAGGCTGATCCGGCTCGCCCAGGGCGCGATGCTTGCCGAACGGCTTGCGCGCGCTTTTCTCCCGACCGCCATTGTCATCGGGCTTTTTGTCGCCTTGAGCTGGACGGGACTCTGGCTTGGCGCCCCATCCGTCATACGCATTCTCGGCGCTTCGGCTCTCTTCGGCGCTGTTGTCGCCGCGCTGACGCAGTTGCGCAAGTTTGCCCGGCCTCGCCTCGATGAAGCGCGTGACGCTGTCGACGCCGGAGACCCGGCCGCGCCCGCCGCGACATTGGCGGACAGTTTGGCCAATCGCGGCGACCCGCAAACCCAGAGCCTCTGGCGCCTGCACCAACGCCGCGCGCAGAGGCGGGCCAAACGGCTGAAGCCCGTCTTTCCGTCGCTTCGATTCTGGACGGAGGACCCTTACGCCTTCGGCGCCCTGGCCGTTCTCGCTCTTGTCGCCGCCGGATTTCTTGCCGGGCCGGAAAAATACGCTCGTCTGGCGGCAGCCTTCGATTGGCGTTGGCATGACATCGCGCAGGCGCCCTCGCGAATCGACGCCTGGATCGATCCTCCTCCCTACACCGGCAAGCCGCCGATTGTCCTGACGATGCAGCGTTCGGGCGCGGCGGGCGAAACGATTCCCGCCCCGGTCGGCTCCGCGATCATCGTCCGCGCCGTCAATGCGACCGATCTGCGCGTCACGGCGGAACAAGGCGTTCGACCCGCCGCCGAGGGCGAAAAAAAGGACAGGGCCGCGACGGAGTCCCGTTTCACCCTCCTAGCCGACGGACGCCTGAGCGTCTCCCGAGGCGCCAGTCACGTCGCCAGCTTCGCGTTCAAGGCTATTCCCGATCTGCCCCCGAAAATCAGTCCAATCGGCGCCCCGAAAGTCAATCTTCATGGCTCGTTCGAGGTGAAATATCGGATCGAGGACGATTATGGCGCCCGCGACGCGCGGGTCGCGGCGCGGTTGCCCACCAGCAATGCAGCGGCGAGCCACCCTCATCCGTTGGTCGAGCCGCCAAGCGGATCGCTGGACCTTCCTCCCGGTCTTGGCGGACTGGGGGAGGGCAAGACGACGCTGGACTGGAGCGACAGCCCCTATGCCGGCGCACGCGTCGATCTTGTTTTCGAGGCCCACGACGAGGCGGGGAACGCAGGCGAGGGCGTTATCCGGAATTTCACCCTGCCTGGAAAGATCTTCTCGAATCCGCTCGCCCTCGCCTTGATCGAGCAACGGCGCATTCTTGCGCTGGACGCCGGACAGAAGGACAGGGTGCAGGCCGCGATCGACGCCTTGATGGCGTCGCCGGAAATTTTCACTCCAAATGCGGGCGTCTATCTCGGCCTTCGTTTCGCGCATGATTCGCTGCGCCACGCCAATGGCGACAGCGAGTTGAAGGCCGTGGTTGATCTGCTTTGGGAAATGGCGCTCCAGATCGAGAATGGCGACGTTCCGCAGGCGGAACGCGATCTCAAGGCCGCCGAACAAGCCCTGCGCGACGCCATCAAGCGCGGCGCCTCACAAGAGGAAATCGCGCGATTGACGGACCAGTTGCAGAAGGCGCTCGATCAATATCTGAGCGCCCTGCAGGAAAAGGCGAAAGGCGGGCAAAAGAGCGAAACCGAGACGGGCAACGGTCGATCCGTCACGCCAAAAGATCTCAAATCGATGCTCGATCGGATGGCGGAAGCGGCCAAAGCTGGCGACAAGGACGCCGCGATGCAGATGCTCGATCGCATGCAGGAAATGCTCGAGAATTTGCGCGCCGCCCAGAATTTGGAAAGCTCGCGCCAGGCCGCGCAAAATCGCCGCATGATGCGCGACATCGACAACATGATGCGCGAGCAGCAAAAACTACGCGACGACACTTTTGCGCGCGATCATGGCGAACAGGCCCAAGGGGACACGGGGCAAGAGAAGCAGGATCAGAGCCCGCAAGACTCTGGAAATCAAGGGCAGCAACCAGGCCGCGGCGCGCGTGGCGATCGGGGGAGCCGCTCGTCTCAGGATCAGAGCGATCAGGCGCTCCAGCACGAATTGGGACGACGGCAAGGCCAGCTCCGCGAAAAGCTTGAGGCCCTGAAGCGCGAAGCCGCCGGCGCCGGCGAAAAATCGCGGGGTTTGACGGAAGCCGGGGAAGCGATGAAACAGGCGGAGCAATCGCTTCAGAGCGAAGACAACCCCTCCGCTGTCGACGCCCAGGGCCGCGCTTTGGACGGCTTGCGCAAGGGCGCGAGCGAAATCGCCCGGCAAAATGAGCAGAATGGCCCGAGCGACGATCCGGAAGAGGCCGGCCAAAAGAATGGGCAGGGAACCAAGGGCCAGAACGGCGAAGGCCGCTTCGGCCGCGCGAATAATCAGAATAATATTGACGCGACAGCCGCGCAAAAAGCCAGAAAGGTGCTCGAAGAGCTGCGCCGCCGGCTTTCCGATCCCTCGCGCGCGCGCGAAGAGCTCGACTATATCGAACGTCTGATCAAACCCGACTGATCGAACAAAGCCGCTAGGCGCGGGAAGCCAGAAAGATGGGAAATTTTACCAATTTACTTCCCGGCGTGGCTCTGTTTGCCGTCGCGCTCGTGCTCTTTTTCGGCCTCGCCAATATCATGCGTGGCGGGAGCGCGAATTTATCGCAAAAGCTCATGCGCTGGCGTGTGGGGCTCCAATTGGTCGCGATCATCGTCATCATGACGGTGTTGTTCCTGCGCCGCTGAAAGATCACTGGTGAAAAGCAGCGATGGTCAAACTCAACAAGATCTACACCCGGACCGGGGACGATGGTTCAACCGGCCTCGCCAACGGTGAGCGACGCGCAAAATGCGACCCTCGGGTCGACGCCTATGGCGATGTCGACGAGACCAATTCGGCGATCGGGCTTGCGCGCCTTTCGACGAAGGACTTGCCCGAGCTCGACGCGATGCTGGAGCGCATCCAGAACGATTTGTTCGACCTCGGCGCCGACCTGTCGACCCCCCCGTCCGATCAGCCGCTCGGTTATGAGCCGCTGCGCGTCGTCATGGCGCAGGTTACCCGTCTCGAAGAGGAAATCGACCGGCTCAACGCGCGATTGAGTCCGCTGCGGTCATTTGTCCTGCCGGGCGGATCGGCCGCCTCGGCCGGCTTGCATCTTGCGCGCGCCGTTTCTCGTCGCGCGGAACGACGGATGGTCGCCATGGCCACAGCCGGCGAAGTCGTAAGCCCTGCTGCGTTGCAATTCATCAACCGCCTTTCGGATTTTCTGTTCGTCGCCGCACGGGTGGCAAACCGGGATGGCGTCGATGACGTCCTTTGGAAGCCCGGCCAGAATCGCTAGCGAACGGCGATCGACTGCGCCCGCGAGGCGGATGAGGCTAAGGCGTTGGAGCGGCGACGCCGTTGACTTGCTGCGGCGCCGCGACTACCAGATGATTTCGTGTTTTTCACGCTCGAAATGGTCCGGGTTCGTGGCTTTCTTCGTATTTCCGGGCGGCCATGTTGATGAAGAAGGATCCAGAGATCTCGCCCGTTGCGGCGAGCGTCCGGTCAAGCGAAGAAGAGATTTCTTCGGAGTTGTCGACGCTTCTTTCCGCCAGCGGCCCACTCTCGCCTGTCGGAGACAAGCTCTTGGAGGTCTAAATCGATGAAAGTGCTTGTGCCCGTGAAGCGGGTTGTTGACTACAA
>JAJXYV010000110.1 GCA_021780435.1 Pseudomonadota bacterium
TAGTACGAGAGGACCGGGGTGAACGTACCTCTGGTGGACCTGTTGTGGCGCCAGCCGCAGTGCAGGGTAGCTATGTACGGAAGGGATAACCGCTGAATGCATCTAAGCGGGAAACCCGCCTCAAAACCAGTGCTCCCTGAAGAGCCGTGGAAGACGACCACGTCGATAGGCCGGGTGTGGAAGCGCAGCAATGTGTGCAGCTTACCGGTACTAATAGCTCGTTCGGCTTGATCGCTCTCATTAATCAACGTCCATCAATTTGGACTGCAATCGTCAAAACCATCTCTTGCTTCGAGCCCTCTGAAAAACAGAGGGATTCAATTGTTTGTCTTTCGCCGGCCTGGTGGCTCTCAGCGAAGCGGCCAGACCCGATCCCATCCCGAACTCGGCCGTCAAACGCTTCAGCGCCAATGGTACTTTGTCTCAAGACACGGGAGAGTAGGTCGCCGCCAGGCCTGCCAAAGACAAACATTCCTCCTCACCAAACATCAAACGTCAACCGCGGCCCAAACCAGGCCGCTGTTCGCGCTTCCAATACGCCCTTCACCGCGGGGTGGAGCAGCCCGGTAGCTCGTCAGGCTCATAACCTGAAGGTCGCAGGTTCAAATCCTGCCCCCGCAACCACCGACAGTCGACGCCCCGTGATCGCAAGATCCGGGGCGTTTTCTTTTTGCGCCGCGCCCGCGCAGGCCGCGAGAATCGCCGCGAGATCGCCGTGAAGAATGGCGTCGAGACCCTTGGCGCCCTCGCGCGGGCGAAGGTCGATCCGGGCGATCATCGAGCGGATGAGGTCCATGGCCTCCGCATGGTCCGGGCCGTCAAGAATCGCCTCCAGCTGTTCGACCTTGCGCCGGTAAAGCTCCGGCAGGTTCGGGTGCGAGAGAATTGCGAGCTCCGCCTCCGCCGCCTCGCCGTCATCGACTTCGAGGTCCTGGCGTTCGTTCTGAAGGGCCTTCAGGCGGTCTTTCATCGACGGCTCGTAAAGGCCATCCTCGATCGCCCGCATCATCCCGGAAATCTTGCGGTCAATCTCTGCGCGTTTCCGCGTTGGTCTCGCGTCTTCCGCCTTGCGCTCGCGGCGCAGGACGGCAAGTTCGTCCTGCATCGCCGTCATGAACTCGGCGACCAGATCAGGCGCGAGGAGCCTTGCCTTCAGTCCTTCGAGGACGCGCGCCTCAATCTCCTGGCGGCTGATCGTGCGAGCATTGTCGCAGATTCCTTTCTGCTTGCGGGCGGCGCAGCCGTAACGGTCCTTGCCAATGATCGTGTAGCCGCCGCTGCAACAGCCGCAGCGCATCAGCCCAGACAGTAGAAAGCGGGCGCGGTGAAGTTCATTCAGAGCATTGCTCGTGTCGGGCCGCTTCAGGGTCGCGCGCATGTCCTCCTGGCGGGCCTTGGCCGCGTCCCAAAGGGCTTGATCGATGATTCGCAGATGCGGAACGGCCTGGACCTCCCACGATTCCTGCGGGTTGGGGCGGGCGATCCGACGCCCGGTCCGCGGATCCTTCACATAGGAGCAGCGGTTCCATTCGAGCACGCCGCGGTAAAGCGCATTATTGAGAAGGCCTGTTCCTCGATCGGCCTGGCCCCGCAGCGTTGTATTGGACCAGAGGCGGCCGCCCGGACCGGAAATCGATTCCTTGTTGAGCCTTTTGGCGATCGCCTCGGGGCTGGCGCCGGCTGCGAACTCACGAAAGATGCGCCGGACGATCTCCGCTTCGCCGAAATCGATTTCGCGGCCGCCGCGTCCGTCATCACCGGCGGCGACGCGATAGCCATAAGCCAGTCCGCCGGCGCTTTTGCCCTTGAGAACCCGTCCCAATTGCCCGCGCCGCGTTTTTTCCCCGAGATCCTTGAGCGCCATCTGGGCCATCATGCCCATGACGGCGACATGGATCTGGGTGACCTCGCCGAGTGACGGCGTGAACAGTTTGACGCCGTGGAACGAAAGTCGGTCCTGCAGGTCGGCGGTGTCGGCCAGACGGCGACCAAGGCGATCGACCGCTTCGCAAAGGACGATGTCGAAAAGTTTTCGGCCCGCGTCGGCGAGCAGGTTTTGGAAGGCGGGGCGAAAGCGGCTGGCGCCGCTGATCGCCGCGTCGGTGTATGTCTGAGTGATGGTCCAGCCGCGCTCGGCGGCGTATCGACGACAGACCTCGATCTGGTCGGCGATCGAGGCCTCGCTTTGCAGGTTGCTCGAATAACGGGCGTAGATGACGGCGCGCATGCTGCCTCCCCAAAATCGCGGCGCTTCAAATCCTTGAGTCGTTCATTGAGCGCGTCATTCAAGGCTGGTCACGTCAGCCGTCAGTTTCCTGCTTTGGACGCCCGCAGGCAAGCGCTTCGGCGTCCGCAGCGGGTGTTTTCGCCTTCGCAAGCCGCAGGCTCTTTTTAATTTCGGCTCGATGCTGGGCAAGCCTCTGGCTCGCCTTGATCGCATTGGCCAGATTGTAGTGTCGCTCGGCGACCTCGGGCGAGGCGTGCTGCAGCACGCCGGGAATGAGGCCGATCTGCTCGGGGGCGTCGATCGCGAGAAAAGTGGCGGCCGAACGCCGGAAGTCGTGCAGACACATGTCCCTGCCGAACTTCTTCAAGAGGCGGGCTCGGGCGATCTCATAAAGGCGGCTGTCCGTCAAAGTCCCGTGGCGGTACGAAACCCACAAGCCGTCATGCGGGCGAGGCCCGACGAGACGCGGACGGATGTCGTTGAGATAGCGTTTCACATAAGGGACGAGCGGCTCCG
>JAJXYV010000107.1 GCA_021780435.1 Pseudomonadota bacterium
GTCGTTCCGGCGATCGCGACCTTCCTGATCGAGGGCGCCCAGCGCGGCTGGCTCTTCGCACTGAATATCGGCGGGCGGCCCTTGCCCTATGTCGTCGCGCGCATCGATTACACGCCGCCCTCCAATGACGAAACGGGGCGCATTTTCGTCGAGCTGAAGGCCAATTCCAAAGGCGAGCTGACGACGGTGCAGATTCGCATTCTAGGCGGCGACATCGCGGGCAAGACGGTGGCGGAAATTTTTGCCGAAAAGGGATTCTTGCGCGAGACGCCGGAATTGATCGCGGCCTATGACGCCAACGCCCTGAATTATTTCCAATGGCGCGCGCATTACGGCGCGCAGTTCTCAGGCAGCGGGCTCGGCTTTTTCGCGGAAGACCCCTCAGCCACTCATCGCAGCAGCGATTGGACGCGCAAGGACAGCGTCATCCTCTCCTCGGGCGGCAATCCGGCGCGGCTCGTCAATGACGAAAGCCTGCTCGCCAATCGCGCGCTCACACTCGAACTGACCGGCGACATTCTCGGCAATTATCTGCGCAAGGCCGCCAAGAGCAATCTCTACGCCGAGGAAGACGAGGTCGCCGCCGCGAAGGCCGCGATCGGGAAGGATCTGTTCCGGCAGATCCCGGTCCATCCCTTCATCCTGATGTTCCATCTCGATCTGCATCATTATGTCTGGGCCCATGTCGAGGACATCGAGCCCTATGTCTATCAGCCCGATCTCAAGCAGAAGCTGGTGCTTCCGGAGGAGCAGACCGATCTGATCGACATCCTGACCGCCGAAATGGACGTGCTGATGGACGACATCGTCGCCGGCAAGTCCGGCGGCACGACGGTGCTTTGCGCCGGCCCGCCCGGGGTCGGCAAGACCCTGACCGCCGAAGTCTATTCGGAAATCGTCAGGCGCCCGCTCTACCGTGTCCATTCCGGCCAGCTCGGCCTCAATGTCGCGGCGATGGAGACCTCGCTCAAGGAAGCGCTGCTGCGGGCGCAGCGCTGGGGCGCGGTCATGCTGATCGACGAGGCCGACGTCTATATCAAGCGCCGCCAGGACGACATGACCATGAACGCGGTCGTCGGCGTGTTCCTGCGCGTGCTGGAATATTTCAACGGTCTGCTCTTCCTGACCACCAACCGGATCGACGACATCGACGAAGCCATCGTGTCGCGCTGCATCGCCTTGATCCGTTTCCACGCGCCGGACGCCGAAGCGCGCCAGCGCATCTGGAAGGTGATGTCGGAGCAGTTCGCTCTGGGCCTCGACGATGACCTGATCGCGACGCTGGTCGAGCTGTTTCCGCAGACGAGCGGGCGCGACATCAAGGGGCTCGCGAAGCTCGTCGCGAAATATTGTCGCCATCGCGACACGCCGCCCGATCTCGACGTGTTCAAACGCTGCGCCATCTTCCGCGGCCTCGACCAGACGGCGGCTGCGTGACCGCGGTCCTTGTCGCCTTGCCGACAATTCAGCCGCGGTCGGTTATGAAAAATCGCGTCGAAACAGTGTGTTGTGGTGGCCGGTGTTCTTGGCGCGGGACTTGCTAATTTGTTCGGCGAAGCGTCATCCATTCTGGAGAACCTGCCATGATCCAACTGACCGACAGCGCGCTCAACGCTGTCCGCAACGCCATCAAGGGGGCGTCCGAGCCCGTCCAGGGCTTGCGCATCAAAGTCGAGACGGGCGGCTGCGCAGGCAACAAATATATGATGGGGCTCGTCAAGATTCCGGAAGAGGATGACGAAATTGTCGAGCGTGACGGCGTGAAGGTCTTCGTCGAGAGCGGCAGCCGCGATCTCCTTGCCGGCGTGACCATCGATTTCGTGGTCGCGATCGAGGGCGCGGGTTTCACCTTCGACAATCCGAACGCCACCCATTCCTGTTCATGCGGCAAGAGCTTCGGCTGATTTGCGGGCGCAAGCAAAGGATTCATGACCATGCAGACCGATGTTGTGGAAACCAAATCCGTTGCGGCGCCCGAGGGCGACCGCATTCGCGCGATCCGCGACGTGATCGAGGAGATCCGTCCGAACCTGAAGCGCGACGGCGGGGATTGCGAATTGATTTCCGTCGAGGGCAACAAGATCAATGTCAAGCTCACCGGAGCCTGCGTCTTCTGCAAATTGTCGAGCGCGACGCTCGAGGGCATCCAGGCAAAGCTGATCGAGACGCTCGGCGAATTCGTTCGCGTGATTCCAGTCCCGATCGGCTTCCGGGCAGGCCACTGAGGCCGGCCATGTCCCTGGCCGCCACATCCTTCGACAGGGGCGCCGACGTGCAACCGTCCACCGGTCTTTGGCGAATGTGGCGCGAGGACGTCGCTTGCGTGAAGGCGCGCGATCCGGCGGCGCGAAGCGTCTTTGAGGTCCTGCTGACCTATCCGGGGGTGCACGCGATCGTCTGGCATCGCATGGCGCATCGCCTGTGGCGCGGGGGCTTCAAGTTTCCGGCGCGTTTCGTCTCCTGGCTGGCGCGGCTTCTGACCAATGTCGACATTCATCCCGGCGCGACGATCGGCCGAAGCTTTTTCATCGATCACGGCGCCGGAGTCGTGATCGGCGAGACGGCCGAGATTGGCGACAATGTCACGCTTTATCATGGCGTGACGCTCGGCGGCGTGAGCTGGTCGCAAGGCAAGCGCCATCCCACGATCGAGGACGGCGTCCTGATCGGAGCGGGCGCCAAAATTCTCGGTCCGATCAAAGTCGGCGCCGGGGCGCGCATCGGCGCCAATTCGG
>JAJXYV010000154.1 GCA_021780435.1 Pseudomonadota bacterium
GTCCTGGTGCTCGGCGCCGGACCCGGCGGCTACACCGCCGCCTTCCGCGCCGCCGATCTCGGGGCCAAGGTCGTTCTGGTCGAACGCTGGCCGGTGCTCGGCGGCGTCTGCCTCAATGTCGGCTGCATCCCGTCCAAGGCCCTCCTCCACGCCGCCAAGGTCGTCGAGGAAGCGCATGACATGGGCGAGAACGGCATCGCCTTCGCGGCGCCGACCGTCGATCTCGACAAGCTGCGCGGCTGGAAGGAAAGCGTCGTCAAGCGCCTGACAGGCGGTCTCGGCTCGATGGCCAAGCAGCGCAAGGTCACGGTCGTCACCGGCAAGGGCGCCTTCGCCTCGTCCAACAGCATGGAAGTTGTCGCCGAGGACGGTTCGAAGAAGCTCGTCACCTTCGACAAGGCGATCATCGCGGCCGGCTCCGAGCCGGTCACCCTGCCCTTCATTCCCCACGACGACCTGCGTGTGATCGATTCGACCGGCGCCCTGGAGCTGGACGGCGTTCCGAAGCGCCTGCTGGTGCTCGGCGGCGGCATCATCGGGCTGGAAATGGCGACGGTCTATCACGCGCTCGGCTCGCAGGTGACCGTCGTCGAACTGATGGACCAGATCATCCCCGGCGCCGACAAGGACATTGTCGCGCCGCTCGCCAAGCGGATCGGCAAGAAATACGAGAAGATCCTGCTCAAGACCAAGGTGGTCGCGGTCGCCGCCGAGCCTGCGGGCCTGCGCGTGACCTTCGAGGCCGCCGACGGCGCGAAGAGCGAGGATGTGTTCGACAAGCTGCTGGTGGCGGTCGGCCGCAAGCCCAACGGCAAGTTGATCAACGCCGAGGCCGCCGGGATCGCGCCCGACGAGCGCGGCTTCATCGCGGTGGACAAGCAGATGCGGACCAATATCCCGCATATCTTCGCCATTGGCGACATCGTCGGCCAGCCCATGCTCGCCCACAAGGCGACTCATGAGGCGAAGGTCGCGGCGGAAGTCGCCTGCGGCCACAAATCGGCCTTCGACGCCAAGGTGATCCCGTCCGTCGCCTATACCGATCCGGAAGTCGCCTGGGTCGGCGTGACCGAGACCGAAGCCAAGGCCAAGGGCCTGAAATTCGGCAAGGCCAGCTTCCCGTGGGCGGCGTCCGGCCGCGCCTTGTCGCTCGGCCGCGACGAAGGCGCAACCAAGGTGCTGTTCGATGAGGAGAGCAAGCGCCTGATAGGCTGCGGCATCGTCGGCCCCGGGGCCGGCGACCTGATCGCCGAAGCTGCGCTGGCCATCGAAATGGGCGCCGACGCCGAAGACATCGGCCTGACGATCCACCCGCATCCGACGCTCTCCGAAACGATCGGCCTTGCGGCGGAACTGTTCGAAGGCACGATCACCGACCTGATCCCGCCGAAGAAGAAGTAAGCCGCCTTACAAGCGATCTCGACGAACATCGGGACCGCATGACCCCGGCCGAGAAAAATCCCTCCCCTTCATGGGGAGGGTGGCCGCCGTTCGGCGGCCGGGTGGGGCATAGTCGTTCATCACTTTCGGGCCTGTGCGCATCCGCCATTTGCCCCCACCGGGCTCGCGTCGCTCGCCACCCTCTCCACAAGGAGGAGGGACGCCCAAGGCCGATCCGCATTGTCGAGGAAGCCTTCCGAAGCCCCTAAAGCCGCCGATGGATATCCCCGACGATGGCGGCGAAAGCCGCCATGACGCCCTCACCGGTCCTGGCGCTGCAAAACATTACCTGCTCCATTGGCAGGTCTCGGCGGTCGAAGCCGGCGAGGTCGGGCGTGACGAGATCGGTCTTGTTGATCACGGCCCGAACCGCGCGTCCCGGCAACCGATCGAGGAAATCGGCGGCGAGATCGAACATCTTGTCAATCGTCGCCGGACGCGAGGCGTCGGCCACGACCAGCGCCCCCGAGGCGCCAGACAGATAGACCGACTAGAAGATATGCTGGCCGAAATCGCCGTCCGTTGTTTCCCCGTCGATCGGCAAGGTCATTTCATGGGTCAGGATATCGACGCCGATCGTCGTCCTGTAGTCGGCGTCGAACGTGTTGAACATCAGCCGCTTGGCGAGCGACGACTTGCCGACGCCGATATCGCCGAGCAGCATGACTTTGGCGGCAAAATTCAAGGTTCGCGCTCCGCTGAGCCGATCACGCCGAAGACAACGCGCCGGTTGCGGCAGCTGTCCGGTCCGTGCTCGGCGACAGTCGATTCGTCGCTTTGGCTGACTGGCGCAAGCTTACTGGAATCAACTCCTTCTGCAATAAGGGCGGCGGTCGCGGCCTCCGCTCGCTCATACGACAACTTGAGATTGCGCCGGAGCGGCTCCGCGCTTCGACTCGGCGGCCAGCGCGGCGATTTGCCCAAGGGCGGCTTCGGGCTCTGGAAAATCGGTCTTGTCGTTGCAGCAAATGACGGTCGCGGCGGCGCCTCGCGGCGCGGCCGGGCTGGTTTGAAGTCCGCCTTGCGTCAGGCGACCGCAGATCCGGCGGCGCCGATGGCCTGGGCGCGGTCGGCGAGGGCCACGCGGATATGGGCCGGCACCTGACGGTGCGCCTTGGCGCGCGGATAAGGCAGTTCCTCGACGGCCTTGCCGTCCGGATAGAGCGTTTCGAACTCGGCCCAGTTGTCGAAGTTCCGGCGATCGACGTTATCCACGAAGGTCTCGGCCGGGGTGTTCTCGGCGAGGATCAGCGAGTGATCGTCGAGTTCGACGTGATAATAGACGAAGATCTC
>JAJXYV010000060.1 GCA_021780435.1 Pseudomonadota bacterium
TCACCAAACGCGAGATCATGAACTCCTATTTGGCCCAGTTTGTTTTCGGCATGATCGCCGTGACGGGCTATTTTCTCGGACATCAAAGCATTGTCGTCATCGGACTCCTTCACTGCCTGGTCGATCAACTGGTCCGCCACAGGGTTCGCGGCCTGACCCGGCGCCTCGATCGCGGCGAGATCGACCACAAGCTCCTTCGCCAGATCGAAACTATTTTCTATGCGGTCGGCTTCGTCTGGGCGATGGCGTCCTGGCCGTTGGCGGAATCCCTCGATGGCCTCCGTCTCATCCTGACCGTCGTCTCCGTGGCCGGCCTGCTCGTCATGGCCAATACGACCTGTTTCGCACCCGGCGTGTTCCGAGCCTCGGTCATTGGCTTCGCGATCGGCGTCGCAGTGGCGATTCCCGCCATCAAGGACATTCCCTGGTTCCTGATGGGCGGCGCGACCGCGGCCTTCCTCATCGTCGTACAGGGCGTCGGCGCGGGAACGGCGCGGCAACTGATCCACATGCTGCGGATGCAGGTCGAGCGCGACGAAGCCATCGAGGGCCAGAACCGGACCATCGCCGCGCTCGATTCGGCGCGCTGGGCCGCCACGCGCCTCGCCGAGACCGACAGCCTGACAGGGCTCGCCAATCGCTTCCGGTTCATGACGGAACTCGACGCG
Source organism: Pseudomonadota bacterium (assembly GCA_021780435.1). Classification (GTDB taxonomy): domain Bacteria; phylum Pseudomonadota; class Alphaproteobacteria; order Rhizobiales; family Beijerinckiaceae; genus Rhodoblastus. The sequence goes on from JAJXYV010000060.1 coordinate 669, forward strand.
CTCATTGCAAGCGGCGAGCCCTTCTCCCTGACCCTGCTCGACATCGACCTTTTCAAGAACATCAATGACACGCTGGGACATAATGTCGGCGACGACGTACTCAGGGCGGTCGGCTGCGTCCTGGCGACCTGCGACGTCCGTCGCTGCTTTCCCGCCCGATTGGGAGGCGACGAGTTCGCAGTCATCGCATCCTGCGACGCAGATCAGAAAAGCGGAGGGGAGCTTATTGCCTGGGTGAAGCAAAGCATCGACCAGATTCGAGCGACGAATCTGGAAATCCCATCCATCTCGATCACGGCGGGCTCAGCCTATTTTCCGAAAGACGCGGGCGATCGACCGGACCTGCTGGCCGCGGCGGACATGGCGCAGCGGGAGGCAAAAAAGGCGCGGCGCGGCGGTCATCTCGATTACAGCCTCGACCTGATGGATACGTTCCGCGAGGAAACCCGCATCGCCCAGACGATCAGCCAGGCGATCGCTTCCCGCTCGCTGTCGCTCTGCTTCCAGCCCCGAATCAAGCTGGCGACCGGCCGGGTGGAGGGCGCGGAGGCTTTGGCCCGCTTCGCGGCGGAGGGCCTTGCCCGTCATTCCATGGAAGAGGTTTTCGAGGTGGCCGAAAAACGAGGGCTCGCCGCCATCCTCGACGAACTGGTCCTCGACGCCTATCGTGAAGCCCTGGTTACCCTGAGAGACGAATTTTCGATCGCCTTGCCGACCTCCGTCAATCTCTCGGGCGCCATCCTCAAAACGCCGGAACGACTGCTCGCCAAACTGAACCTGCTGATTGCGGAGGGCCTTTCCCCGGCGCTGATCCGCGTCGAGATCACTGAAAACGCGGTTTACGGCCGCGGCCAGATCGGCGTCATCGAGCTTCTCGATGAAATCGTCAAGCTCGGCTTCAGCCTCTCCCTGGACGATTTCGGAACAGGCGGTGGAACCCTGCGCCATCTCGTCAATCTGCCGATCAGCGAAATCAAGATCGACCGCTCCTTCGTCTCCGGCATGCTGACGGACCGAAACAAGCACGCGATCATCAGCGGCCTGATTGTCACCGGCGAGGAAATGGGGGTGGACATTGTCGCCGAAGGCGTCGAAACGGAGGAAGAAGCGAGCGGGCTGCGCGCCATGGGCGCGCAATTCGCCCAGGGCTATTTATGGTCGCGGCCCTTGCCGCTTTCACCATTCATTGATTTCGTTCACCTCTTCGGCGCGGAAGGCGCACCCGGCGCCGCGGTGACGATGGAAGTCAACGGAGCGAGGCGCTCCCGATTTTGGCCAAGCCGGGCGCGCCTGAAGCAAGCCGGAGACGAGATCTCATCCTCCTGTCGGCCTTGACGCTCTCCGTGCGGCGCCGTCTCATGGCCGCCCGATGGAGGCCCAAATGTCCCGATTCAAAGCCATTCGCGTCGACAAGGATGCGTCCGGTTACCGTGCGACCTATTCGGAATTCGACGAATCAGAATTGATGGACGGCGACGTCACCGTGCGCGTCACCCATTCCACCGTGAATTACAAGGACGGCCTGGCCATCACCGGCAAGTCGCCGGTGGTGCGGCGCTTCCCCATGATTCCCGGCATCGATTTCGCCGGCGTGGTCGAAAACTCCACCCATCCCGATTTCAAGCCGGGCGACCCCGTCGTGCTCAACGGCTGGGGCGTCGGCGAAACCCATTTCGGCGGCTATGCCCAGAAGGCGCGGGTGAAGGGCGATTGGCTGGTGCCGCTGCCAAAAGCCTTTTCCGCCGCGCAGAGCATGGCCATCGGCACCGCTGGCTATACCGCCGCGCTTGCGGTGCTGGCGCTCGAGAAGCAGGGCCTGACCCCTGATCGTGGCCCCGTCCTCGTCACCGGCGCGGCGGGCGGCGTCGGCTCGATCGCCATATGCCTGCTGGCCGCCGCCGGCTGGCGGGTGATCGCCTCGACCGGCCGCGCGGAAGAGGCCGATTTCCTGAAATATCTCGGCGCCGCCGAGATCATCGACCGCGCCGAGCTTTCCGCGCCCGGTAAGCCGTTGGGAAAGGAACGCTGGGTGGCGGCCGTGGATTCGGTTGGGTCGCACACGCTCGCCAATGTCCTCGCCCAGACATCTTACGAAGGCGCCGTCGCCGCTTGCGGCCTCGCGCAGGGCATGGACCTGCCAACCACCGTCGCCCCCTTCATCCTGCGCGGCGTCTGCCTGCTGGGCATCGACAGCGTGACCAAGCCAAAGGCGGTGCGGCTCGAGGCCTGGGATCGCCTGGCGCGTGACCTCGACCAGACCAAACTGGCTGAGTTGAGCCAGACCATCGGCTTCTACAAGGTCATGGAGACCGCCGCCCAGATCCTCGAAGGCAAGGTGCGCGGCCGGGTGATCGTGGAGATCGATTAGATCTCTTCCCCGTGGCCGCCGCCCTGGCCATTGCCGGTCAGCACGGCGCGACGGCGGCTGAGTTGCGCGCCGGCATGGTCCATGAAGGCGCGCACGCGGGCCGCGTGGCGCAAGTCCGGATGGGTCAGGAGCCACAAAACCGCGCCGCGCCCGGCCATCGGCTCGTCGGTGCAGACGAGTTCCGGGTGCTGATCGCCGACGAAGCGGGGCAGGAAACCGATCCCGACGCCCTCCGCGATGCATTTGGCGAGCCCGACCGTGGTGTTGCAGCGCATGGCGATCCGATGCGGCGGGATTTCCTTTTCGATCCAGTCGAACACGTCGACGCCGCCGAAATGTTCGTTGAAGCCGATGTAGGGGAAGCTCTCATCAGCGAGATCGAAGCCCGATTCGTAAAGCGCCCGCGAGACATAGCGCCCCCAGACCGAAGAGCCGATCCGCCGCCCGACCAAGGTTTCGGGCGGCGCATAGGTCGAACGCACCGCGATGTCGGCGTCGCGCCGCGACAGATTCAATGGCTGGTTGGTCACCAGCACGTCGAGTTGGATGTCGGGATAGGCCTGGCGGAAACTGGCGAGAATGGGCGCGAGCACGTAATTGAACAGGGCGTCGTTGGTCGTCACCCGCAGCAGGCCCGACGGCTTTTCATCCCGCCCCGCGATGCGCCGCTCGAAATCGGTCACGTCGCGTCCCATGCGCTCTGCGAGCGCCACCATTTCCTGGCCGGCGGCGGTCGCCGAATAGCCGTTGCGCGACCGCTCGAACAATTTCGTGCCGATCATCGCCTCGAGCGCGCCGAGACGGCGAAACACCGTCGAATGATTGAGATTGAGCGCCGCCGCGGCGCCAACCAGCGAGCCGGATTCTGCAATCCCGCGCACAAGACGAAAATCGTCCCAACTGATCTGATTCATGACCACAAAATGGGTCGATTTCCGACAAAGCGCAAGGCTTCCGACGTCCTCAGGGTCGAGGCGCGGCGGCGCGACGCAAGCGGTCGTTGATCGCCTCGCCGAGATCCGCGTCCGGGATGGGCGCGACCGCCACCCGCGCGGCGCCCGCGGCGTCGAGCGCCCTCAGCATGGAAAAGAGGTTGGCCGCGGCCTCGGCGAGGTCGCCGCCTGGAGACAGATCGAGCACCATGGCGCCGTCGGCGGCGAAACGCCCGCCGAAATCTAGCCCCGCCTCGCCATCTCGCAGGGCCTCGGCGTCAAGCCGCAGAACGGCCCGGGGCGCATAATGCGAGGCGAGCAGGCCGGGGGCCACAGGCTGACTGGCTTCGCCCTCCTCGGCGCCGGCGAGGCTTTCGCCGAGGACGCTTTCGATCGCAGCGCGCGGAACGCCGCCGGGGCGCAGCAGGCGCGGCTTGTCGCCAAGCAGCGAAACGATGGTCGATTCGACGCCGACCGGGCAGGCGCCGCCATTGAGGACGGCGTCGATCCGTCCGTCGAGATCCGCCAGGACATGGGCGGGCGTCGCGGGACTGACATGACCGGACAGATTGGCCGAGGGGGCCGCGACCGGCCCGCCGGCCGCCGCGATCACGCTTCGCGCCAGAGCATTCGCGGGAATGCGCAGGCCCACGCTGTCGAGGCCCGCGCGCGCCAGGTCGCAGACGCTCGCAGTGGGCGCCAGGGGCAGGACCAAGGTCAGCGGTCCCGGCCAGAAGGCTTCGGCCAGCCTTTCCGCTCGGGAATCGAAACGTCCCTGGCGGCGCGCCGCCGCCACATCGACGATATGGGAAATCAGCGGATTGAAGCTCGGCCGGCCCTTGGCGCGATAGATTCCGGCCACCGCGCGCGGGTCCGAGGCCAGCGCGCCCAAGCCGTAAACCGTCTCGGTCGGGAAGGCGACCAGCCCGCCGGCGCGCAGCATCGCCCCGGCTTCCGCGATTCCGGCAGGCCCGGGCGCGAGCAATCGCGTGACCCGCTTGTCTTCTGTCATCAATCGGCCAATCCTGCTTGACGCCAGCGGCGAAAGATAGTTCACTTATGAACTATTGACCCGCGCGATGCGGATGCACATGGCACTGCCGCGTGCGCGAAGCAAGATCATTGGGGAGAACGGCATGGCGGATGTGGAGGTCGCCCGGACGGGCGCGGTGCTGGAGCTGACGCTGAACCGGCCCGCCAAGAAGAACGCCCTGACCAACGCCATGTACCGCGCGCTGAACGTCGCCCTGCATGAGGCCGAGCGCGAACAGGCGATCGGCGCCGTTCTCATCGCCGGCGCGGGCGGCGTCTTTACGGCGGGCAACGACATCGGCGATTTCGTCGCCGCGGTCGCGGGCGGCGGCGAAATGGCGGGCGCGGACTTCATCCGCAAGATCGCCGCGTTTCCGAAGCCGCTGGTCGCGGCGGTCGACGGGCTCGCGGTCGGCGTCGGCTGCACCCTGCTCCTGCATTGCGACCTCATTTACGCGACAGCGCAATCGCGCTTTTCGCTCCCCTTCGTCGATCTGGGCCTTTTGCCGGAGGCGGGCTCGTCGCTTCTCTTGCCTCGCCGCGTCGGCATGGCCCGCGCCAGCGCCTGGCTCCTCGCCGGCGAAAGCTTTTCCGCCGAGGAGGCGCGGGAAGCGGGCCTCGCCAACGCCGTCGTCGCTCCGGAAGCCCTGCTCGCCACGGCGCGGGAAAAGGCGGCCGCGCTCGCGGCCAAGCCGCGCACCGCCCTGATGGCGGCGCGCAAATTCATGCGCGGCGAAAGAGACGAAATCCTCGCCCGGATCGACGCCGAACTCGAAGCCTTCCGCAAAGCCCTCGCGTCGCCGGAAGCGCAGGCCGCGCTCACGGCCTTCCTCAACAAAGGCAAATGAACAATCGCGCCGTCAGGCCGCAAGAAAGGGAGGAATTCATGTCCAGTCTGGCCGGAAAAACCCTGTTCATAACCGGCGCCTCGCGCGGCATCGGCCTCGCCATCGCGCTGCGCGCCGCGCGCGACGGCGCCAATGTCGCGATCGCCGCCAAGACGGCGGAGGCCCATCCCAAATTGCCGGGCACGATCTATACCGCGGCCAAGGAGATCGAGGACGCCGGCGGTCGCGCCCTGCCCCTGACCGTGGACGTTCGCGACGAAGCCCAGGTGGCGCAGGCCCTGGCCCAGACCGCCGCGCTGTTCGGCGGGGTGGACATTGTCGTCAACAACGCCAGCGCCATCGCTTTGGGCGGAAGCCAGCAGATCGACATGAAGCGCTTCGACCTGATGCATCAGGTCAATGCGCGCGGCTCCTACATGACTGCGCGCCTTGCCTTTCCCTATCTCGCCAAGGCGGAAAACCCGCATGTGCTGATGCTGGCGCCGCCGCTCGACATGAAGGAAAAATGGTTCGCGCCCCATACAGCCTATTCCATGGCGAAATTCGGCATGAGCCTCGCCGTGCTCGGCCTCGCCGGCGAATTCCGTCCGGCGGGCGTCGCGGTCAACGCGCTGTGGCCGCGCACGACGATCGCCACCGCCGCGATCAACAATCTGCTCGGCGGCGAAAAGATCATGCGCGCCTCGCGCAAGCCGGAGATCATGGCCGACGCCGCCCATGCCGTCTTCTGCTCGCCGAGTCGCGAAACCACCGGCCGGTTCTTCATCGACGACGTGATCCTCGCGGCTCATGGCGTGAAGGATTTCGACATCTATCGGGTCGATCCGACCAGTCCGCTCGCCCCGGACTTCTTCGTGCCGGACGACACCCCCATTCCCGAGGGCGTGTCACTCAAGCCCCTGGGATGACGGCCCGGCTCCGCTTCGCTGTCGCGCATGATCTTTTCCGAAAGGCGAATTCCCCTTATCAGGGATCATGCTTTAAGCAGGGCGCGGGGAGAGTCGTGGGCGATGGCGGTTTATACGGATGTGACGGACGAGGCGCTGTTCGCCTTCCTGGCCCAATATGACCTCGGCGCCGTCCTGTCCTTCAAGGGGATTGCGGAGGGCGTCGAAAATTCCAATTTTCTGCTCCATTGCGAGGCCGGCCGCTTCATCCTCACCCTTTACGAAAAGCGGGTAAATCCAGACGATCTGCCTTTTTTCCTTGGCCTGATGGAGCATCTCGCCGAGCATGACCTGTCGTGCCCCCTGCCGGTCAAGCGGCGCGACGGGACGGCGCTCGGCGCGCTCGCCGGCCGGCCGGCGGCGATCATCACTTTTCTCGACGGCGTCTCCGTCCGCAAGCCGGACGCCCGCCATTGCGCGGAAACCGGGCGGGCCCTGGCGCAAATGCATCTCGCCGGCCACGGCTTCGGCCTCTCGCGCCCGAACGCCCTTTCGCTCGAACATTGGCCTGCGCTCTTCGAGGCCTCGCGGGCGCGCGCCGACGACGTCGCCGAGGGGCTGGGCCTCGAAATCGAATGCGAACTTGAGGCCTTGCAGCGCCTCTGGCCTTGCGACCTGCCGCCGGGCGTGATCCACGCCGATCTCTTCCCCGACAATGTTTTCTTCATCGGCCCGAAGCTTTCGGGGCTGATCGATTTCTATTTCGCCTGCAACGACGCGCTCGCCTACGATCTGGCGATTTGCCTGAACGCCTGGTGCTTCGAGCCGGACGGGGCTTTCAACGCCACCAAGGGCCGCGCCCTGCTGCAAGGCTATCAGAGCCTGCGCCCGCTCGAAGTGGAAGAGCGCGACGCCCTGCCCGTGCTGGCGCGCGGCGCGGCCATGCGCTTCCTGCTGACCCGACTCTACGACTGGCTGAACGTGCCGCCCGGCGCCCTCGTGAAGCCCAAGAATCCGCTCGAATATCTCGACAAATTGCGCTTTCACCAGACCATCGACCATGCCGGCGAATATGGGTTGGACATATGACGCGGTTTCCGCAAGATCGCTCTGCCATCCGCGGAAACGCCGTGGCGCGAAAAATCCCCGCCGCGACGGGATTTTCCGCGCCCGCGGAACGCCCGTTGCGCATTGATCCTGCGGAATCCGCATGACCCGCCGCGTCGCGATCTGGACCGACGGCGCCTGTTCAGGCAACCCCGGCCCCGGCGGCTGGGGCGCGATCCTGACCTTTAACGGCGTCGAGAAGGAATTTTCCGGCGGCGAAGCCGCAACCACCAACAACCGGATGGAATTGCTCGCCGCCATTTCCGCTCTGGAGGCGCTGACCCGCCCCTGCGCGGTCGATCTGCACACCGATTCCCAATATGTCCGCCAGGGCGTAACCGCCTGGATGCATAACTGGAAGCGCAACGGCTGGCGCACCGCCGACAAGAAGGCCGTGAAGAACGACGACCTTTGGCGAAGGCTCGACGAGGCCGCCCGGCGCCACGACATCGCCTGGCACTGGGTCAAGGGCCACGCCGGCGACCCGATGAATGAACGCGCCGACGCCCTGGCGCGCGCCGGCATGAAGCCCTATCTGAAGGGCGCCAAGCCTGCTCCGTCCGGCGAAAGTGGCGACGCGCTTGCGTGAGCGACACGCCCTTTGCTAAAGAAACACGATGAATTCGGCGTGGGCGCCAGCAGAGCAGTGAAAAAATGATCCAAGCGATGTTCGCCTCGATGCGTCCCATTTTCCTCCTCGGGCTGTTTTGCCTCGTCTTCTGGGCCCTGCCCGGCGTCGCGCGGGCGCAAAGCTGCAATGATGACCTTGCCGCCCTGGGCAAGAGCCGCAATACGGAGATCGAGGCGCTCAACGCCATCTCCAAGGCCCATGGCAACAAGCTCGACCCGGTCGCGGCCTGCCCTCATCTGCGCAAGATGAAGGAGGTCGAGACGAAAATGTCGGAATATCTCACCAAAAACAAGGAATGGTGCAATATTCCCGACGACTTCTACAACAATTTCAAGGCCGCCGCCGAGCGCACCGGCAAGATCGCCGAACAGGCCTGCGCCCTGGCCGCCAAGGCCAAGGAAATGCAGCAGAATGGCGGGGGCGGGCTCGGGAACCTGCCGCCGCCGCCCAAACTCCCCGCGGGACCGCTCTGATCCATGGCTGCGCCGACGCTCGACGCGGCCGCACGCGCGGAATTGCCGGACGCCCAGGCCCATGGCCTTTGGCGTCGGCTGCCATCGAACTGGACGCCTTTCGTCCAGCTGGCGCGCCTCGATCGCCCGGCCGGCTGGCAATTGCTTCTGGCGCCAAGCCTCTCCTCGATCTGCCTTGCCGACGTCTACCAACTGCAAACGCCGAGCTATTGGCTGCTTGTCCTGTTTCTCATCGGCGCCGTCGCCATGCGCGGGGCGGGCTCGACCTTCAACGACCTGGTCGACCGCAAGATCGACGGCCAGGTCGAGCGCACGCGCGGTCGTCCGCTGCCCTCGGGCCGCGTCAGCCCCTTCGGGGCGACGCTCTTCCTCGTCGCGCAGTTGCTCACCGGCCTGTTCGTCCTGCTCTCGCTCAATCGCTTCGCCATCTTGGTCGGCCTGTTCTCGCTGATCCCGGTGACGATCTATCCCTTCATGAAGCGGTTCACCTCCTGGCCGCAGGCCATGCTCGGCCTCGCCTTCTCCTGGGGCGCGCTGGCGGGATGGGCGGCGCAGACCGGCGGGCTCGCCGCGCCGGCCTTCTGGCTCTATGCCTCCTCCATCGCCTGGACGATCGGCTATGACACGATCTACGCCGTTCAGGACCGCAAGGACGATGTCGCCGCGGGCGTCAGATCGACGGCCTTGCTGTTCGGCGAACATATCCAGCTTGCGGTCGGCCTGTTCTATCTCGTGACCGTGATCTGCGCTGAAATCGCGCTGGTTCTGGCGGGCGCGGGCCTCGTCGCCCACCTCGGCCTCCTGGCCTTCGCCGTCCATCTCGTCTGGCAGATCCGCAAGCTGGAGGGCGCCGACGAAGCAAGGGCGCTGAAACTCTTCCGCTCCAACGGACTGGCGGGCTTCCTGCTCTCCGCCGGCCTGTTCGGCGAAAGCCTGTTGTTCTATCTCGTGCGCTGAAGCCCAATCACTCGTAACAGATGATCTCACGCTCGCCGCGATGCATGGGGAGCACGCGTCCCCCGGCGCCGGCCTTGCGCCGCGCCGAGATCGCCGAGCGGCGGCCCTTCAGCGGCCAGCCGCGACGACGCGGCTGCGGCAGCGTGGCGCTGACCTCTCCCAACGCCTGCTCGACCGGCTTGTCCGCGCCGCGAAGGCTTCGCATAAGGCGCGGCAGGCCAAAGAATTGCGCCCAGGCCCGCCATTGCGGCGCAACCTCGGCTTCGCTTTCGGCTTCGGAAAGAATGACATCGAGGTCAGGATCGGCGTGAACGAGCGCCAGCCGGTAAAAGAAGCCGCGCAGGCCCTCCTGGACGGACAGCGCGACCCCACGGTAGCTGCGCACCGGCGCCGCGATCCGCATCCGGACCCCCGCGACGCAACGGTCAATCGTGATCGCGTCGGCCGCGACGACAACCTCCCGCTTTCCGGAATCGGCGCGCGGATCGTCCGCGACGAGTCGAGCGAGTAGGGCGACGTTCGGGATGGACATGATCGGCTCCTGCGGGGCGTTCCGCGACGGACCGATCTTTCGCCGTCACCTTCGTCGATGGCGCTAAGAAAATAGGCGGCATTTTAACGTTCCTGCCGCGCGGCGCGGCATGTCCAATCGGCGCTTAGGGCAATTGATCAAAATGTCGGCATTTCGTGCAAATCCCGGCAAGATCCGGCTATTTCGCATTTGCGAAACGCCTTGCGCTGCGCTGTCATGCCCGTTACACG
>JAJXYV010000246.1 GCA_021780435.1 Pseudomonadota bacterium
CGCCGCCTGGGGCGCCGGACGTCGCCGCGTGACCTTCCATTCCCGCAACGACCAGCGCGGCGAACCCCATGTCGGCTTCATGCAGGCGCGCAGCCACCGCATTTACGAAATCGACGCCTGCCCGATCCTCGCCCCCGGGCTCGCGGGCGCCCTGCCCGCGGCGCGACGGGTCGCGGACATTCTCAAGAGCCTCGACAAGCCGCTGGATATTGTCGTCACCGCCAGCCTGAACGGTCTCGATCTCGACATCCGCGGCTGCGGCAAGCTCGATTTCGCCCTCGAACAGGCGCTCATTGCGGCGGCGCAGGATCTTGATTTCGCCCGCCTTTCCAATCACGGCCAACCGCTGGTGGAGCGCCGCGCGCCGGACATCGCGATCGGGCGCGCCCGCGTGTCGCCGCCGCCGGGCGCCTTCCTTCAGGCGACTGAGGCCGGCGAGGAGGCCCTGGCGCGGCTCGTCCTCGAGGCGGTCGGCGCGGCGAAAAAAACGGCTGATCTCTTTTGCGGGGTGGGCGCTTTCGCGCTTCGTCTGGCCGAAACGGCCGACGTCCTGTGCGCCGAAAGCGAAGAGAGCGCGCTCGCGGCCGCTCTGCGCGGCGGCCGCGCCACAGTCGGCCTCAGGCGAATGACCGGCGAAGCGCGCGACCTGTTCCGCCGCCCCTTGCGCGCGGAGGAACTCGCGCCTTTCGCGGCGGTCGTCTTCGACCCCCCGCGCGCCGGCGCCGAGGCCCAGGCCCGCGAATTGGCGAGGAGCGGCGTTCCCACCGTCGTCGGCGTGTCCTGCAACGCCCAGACTTTCGCCCGCGACGCCAAAATCCTCCTCGACGGCGGCTATGCGCTCGAACACGTGACGCCGGTTGACCAATTTCTCTTTTCGCCCCATGTGGAGCTGGTTGGCGTCTTCCGGAAGGCGTCGGCGAAACCCGCGCGCAAACGCCGCCTGCTCGGCTAGACCGCAAACGAGACGACAGGAATGAACGAACTTTCGCCCGCCGAAACCGCCGCACGCCTGGCCGAGATCGTCGGCGAGAAATATGTCCTGACGGCGCCGCAGGACATGGCCGCCTTCATGACCGAACCGCGCGACCTCTGGCATGGCAAGGCGGCCTGCGTCGTGCGCCCCGGCTCGACAAAGGAAGTCGCGGCGGTCTGCGCCTTCGCCGACCAGCATGGCTTGAAGATCGTGCCGCAGGGCGGCAACACCGGCCTCGTCGGCGGCCAGATCACCGATCGATCAGGCAAGGAAGTCCTGCTGTCGCTCGGCAGGCTCGACAAGATCCGCGAGATCGACCCCGAATCCAACACGATGATTGTCGAGGCCGGCGTCACCTTGCAGAAGGTGCAGGAAGCCGCCGAAAGCGTCGACCGCCTTTTTCCGCTCTCGCTCGCCTCGGAAGGCTCCTGCACCATCGGCGGCAATCTGGCCTCGAATGCGGGCGGCACCGCCGTCCTCGCCTATGGCAACGCCCGCGACCTCGTCACCGGTCTCGAAGTCGTGCTGGCCGACGGCTCGATCCTCGAAAACCTGTCCAAATTGCGCAAGGACAATACCGGCTACGACCTCAAACACGTTTTCATGGGCTCGGAAGGCACGCTCGGGATCATCACCGCCGCCGTCGTCAAGCTTTATCCCCGCCCGCGCGCGGTCGAAACGGCCTTGATCGGCCTGGCCTCGCCGGAAAAATGCCTTGAGCTTCTCGTCCTCGCCCAGAGCATGGCCGGGCCGGACCTGAAGACCTTCGAATTCATGTCGCGCTTCGGCGTCGAAATCGTGGTCAAACATTCCGCCGGCGCCCGTGAACCGCTGGAAAGCCCGCATGAATGGTACGTTCTGCTGGAGCTGGCCTCGCAGTCGGAAAGCGGCCTCAACGACAAGATGATGGCCCTGCTTGAGGCAGCCTTCGAACGGGAAATCGTCGAGGACGCGGCGGTGGCCGCCTCGCTCGACCAACGCAAGGCCTTCTGGGCCCTGCGCGAAAACCTGTCGGAAATGCAGAAATTCGAAGGCGGCTCGATCAAGCACGACGTCTGCGTGCCAGTGGCTTCGGTTCCGGCTTTTCTCGCCGCGGCCACGCCAGTGGTTGAAAAGACGATTCCCGGCGCGCGGCCCGTGCCCTTCGGCCACATGGGCGACGGCAATATCCACTTCAATGTCAGCCAGCCCGTCGGCGCCGACAAGGAGGCCTATCTGGCCCGCTGGGAGGAGCTCAATGAAGCGGTCCACGCCGTCGTCAAACGCATGGACGGCTCGATCTCGGCGGAACACGGCATCGGCGTCCTCAAGCGCGAATTGCTGCTGACGGTCAAGGATCCGGTCGCCATGAACGTCATGCGCCGGTTCAAGGCCGCGCTCGACCCGCATAACACGCTCAATCCCGGCAAGGTTTTGTAAAGGCTGCAAAATCAGATCAACTGATTCGCCAACAATATGAAACCGGATTTCATGACCTTGTTAACGAATAACAGCTAGGAGTTGCAGACCTCGCGTTGGGCAGGCTGCATGAATTTATTCTTTAAAGATCATTTTTCCTTGACCGCCGTCGAGACCGAAGCCCGCGCCGACCCTCGCATTCAGGCGCTCGCACTCGACGTTTTCACCAAACGCGAGATCATGAACTCCTATTTGGCCCAGTTTGTTTTCGGCATGATCGCCGTGACGGGCTATTTTCTCGGACATCAAAGCATTGTCGTCATCGGACTCCTTCACTGCCTGGTCGATCA
>JAJXYV010000141.1 GCA_021780435.1 Pseudomonadota bacterium
GGCAAAAGTCCGGCCGGACCGGATGGCGCCTATCCGAGGCGGAAGCCGAGGCGAGGCGCCGCTTCTTCGCCGCGCTCGCGGCGGGCGAGGGCGGGTTGGAGCTTCACGCCCTGGCGCTTGACGATAAAATCATCGCTGTTTTCGGCGCGGGAGCGAGCGGAGACCGGATGCAAGGCCTGTTCATTTCCTATGATCCGGATCCGGAATTCGCCAAGTCGAGCCCGGGCGAAATTCTCCTCACTCGTGTCCTGCGCGACGCCTGCGCGCGCCAGTTCTCCGCCTTCGATCTCGGCGTCGGCGACGCCCGCTACAAGGCGGCCTTCTGCGACGAGGCGGAGACGCTGGTCGAGGCGCTTTATGCGCCGACGGCGGCCGGCCGCTTGGCGTTGCCCGTGTTTTCATTGGCGGCGCACATGAAAAAGGCGATCAAACGGCGCCCGAGGCTTCTCGCGCTGGCGCGAAAATTCCGCCGGCCGTGACGGTTTACGCGCTGTGAGGTCGCGTCAAAGGCCTATTGACCGGCGGTGAGAAGCCCTGTACTTCCCGTTTCGCCCTTGAGAGAGCGCGTAGCTCAGCCGGTAGAGCATCTGACTTTTAATCAGAGGGTCCTGGGTTCGAGTCCCAGCGCGCTCACCACCGTAAAATCAATATGTTAGTGGTGGTTTTGGTTTCGTGTTTTTGGTCAAGTTAAGCCAAGGATAACGCGTCGGGTATCAAATTGCGTCGGTCTCGGATTTTCGAGAATCGCGCACAAGCCCGGCCGCTCCTATTAACCCATGACGATCGAGAACGCCCCCGAGCCCGGCCCAGCGGGCGTCATTTTGCCTTTGACTATTGGGGCGAAGCCTGGGCTCGTAACGGGTAACGTGCGTCGGCCCTCGCCACGTTAGGGCGACTGTTTAGGCAATGGCCTAGGGCGCATCTTCGCCGGCCGGCTCCATCGCGGCAATGGCTTCGATGATCTGCGATTCTAAACGCACGTCCTGCGTCGCGGGCGGTGGCCGGCCCCCATTGGGTGGTCCGGGTTGAATGTTAGGGTCCGGACCCATAAAATGGTTGGCGTGATCAGCGGTTTGTGGTTCACGGCTTCGGAAAGGAAGCACCGATGAATCGGGATCGATTTTGGCTGACGGACGAACAGTTTTCAAAGATCGAGCCGGAAGGCTGCTCGCGTCCGAAGTGACGGCCCGCAGGGGCGCCGGCGCTATTCAGGTAAAGCTTTGGCGACCCACGAGACGGCGCCCTCGAGCGACTGGAATTCCGCTACGGAACGGGCCGGAAGATCGGGGAATCGGTCGCGCGCCATACGGGCGAGGCCTGCGCCGGGGCCGAGTTCGAGCAGGACCGCGCAGCCCCGCTCGCGCAAGCCATCGAGGCAGGCGGACCACTCGACGGTCGTGGCCAGCTGTTCGGACAAAACCTCGCGGGCGCGCGCCGGAGTGAATATCGGCGCGCCGTTTGTTCCCGCGATGACCGGCGCGCAAGGCCTGCGCCATTCGACCTGTTCGAGGGCGACCATGAACGGGACGACCGCCGGCCGCATCAGGCTCGTATGCGAAGGAATATGGATCGACAGCCGCGTCGTCTTGGCGCCACGTGCGAGCGCCTCGGTTTCGACGGCGGCGACGGACGCATTGTCGCCGCCGACCACGAAGCGGTCGAAGCCGTTGACGATGGCGATTTCCGCGCCATGCCGAACGCAAAGGGCGCTGATAGCCGCATGGCCGAGGCCGCGCAGCGCCACCATGACGCCGCCGCCCGCGAAAGCCGCATCCATCAGTTCGGCGCGCCGCCGCGCCAGCGCGATCACGTCCTCCGGCGCCAGAGCGCCTGCGCAGCCATAGGCGGCGAGTTCGCCGACGCTATAGCCGGCCAGCGCGCCGACATGCGGCAAGGCGCGGGCGACAGCGGCCCAGACCGCGAGTTGAAAGGCGCAGACCAGCGGTTGTGCGACGACATTGACCTCCATGTCCTCGGCGGAAAGCGTGAAAGGATCGCATCCCGTGACTTTCGTGAACGCGGCCAGCGCCGGCCGCGCCGCATCGCAGCCCCTGAGCAGGCCGAGCATCGCCGGCGTCTGGTCGCCTTGGCCGGGACAGAGCAGGCCCAAGCTCATGCGCGCCGCCTCACGGATCGAGTGTCAGTACGAACCATGCGGCGGCGAGGCAGTCGGCGGCGCCGCCAGGCGAAAGATGCAGCGCCACGCAGTCGCCATGCAGGTCGAGCGCGCGCTGGCGCCAGTCCCGCGCCTGCACGCCGCCCGTGTCGAGAAAGCGGCGCGCCGCGTTTCGGACGAAGGCGAGCCCTTCCGGTCCGCCGCGATGAAGGAGATTGGTGTCCTCCAGTTCCGCCATGATCGCGAAGAGACACTGAACGGAAGCGCGCTCGGCGCAGCCTGTCTGCGCGAGGGCCGCGCGCAGCGCGGGGACGGCGACGCCGAGCAACGTCGGCAGGCCGGTGAGCAATTCCTCGCGCGCCCCGCGCGCGCCATAGCGGCGGATCGCGCGCGCGCCATGCGAGTTGGAGGCCTGGCGGGCGGCTTCCGCGACATCCGCTCCCCAAAGCTCGAGGATCGCGTCGGCAAGGCTATGTCCCGCCAGATCGAGTCCCCTTGCCCGTCGCCAGCCGGCGGCGGCGGCGAGAAAGCCGAGGCAGAAGATCGCGCCGCGATGGGTGTTGATCCCGCCGGTCGCCGCGAGCATTCGTTTCTCCGCTTCAACGCCGAGCCGTCGCAATTCGGCGAAGGAGGCGCCACGCGCGCCAGCTTCCGCGATCGCCGCAAAATAAGAGCGCAAGGCGAGCAAGGAGCGCACGAAGGTGGTGGCGTTCATGTCGTCATGCGCGCCGCTGTCGATCGGGCTGACGAGGCCGGGCTTGGGGTAGAGCTCGAGCTCCCTTTGCAGGGCGCGAATGGCAAGGCGGCCGATCGCCGAGGCGTCAGCGCCTTCGGCGGAAATAAATAAAGTCCGGAGGCTCATGCGGCCCTCGCGGCAAGAAGGCGATCGATGTCCTCGATCGCGCGCAGGCTGGCGTTGCTTGCGCCCTTGACGAGGATCAGGCGCGGCCGCGCCGCATATTCGCGCCATGAGATGAAATCGCCGCCCGGCAACGCGATTTCGCCGTCGAGGCGCGGAGCGGCATGCCGCTCCGCGAAGCCCTCGAGCGAGGCGACCAGGCCCCTCAAGGAGCGGCCTTGCTCCGGGCGCAGCAGAAGGTCAATGTCGGACGCCGGCGTCACATAGGCTTCCGCTGCGTCGGATGCGAAGAAGCGCCAGGCGAACGAGCCGAAGACGCGGGTGTCCGGCGCCGCTTGCGCGATGAGGGCCGACAGGTCGCGCATCGCCTCGGGCCAGAAGGGCGCGCCAAATTCCACGACATCGAGCAGCAAGGGCGGGCGGCGCCGCAATTCGACCGCGCGAGACGGCAAGGTCACGCCAATGCGTCTTTTCCCCGGCTGGGCGAGGCCGAGCCGCAGGAGGTCTGGCGCGTCATCCTCGCGGCGGCGCGCCACGACCAGCGGGCGCCCTTTCGCGATCCAATGGGCGACCGGCGCTTCTTCGTCCCGGCCCAGAGGCTCGGCCAGATGGTCTCGCCAGCCGCGCTGCAGAAAGACCCAGTCGTGACGAGACAGGCGGTCAGCCGGCGGCATGGCGCACCCTTTCGGCGACCGGGCGCGCCAGCTTGCGGCCGCCGCGCTCCTCGCCCCATTCGCGGCGCACGTCGCCCTCGGCGGGCGCGTCGAGCGACTCTGCGAGACGCTGCGACAGATCGCCCTCCCACAGCGAATGAACCGCGCCCATTTGCAGATAGTTCATCACGCCCGGCGCGAAGACCGGCGAACTCGTGCTCAGCTCCTCGAGCCGCTCAAGAGGGATCTTCGTGATGCGCGACATCGCGGGCAGGTTCATCACCCGAACCTGCGCCTCGGGCAGAGCATGGCAACGGTCTGCGAGCAGGCTGGAGGCAAGGAAGCCGCCACTCACCGCTTCCGAATAGACAAGCCCAACGATTCTGTGGCCCCGGTTGCGCGCCAGTTGCAGGCATTTGGCGAGATGGGCCATGTAGCCGTTGATGCCGAGAAGCTCGTCGCGCCGGCTCAGGCGCTGGCCCTGCGTGTCCACGAGCAGCAGGATCGGCCGGTCGGGATGGTCGCGCACGACCGTCAGCACGTCGCCAGCCATGCGGAAGGCGAGTTCGACGCCGATCGGCGCCGCATCGACCGAGCCGACGATCGCAACTTTTCCGCGCGCGGATTCTCCCGTTCCGTGGAAGAACTGGCCATCGAAATCGACGTCGAAGCCAGTAGGGAAGAGTCTGGACAGAAGGATTTTCGCGTCCATGTCAGGCCCTCTTTCCATCGACGGCCGCGCGGAAGGCGTCAGCCTCGAGCAGCGGCAGGTTTTCCGGCTTCTCGACGCCGAGCGCGGACCAGATGTCGAGCGCGTCGCGCAGCGCGCCGAATTTCTCGATCCGCGCGCCGAGCCTTTCGTGCTCGGCGGTCAGGGCTTCGAGCGACAGGTCGGGTTTCGTGTCGAGCAGATGGATCGCTGCTGCGCGGAAAGCGGAAATGTCGTCGGCGACGATGGCGTCGGCCTCGCCCAGCAGATAGCGATGCTTGCCGCCGACCGTGCGCCAGACGAGGGCGCGGTCGCGCGAGTCGAATTCCTCGACCCCGCAAGTGGTCTCGATCACTTCCGGGCCGGACAGGCCGAGCCGGCCTTCCTCGCTCATCACGATGGCGTCGCACAGCCGCGCGACGATGCCCATGCCGCCGAAACAGCCGAACTGGCCGCCGTCGAGCACGACGACGGGCACGCCCTCGCTGCGCAGGGCGAGCACGGCGCGCATGATTTCGGACACCCCGATAAGCCCGGCGTTGGCCTCGTGCAGGCGCACGCCGCCGGATTCGACCAGCAACAAGACGGCGGCGGGCTTCTCGTCGCGCGCCCGCTCGAGCAGGCCGACGAGCTTGGCGCCGTGGACCTCGCCGACCGCGCCGCCCATGAAGCCGCCTTCCTGCGCGGCCACGAGCACGGGGCGGCCGTCGAGCGTCGCCCGCCCGACGATCACGCCGTCGTCGAAGGCGGCGGGCGTGTCCAACTGGACGAGATGTGGGCTGACGACGCGCTCGGAGGGCGGCAGGAATTCATGAAAACTGCCCCTGTCAAACAAAGCGTGCAGGCGCTCGCGCGCGCTGGCCTCATAATAGCTGCTCATGCGCCGCCTCCGAGAAAATCCTCCACCGCCTGATCGAGACGCAGCGCGACGACCGCCGGCGTCGCGCCGACGTCGTTGATGGCGATGCGCACGTCGGCGAGTTTGTGGCGGGTAAAGAAATCGTCGAGCACGGCCTTCCAGGTCGCGCCGAAGCCGCGCGCGGCGGTCAGGATTTCAACGGCGCAGGCGCCGCCGAGTTCGGCCGGCTCGATCAGCACTTCGAGATTGCCCGAGCCGACGACGCCGACAAGGGCTGGCGCCCGCGTCGCATTGACCGGAGCGCCGCCGAAAAATTCAAAGGTCAGCTTTTCCATGTTCGGCCTACCAGTTGCGGAAACGTTTGGGCGGGTCGTAAAGTCCGCCGGAGGCGCGCACGAGATCCTTGACCGAGCGCGCGGCGAGCAGGTCGCGGGTGGCCAGGCGCTTGTCCACGCCGAGATCCTCGGGCCGACGGATGATTCCCCGATCCCGCAGGTTTTCCACCATGCGCCTGTCGCGGCCGAGGCCCACCGGCGTGTAGCCGGCGACGCCGCGAATGGCCTGCTCGCGCTCCTCGTCGGTGCGGCAGAGCAGCAGGTTGGCGACGCCTTCCTCGGTGAGGATATGGGTGACGTCCTCGCCGTAGATCATCACTGGCGGCAAATCCATGTTCGCGCTTTCCGCCAGTTCCCAGGCGTCGAGCTTTTCGACGAAGGCGGGCTGCATGTGCTCGCGGAAGGTCTCGACCATCTGCACGACCAGTTTTTGCCCGCGGGGGATCAGGTTGCGGCCGGCCCGCGCCTCGCGGCCCGCCTTGAGCCAGGCGGGGCTGGCGTGGCGGCGTCCGCGCGCGTCGGAACCCATGTTGGGCGCGCCGCCGAAGCCGGAGATGCGGCCAAGCGTCGCGGTCGAGGAATTGCCGGCGAGGTCGATCTGCAAGGTCGAGCCGATGAACATGTCGCAGGCGTAATGGCCTGCGGCCTGGCACAGGGCGCGATTGGAGCGCATCGAGCCGTCCGGGCCGGTGAAGAACACGTCGGGCCGGGCGCGGATATAAGCCTCCATGCCCAGTTCGGAGCCGAAGGAATGGACGCTTTCGACGAAGCCCGCCTCGATCGCCGGGATCAGGGCCGGGTGCGGATTGAGCGCCCAATGCCGGCAGATCTTGCCTTTCAGCCCCAGTGATTCCGCATAGGTTGGCAGGAGCAGCTCAATTGCCGCAGTGTCGAAGCCGATGCCGTGGTTGAGGCGGTTGACCTCATATTCGGCATAGATTCCCTTGATCGCCATCATGGCCATCAGCACCTGGATCTCGGAGATCTGCGCCGGATCGCGGGTGAAGAGCGGTTCAATATAATGCGGTTTCGGGCTCTGGATCACGAAATCGACCCAGCCGCCCGGAATGTCGACGCGCGGCAAGGAGTCGAGGATTTCGTTGACCTGGGCGATCACGATCCCGCTCTTGAAGGCGGTCGCCTCGACGATGACTGGCGTGTCCTCGGTGTTCGGGCCGGTGTAGAGATTGCCCGCGCGATCCGCCGCCTGGGCGCAGACCAGGCTGACGCGCGGCGTCAGGTCGACGAAATAGCGCCCGAACAATTCGAGATAGGTGTGGATCGCGCCGATCCTGATCTGATTGGCGCTGACGAGCTTCGCCAGCCGGCCGGCCTGCGGGCCGGAAAAAGAGAAATCGAGCTGCGACGCCACGCCGCGCTCGAATACGTCGATATGTTCGGGCAGGGCGAGAACCGACTGCACCATATGCAGGTCATGGACTTTTTCAGGGTTCAGCTCCGCGAGGGCGCGGGCGAGGAAATCGGCCTGCTTCTGGTTGTTGCCCTCGAGGCAGACGCGATCGCCGGGCTCCAGCACGGCCTCAAGCAAGGCGCCCGCGTCGGCGGCCGCCACTTCCTTGCCGCCGTTTGCTCGGGCGAGGGCCGCGGCGCGGGCGAGCCGCGCCTGCCGGTTTCGCGCCTGAGTGTTCCAGTCTCGCATGAACAAACCTTTCAGGATCGTCGCGGATCAGCCAAACAGGGCCTTGACCGCCAGGAAGAGAAGGGACGGACCGAGCAGGCAGCCGAAACCGGTGTGAAAGGTTGCGACCAACGCGCCATAGGGCACGAGCCGCCGGTCGGTCGCGGCGAGGCCCGCGCTGACGCCGCTCACGGTCCCGGCGAGTCCGCCGAAGACCATGGCGGCCTGGGGATTGTTGAGCCGCATGAAACGGGCGAAGACGGGCGTGAAGATCATCACCAGGATCGCCTTGACCACGCCGGTCGCGATGCTGAGCGCGATGACGTCGGACGAGGCGCCGATCGCAGCGCCCGTGACCGGCCCGACGATATAGGTGACCGCGCCGGCCCCGATGGTCGTCAGCGTCACCGGATCGCGCTGGCCGAAGGCGAAGGCCACGCCGACGCCGACGACGAAGGGCAGGATCGTGCCGAGAACGAGCGCGACAAAGCCGAGCCAACCGGCCTTCTTGGCCTCGTCGACGTGAACCTCGCTCGCGGTCGCGACGATGGTGAAATCCCGCATCATGGCGCCGCCCATCAGGGCGAGGCCGCCGAACAGCGAAATGTCCGCGAGCCCCTTGCTCTTGCCAGTAACGACGCCGCCCGCATAGGCGAGCGCCAGGCCGGCGAGGACAGCGATGGCCGAACCCGCGATCCGTCCGCGGGTGAGATGGTGGCCGAGCTGGTTGGAAATCCAGATCACCGCGCCGACAAAGGCGAAAGCGGTGACAAGCGGGGATTCGTGAATGGTCTTTTCTATCAAAGCGAACATGTCGGCGAACCTCAGCGATGGTCGGGGGCGACGGAGAGGTCGCTGGCGGGATCGTGATCGTCCGACGTTGGCGCGAGCGGCGCGCTGGCGATATGGGCGCGCTCGATGACCCGGTTGATCAATGAGATGAAGAGGATGCAGATCGCGAACGAGCCGGCCGCGGCGAGAATCGCGATCGGTCCGCTGCGAACCGCGACGATCACGTTCTGCGTCGCCGCCATGGCGACAACGACCGGAATGTACATCATCGCCCAGAAGGTGACGCCCTTCGCAGTATCCGTGTGGAACAGCCCGCGCTTCTGCAGAAAATGTTGGGCCGCAATCAGGAACAGCATCGCGATGCCGACGCCGCCGACATTCGCTTTGACCCCGATCAGGGCCGCAATCGCCTCGCCGACCGCGATGCCCGCGAGATAGCAGGCCGCAAGCAGCGCGGTGCCAAAGATCACCATTGCATCCTCCCTTTGATTTGTCAGGAAACTTGTATTCCAAGCACCATTTATGTATACAGAAAACATTGTTGTGGACACGGTGTCAAGCGCCCCGTATAAAGAATTTCGCATTCATCCGAGCGTATCGAAGCCATGGACCCATCGCCCCACCGCCTGTCCGAGCAATTGCTCGAAGCGATCGAGGAGCGGATCGTCACCGGGGAATATCCGCCGGGCGCGCGTCTCGACGAAGTCAACCTCGCCGAGGTTTTCGGCGTCTCGCGCACGCCGATCCGCGAGGCCCTGATCCGCCTCTCGACGATCCGGATGATCGAGAAAACGCCGCGCAGGGGCTGGGCGGTCGCGCCTGTCTCGCCACGTCGCCTGATGGAAATGTTCGAGTTCATGGCGGAGCTGGAGGCGCTCTGCGCGCGTTTTGCCGCGCAGCGGGCGACGCCGTTCCAGTTGCAGCGCCTGAACGCCGCCCACGAAGCCTGCCGCGGCGTCACGGATCCCGACGAATATTACCGGCTGAACGAGGTCTTTCATCAGGCGCTCTACGAGGCGAGCGGCAATGAATTCCTCGTCGAGCAGACGCTGGAAATGCAGCGCCGCGCGCGGCCCTATCGCCGCCTGCAACTGCGCGCCCCGACCCGGATTGGCGAGTCCTTCGCGGAGCATCGGGAGATCGTCGAGGCGATCCTGTCGCGCGACGCCGACCTCGCGGGGCAGAAATTGCGCGAGCACGTGATGCTGCAGGGAGAGCGCTTTTCCAGCCTGGTGCGCTCCGTCGAAAAATTATTGGCGCCGGCTACGAAGCGCCGCGCCTGACTGATCCCGAGGACAAGATGCAGAATGCGCTGATCGTCGCAGGCGCCGGCCTGCTGGGCGGCTCCATGAACGCCATCGCCGGCGGGGGGTCTTTCGTGACCCTTCCCGCACTGGTCGCCGCAGGCGTTCCTTCGCTTTTCGCCAACGCCACCAGCACCGTCGCGCTGGTGCCGAGCGCGCTGGCGACAGCTTTCGCCTACCGTCATGACTTCCAGAACTTCGACGGCGTCAAGTTCAGAACCATGGCGGCCATCAGCGTGATCGGCGGGGCGCTCGGCGCCTTTCTGCTGTTGAACACGTCGCAAAGGTTCTTCGACGATTTGTTCCCGTTCCTGCTGCTGTTCGGCGTGCTGGTCTTCGCCTTCGGCCGCAAGCTCGGCGAGGAAGTGCGAAAGCGCGTCAATATCCATCCGCACGCCCTTCCGGCCGTTCAATTCGTGCTCGGAATTTACGGCGGCTATTTCGGCGGCGCGGTCGGCGTC
Source organism: Pseudomonadota bacterium (assembly GCA_021780435.1). Taxonomy (GTDB): domain Bacteria; phylum Pseudomonadota; class Alphaproteobacteria; order Rhizobiales; family Beijerinckiaceae; genus Rhodoblastus. The sequence goes on from JAJXYV010000141.1 coordinate 9,728, forward strand.
ATGATGCTGGCGACATGGAGCGTGCTCACGGCGGCGACGATCAATTCCATGCAGGCGTCCCGCCATCTGCTGAACGCCTCGATGAACGCCACGGCGTCCGTCATCTTCGTAGCCGGCGGCCTGATCTACTGGCGGGAAATGGCGGTCTTGCTGGTCTCTTCGACGGTTGGCGGCTATCTGACCGGGCATTATGGACGACGGCTCGATCCCGCCAAGGCGCGCATCGTCATTTCCTGTCTGAACGCCATCATCGTCGCACTGGTGTTCTGGCGGCGCTGGGCATAGGACGCAGCAGTCGTCCTGGACTCGGCCCCCCACTGGGGTCGCGTTCGCCTCGCGCATCGGAGATTTCGATTCGACGCTTCAGGAAATGCGGGATGCTTTCCTGAATTGCGGCGCCGCTGTCGCCGTCTGGGCGAGTCTGCGCCGCCAACCGCTGGTTACCTGACGCCGCGCATCGATCCGCGAGCGCGAGGGATGGCCGCCCGCGTTGCAGTCGCTCGGCGCCGCGGCAGTTTTTGAGACCTCGCCTCCAGCCGTATTTCAAGGGCGTCCCGCGGAACAGCTTTCCGCCATGCCAATTTCCCATCGACTGCGCGAGGGACGCATTGCCGGCGCGGCAAAAAGCCGCCAAGCTCCGCTTCCCGCCACGAGGTCCCCGGACATGTCTTTGGCAAAGCGACGAAACTCCCAGGAAGTCGGCGGTCTTTTCGCCGATCTTTACGAGTTGACGATGCTGCGGGCCTATGCCGAACTCGGCATGGAGGGTGAATCCGTCTTCAGCGTCTTCGTCCGCAAACTTCCCGAGGAACGTAACTTTCTCATTGCCTGCGGCCT
>JAJXYV010000009.1 GCA_021780435.1 Pseudomonadota bacterium
TTCGCCGTGCTCCTCCATTCCTTCGCGCCCTCTGCCCAGAGGTGAGCCGCGCGGCCCGAAGCCTGAAAAGAGGTTGAGATGCGTAAGAGCTTTCTGGCGGTCGGCGCGGCGGGTCTTTGCGCCGCCGCGGTCCTCGGCTCGGTCCTGGGGCCCGCCATCGCCCAGTCAACCCTGACGGTGCATCCGCGCCGGGGCGTCCCGCTGCCGTCCTATGTCACGTCGAGCGACGACTGGCTCAATCCGGGCGATGTCCCGTCCGCCAGACCTGTCGATCGCTCCGACAATTACGCGCGACTTGTTCAGGACCCGATCGGCGACATCGTTCCCGTGGGCCCGGATCTCGGCCCGATGCCGTGGAATTGACCTTCGCATGGACGCGTAACGACGGCGGCGGCGGCGTTAACCGTCGTCGCCCTAATCTCGTCCTGACGCCGATCCGGGGCTTGCAAAGAAAGCGGGCGGCCGCCACATCCTGATAATGGCGTCGCGAATTTTCGGAGGCGTTCCAATGCTCAAGCGTTTTATGGCGGTTGTCGCCGCTCTCTTTCTGGCATTTTCGGCGCCCGGCCCTGCTTTCGCTTTGTCGCGGCTGACGGTGCATCGCGGGCATGGCGTTCCGCTGCCCTTTTTCGTGACCTCGAACCGTTACTGGCTCTACACGGGGCACATCCGGAAACCGCGACGCGTCTATGCCAATGACGATTACGTCCGCCTCGTCGCCGAGCCGGTCGGCGATATCGTCCCCGTGGGCCCGGACCTTGGCTTCCCGTGGTGAGATCGGTCTCGCCGCCCGAACCAGGGCGGCTTCCGGACGGCTCCAACAATGGGCGCCATCCGTTCCCCTGCGCGGGCGGGGCATGTCTTTGCGCGCGAGGGCCGCAGCGCCTCGCGCGGAACGTCAATTGCCGGCAAGGCCGGCGCGTGAGCGCCTCAAGTCCAGGTTGAACCCTGTGGCGCTTCCCATGGCTATTTCAAGTTCTTGCTTTTTTGTTTCGACAATTGCGGGCTCGACGCTCCCGATTGCTTCCCCTTGCTTGTCCGTTTCGTGGGCGCGCGGCGCATCCCAGGCGGAAGCGGCTGCGGGTTGAGCGCCCAGGCCGCAGGGGCGAATCCAAAACCGTAAACGCCGGCGGCTAAACCCAACAGACCGCGACGGGTGAGACCATCCTGCTCCGACATGCCATCCCCTCCTCTTTTGTCGTGCTGCGCCATCCGGAAACAGCCAGAGCGGACATGGCCGTTCCGTTGGCGATAGCGTGAGATTGATCCGGGATGGCGGATTTTGCAATCGGGGCGGCGTTGCCGACGCGGCGTCGCGGGAAATGCGAGCACGAGCGGCGCGATGGGCGCGCCCCGGCGTCAAGGAAATCCGCCGAACATGCGCCTGCGTCGCGACGCAGGCTCCAGCGCCGCAAAAAGTTTCATTCTTTGGCGGCGAGGCGGCGCGTGAAGCCAGCGTTTCCGCATCCGCCATTTCGCGCAGAAGGCGCCCTGCTTGCGCGTGCGCCCCTTCCCTGCTAGCGTTGAAAATTCGAGCCATGGGGTGCTGCCCTCGTCCGGAGTGGCGGCTGAGAACATACCCATTGACCTGATCTGGATAATGCCAGCGCAGGGAAGGCGGGCGGCGTGGCCGCGCTTCTTTCTGCGTCCTAATCTTGCGAGCATGGGAGAGCGCGATGAACGTCCATTCCAAAAACGTCCGCAGGCCTGAAAGCGTCACCACCGGCCCATTGCCGGGATCGCGGAAGCTCTATCTTTCGCCCGGCTGCGCGCCAGACATGCGCGTGCCCGTGCGCGAAATCCCGCTCGATCCGTCGTCGGGCGAAGCGCCCTTGCGGGTCTATGACCCCTCTGGCCCTTATACCGAGACCGACTTTCGACCCGATCTCGCCGCCGGCCTGCCGCAGGTCCGCGAGAAATGGGTCGCCCGCCGGGAAGGGTTGGAGAGCTATGCCGGCCGCGCGATCAAGGCCGAGGATAATGGCTACGCCTCGGGCGACGCCCTCGTCGCGCCCTGCCCGGCGCAGCGGACCTTGCGTCGCGGACGGGACGGCGGCCTGGTCACCCAGTTCGAATTCGCCCGCGCCGGGATCATCACGGAAGAGATGATCTACGTCGCCCATCGCGAGAACCTCGGCCGCGAGGCGGCGTTCGCGAAGGCCGCGGAGCGCATTGCGGATGGCGAGAGCTTCGGCGCGGAAATCCCGGAATTCGTGACGCCGGAATTCGTGCGCCAGGAGATCGCGCGCGGTCGGGCGATCATCCCGGCCAACATCAATCACACCGAACTCGAGCCGATGATCATCGGCCGCAATTTCCTGGTGAAGATCAACTCCAATATCGGCAATTCCGCTGTGACCTCGTCGGTCGCGGAGGAAGTCGAGAAAATGGTCTGGTCGATCCGCTGGGGCGCGGACACGGTGATGGACCTTTCCACGGGCCGCAACATCCACAATATCCGCGACTGGATCCTGCGCAATTCGCCCGTGCCGATCGGCACGGTGCCGATCTACCAGGCGCTGGAAAAGGTCGGCGGCGACGCGCTCAAGCTCGACTGGGAAGTTTTCAAGGACACCCTCATCGAACAGGCCGAGCAGGGCGTCGATTATTTCACGATCCACGCCGGCGTGCGGCTGGCCTATGTGCCGCTCACCGCAACCCGGGTCACCGGCATTGTTTCGCGCGGCGGCTCGATCATGGCGCGCTGGTGCCTCTCGAAGCACCGGGAAAGCTTCCTCTACGAGCGCTTCGACGAGATTTGCGACATCATGCGTAAATATGACGTCTCCTTCTCGCTCGGCGACGGCTTGCGTCCCGGCTCCAACGCCGACGCCAACGACGCGGCGCAATTCGCCGAACTGGAGACGCTCGGCGAGCTGACGAAGGTCGCCTGGGACAAGGGCTGCCAGGTGATGATCGAAGGCCCCGGCCACGTGCCGATGCACAAGATCAAGGCCAATATGGACAAGCAGCTGCGCGAATGCGGCGAGGCGCCCTTCTACACGCTTGGGCCTCTGACCACCGACATCGCGCCGGGCTATGACCATATCACCTCGGCGATCGGCGCGGCGATGATCGGCTGGTTCGGCACCGCCATGCTCTGCTATGTCACGCCGAAGGAGCATCTCGGCCTGCCCGACCACGACGACGTCAAGACCGGCGTCATCACTTACCGGATCGCCGCCCATGCCGCCGACCTCGCCAAAGGCCATCCCGGCGCGCGCGAGCGCGACGACGCCATGAGCAAGGCGCGCTTCGATTTCCGTTGGCAGGACCAGTTCCATATCGGCCTCGACCCCGAGACCGCTTTGCGCTTCCACGACGAAACCCTGCCGAAGGAAGCGCACAAGGTCGCGCATTTCTGCTCGATGTGCGGGCCGAAATTCTGCTCGATGAAGATCACCCAGGACCTGCGCCTGGAAGCCGCCGCGCTCGCCGAACAGGCGGTCATCGACCAAGGCTTGGCGGAAAAAAGCGCCGAATTCGTCGAAAAAGGCGCAAAACTCTATCTGGAAAGCTGACCAACCGCAGGCGCGGCGACGAGAATCACCTCGTCGCCCTCCCTGTGCTCTTTCGATGACGGATTGGGACGGCGCGGCAATCCCGCGCGACGTCAGGCGACTTCCGCTTCGGCGCCCTCGACGTCGGCCGGAGCCATGACGCCATCTTCGCCCAGTTGGTAATCGCGTCCCCGCCAATGGATATGGCCGGGAAGGAAACTGCCGGAGAAAATCACGAAACTGAACAGATCGCGGAGCGGGCCGAGCCAGAACGCATGGTCATGGCCAGGAAAACGCCGGTCGATCGCCTGCTGGAGGATCATCCGGCTCAGGACCGCCGCGCCCGCGAGACAGACGAAACCCGCCGAAACGCCGCTGGCGACCAGGCCAAGCAGCGCCCAGGCGACGGGAAAGGTCACGGCCGACCCGAGATAGCCGAGCGGATCGAGCGAGCGGATGGTTCGGGCCCAGCGCATGTCGCGGCGCCAAACCTCGCTGAGGCTGCGCTCGGAATGGGCGTGGCCGACGACGAAATCGGCCAGGACGACCTTCAAGCCGACCGCGCGGACGGCCTCGCCCAGCATGTAATCGTCCGCGAGTTGGTCCTTGATGGTCTCGAAGCCGCCAATCGCCTCGAGCGTGCAACGGCGCAGGGCGATCGTCGCGCCGACGCAGGGCCGCGCCATTTTCAGCGTCACGCCGGTCAAGGCGTTGGGCAGGAAGCCATAGTCCACGCCCATCGCGCCGATTTGCGACCAGAAGCCGGCAAGCGGCAGACCCCGATAAAGACAGGTGACGAGGCCGACGCCGGGGCGCTGGAGCGCCGCGGCCAGCCGGTCGAGATAATCCGGCTCGACAGCGATGTCGCTGTCGGCCAGCACGACCAAATCATGCTCGATGCGTCGCGACAGGTTGATGAGATTGGAGACCTTGCCGTTGCTCCCGTGGTTGGCCGGATCGACGACCAGTTCGACGCTGAGCCGCGCAGCGGCGCCCCTTAGGAGGCCGGCGCGCGCCAGCGCGACAACCCGTCGGGCCGCAGCGGCCGCCGGGTCGTCGGCGTGATGGACGCCGAACAGGATCTGCACCGGCCCCGCATAGTCCTGTCGGCAGAAACTCAAGAGGTGCTCGTAAAGCCCCTCCTCCGCCCCGTAGAGCGGCTTGAGAATAGTCACGCCCGGCGATTTCCATGGCTTGACGGACACCGCGGATGGGGGAAACCGCCGCAGGCTGACCAGCGCGAGCAGGCAATAGAGAAGGGCGGCGCCCGCAAGGACGGCGAGCGCCGCGACCGGCGCGGCGCTCAACCAATTCCCGCTATCGATGCCAAACCAGTTCATCATCCATTCCGATCGTTCATGGCGTCAGGAACGAGTCCGTCCGCTTGCGCAACGTCGCCAGGGACGCGGCATAACCGCCCTCGCTCAGCCCGCGCAGCGAGCGGCGCCATTGCGCCAATTCGCTGATCGAGCCATCGGCCAGAATGTCGCCGATCTTCCAGCCATTTGGCGTCGGGCGCACAACATAATCGAGAGCCATCGGCGGGCCGCTCTTCAGAATGACGCGCGTGGTGACGATGATGTTCTCGTCGCGCGCGACGGTCTTGTCGTCACGTTCGAAGCCCGTGCCGTTGAAACCGTCGAGACGGGCGGCGTAAGAGGCGGCGATGTAATCGCCCAAAGCCTCGCTCCATTCCGCCTTCTGGGCGCCGGACAGCGCGTCCCAGCCCGCGCCGTAAACCGTTTTCGCCATGGCCGGCAGATCGAAAGTCGAGCCGATGGCTGGCCGCAGCGCATCATAGCGCTGCTTGACGCTCATCTGGCCGATTTTGGGAATGATTTCCTGCTGGCCGTCCTGAAATTGCTTCACGGCGGCAAGCGCATCGGCGGAATTGTCGGCGCGCGCTGCCGACAAAGCCGGCAGGAGGGCGACCACCGTCAGAAAGTTGCGACGGTCAAAGACCATGAGGCTCCTCGCTCGTCGTAAGTTTCTCGCGAAAAAAGACATCGCGCAAGTTCGAGCCCTCCATCCGCCGCCAAATCCATAAACCGGGCGCGCCGAGGACGAAATCCGGGATGCGCTTGATCAGAGACAAGGCGATGGCGGTGGGCGAACCGATGCCGAAAGCGGCGCAAAGCGCGATGAAGCCGCCTTCCTGCACGCCCCAGGCCCCCGGGATGAGGAAGCCGGCAGCCTTCACGGCATGGCCGAGGCTCTCGATGGTGAGGGCGATGGCGAACGAGCGCGGATCGCCGAGCAGATAGAGCGCCAGCCAGATTTCGAGAACGCCGACGAACCAGGCTCCCATATGGATCGCCAGAGCCGCCGCAAGGCCGGACCTGCGCCGCAGGATGCCGTCCATTCCCTCGCGCAGCGCCGGCAGGCCGGCGACCGAGCCCCATCCCGTGCTGCGCTCGACATAGGCCGCGAGCTTGTCGAGCCAGCCCATCGCGAGGATGCGGGGCGCCAGCCAGAATCCGGCCAGAGCCGGGGCCATGATGACCAGCCCGGCCATGATCGCGGAGGTCAGGTCCGTGTCCGCGCCGCTGTCAACGAGGAAGAAGACGCCGAGGAGCGTGAATACGACCTGGGTCGCGGTGAGGGCCAGCAAGTCCCCGATCACGCTCGCCGAGGCGAGGCCGCCGCGAACCCCCCGGCTGCGCAGGAGACGGGCCCCGAGAACATCGCCGCCGATCTGCGCGACAGGCAGCAGGTTGTTGATCGATTCCCTGACCCAGCGCAGGCGGACGAACAGCCAGGGCCGAGGACGCGGACGCGCCAACAGGGCGCGCCAGGCGACACTTGCAAGAGCGGTCTGAATGAAACGCAGAACGACGACCCACAGCGCTCCGAGGCCCACTGAGGCGAAGGCGCGCGCCACGTCTCCAGCGCCCTCATAGAGGGTCAGACCGGCAAACAGAGACAGCCCCAGAAGGAGAGCGAATCCAGCGGCGGTTTTCATTGGACAGCACTTAAACCCATTTCACCGCGCTGTCAGCCCAAACAGCCGCGCTTATGTGCAATATGCCGAATGTGTGGCCGCAAGGAAACGCGTCTTTCGACCGAATTTCGGCCTTATCGGCCCTTCGGCTTGTCACGGGGGGTGGCCGCGCGGGCGAAAGCCTCGGCGAAGGCGTTTCCGCCTGCCGGCTTCGGAGGCTCGCGCCGTGTCCCCGTTCCCATGCTCGCCCCCTTCGCCGCCGGAGCCGGCGCGCGGGGCGCGCGGGCGTCGCGCGCGTCAAAAGCGTCGTCGAGCCGCATGGTCAGGGCGACTCGCTTCCGCGCCGCGTCGACCTCCAGCACCTTGACCTTGACCACGTCGCCCGGCTTGGCGACGTCGCGGGGATCCTTGATGAAGGTCTTCGACATCGCGGAAATATGGACCAGGCCGTCCTGATGCACGCCAATATCCACGAAGGCGCCGAAAGCCGCGACATTGGTCACCACGCCCTCGAGCACCATGCCGGGCCTGAGATCCGACAGGCTTTCGACGCCCTCCTTGAAGGTCGCCGTCTTGAACTCCGGGCGGGGGTCGCGGCCGGGTTTCTCCAGTTCGCGCAAGACGTCGGTCACCGTCGGCGCCCCGAAGCTCTCATCGACGAAGGTCTTCGGATTCAGGCCGCGCAGGGTCTTGGCATTGCCGATCAGCGCGTGAATGTCGCTCTTGGTGGCCGCGAGGATCTTGCGCACCAGGGGATAAGCCTCGGGATGCACACCCGAAGCGTCGAGCGGATCCTCGCCGCCGCGAATGCGCAGGAACCCGGCGCTTTGTTCGAAGGCCTTGGCGCCCAGACGCGGCACTTTCTTGAGGGCTTCGCGAGCCCGGAACGGCCCGTTGGCGTCACGATGGGCGACGATATTGGCGGCGAGACTCGTTCCAAGTCCCGAAACCCGCGCCAGCAGGGGCGCCGAGGCGGTGTTGAGATCGACGCCGACCGCATTCACGCAATCCTCGACCACCGCATCGAGCGAGCGCGACAATTTGCCATCCGCGAGATCGTGCTGATATTGGCCGACACCGATCGACTTCGGGTCGATCTTGACCAGTTCCGCGAGCGGATCCTGGAGGCGGCGGGCGATCGAGACCGCGCCGCGCAGGGTCACGTCGAGGTCCGGCAACTCGCCCGCGGCGAAGGCCGAGGCCGAATAGACCGAAGCGCCCGCCTCCGAGACGACGATCTTGGTCAGTTTCTGCTCGGGCAGTTTCGCGACCAGTTCGGCGGCGAGCCTGTCCGTCTCGCGCGAGGCCGTGCCATTGCCGATGGCGATGAGTTCGACCTTGTGCAGCCGGCAAAGGCGGGCGAGCGCGAGAAGCGCCTCATCCCAGCGCCGTTGCGGTTCGTGGGGATAGATGTTGGCCGTGTCCACGACCTTGCCGGTCGCGTCCACGACCGCGACCTTGACGCCGGTGCGAAAGCCCGGATCGAGCCCCATCGTCGCGCGCGGGCCGGCGGGCGCGGCGAGCAGCAGGTCGCGAAGATTGCCGGCGAAGACGGTCACCGCCTGATCCTCGGCGTTCTGCCACAGCCGCGCCCGCAGATCGACGGCCAGCGAGATCTTGATGCGCGTGCGCCAGGCCCAGCGCGCGCAATCCGTCAACCATTTGTCGGCGGCGCGCCCGCGGTCGGCGATCCCGGCGCTGGCCGCCACCGCCTGCTCATAGGCCGTCTCGCCCTGGACCGCGGCGTCCGCCGCGCTTTCGGGCTCCAGCGACAGATCAAGGATCTCCTCTTTTTCGCCGCGGAACAAGGCAAGGATGCGGTGCGAGGGCAGCTTGGTCAGCGGCTCGAAGAAATCGAAATAATCGGCATATTTCGCGCCGTCCTGCGCCTTGCCGTCGCGAACCTTCGCGACGATCCGGCCGCGCGTCCAGAAGCTTTCGCGCAAGACGCCGATGAGATCGGCCTTTTCCGAAAATTGCTCGACGAGAATGGCGCGGGCGCCGTCGAGCGCCTCCTCGGGGGTTTTGACGCCCTTGGCCTCGTCGACATATTTCGCGGCCTCGACGCGCGGATCGCGGGTCGGATCGGCGAGCAGGTCGGCGGCGAGCGGCGCGAGACCGGCCTCGCGGGCGATGGTCGCCTTGGTTCGGCGCTTCGGCTTGTAGGGCAGATAGATATCTTCGAGCTTGGCCTTGGATTCGGCGCCGAGGATTTCCGCTTCCAGTTGCGGGGTCAGCTTGTCCTGCGATTTCACCGAGTCGAGGATCGCCTTGCGGCGGTCCTCCAGCTCGCGCAGATAGCGCAGGCGCTCCTCGAGCGTGCGCAGCTGCGTGTCGTCGAGCGCGCCCGTCGCCTCCTTGCGGTAGCGGGCGATGAAGGGCACGGTCGAGCCCGAATCCAGCAATTCAACCGCCGCGGCGACCTGGCGCTCCTGGACCTTCAATTCCTCGGCGATGCGGCGGTGAAGCGAAATCATGCGCGACTCCCTTTGGTGCGGGCGGCGTTTCTAGCGCCGCACGGTTCAGGCATGCAAGCGCCAAGGCCGAACGATCCTGAACATTCTCCGCCAAGGCCGCCGCACGAGCCCCACGCTGGCGCCAGGGCGGTCGCAGCGCTAGAACGATTGACGAGCGGCGACCGTTCCGACTGAACCAGCGACGATTTCCCGGCAGGGCCGGAAAGCGCAAGAGGCGCAATAATGAGCGATGCATTTTGGTTTTTGCTTGATCACCCCGATCAGCGCGACCTGACCAAGCTTGACGGCAACATCCAATATGTCTCGCCCCATTTTGATCGAGACGTCTATGAAGACGCGCGCGGCGTGAGTTTTATGAATTTCGAAGATGCATATGACAATTGGAGACTATACGGTCGGCGGCAAGGTCTGGAATTCGCGCCCAGCAAGAACACAATTCTGAAAATCATCCTGAAGGTCAAGGATGAGGTCGATCTGATCGATAAATGGATCGATCATCACGCCAAAATCGTCGGGCTGCACAATATCATCATTATGGACTGCGGATCGACCGACAGGCGTTTTCTCGACAAGCTTGATGCGATCAGAAATGAGGCCGTCATATTCCAATATGATAAATACTATGACAGCCTCCACAGCTACGATTCAAACAAGCAGTTTTTTGAGCTTCTCAAACGAGAAGCCCGCTATATCTGCATCCTCGACGCCGACGAATTTCTGTTCGGCGTCAGCGGGGACTCAATAAGTCCCTTGTTCGTTTTGGACATTTTGCAACATAGCGACCTGCCCTGCTTTTGCGGAACGTGGCTATCGAATGTAAAGGCGCCCGCAGAAAAGGCTGGCGAAATCGACTGGGACCAACCAATCGAGTTCGGCGTCGACGAAAATCATCTATTATGGAACAGCAACGCGGGAAAGGCGCTTTTCCACACGCGCTATATCGGCGAGGCGCAGCATATCGGCCATAACATCGCCGAGAAATCCGCCGCGCGATTTGCGACGATAGACAGCTTTGGCAAAATTGGCGTTCTTCATATTTTCAATCTCAGCCCGCGGATCACGAAAGACCGCGCGCTCCGGCATCTGGTTTCAAAAGGTGTGATTTCCGATGGAAGCGGAGCGACGCCAGAAATCGAGCAAATCCTCAGGGCGAAGCTGAATGACAGCGCCCTGTCGCCGATTGAGAAGCTCTATGTGAGTCGGTGCCTTGACGGAAATGCGAAGATCATGCCCCATAACAAGACCTTCCAAACTCGGATCGTAGGGCGCGCAACGACTGAACGCCATGAATGGGTAGATATTATGAGGCAATTCGACTTCAATAAGGTCCTTGCTCTGCGCAACACGCTCGGTTAACCCACGTAAATTCATGAACACTTCACCAGCTCCACGGGCGCACTGAACTTTTCCCGAGCGAGAGGGCGAGCCGCCAGACAGAAGGCGCTCGCCGGACCGCTCCCTTCCGGATCACTCTGCAAAATTTGCACTTACTTCTTGTGGACCTAGCTCTATGTCCGACGTCATCGAATGGGTTCCGGGAAAAATCGTGCAGGACGTCCTGTTCGGACGTCATGAACATTTGTTTCTCGCGCAAGGCGCGCATCGCGTCCTCGACCGCGTCACCGGCGTGACGC
>JAJXYV010000124.1 GCA_021780435.1 Pseudomonadota bacterium
GTTATTACGGCTATATCTGAAAATACCCAGTCAAATGGCCCAGACCATTGCTTAAGTCCCATTTTTTTCAACGTGCTGCTCGTCGCGCAATGTCCGCCAATAGACACAACGTTGTCAAATTGAATGCCGTTCTTCCTTGATAAGGCAGAGAATAACTGCCATTGGTGCTTATCATCATCGCCAAAAAATGTCGCCATCTCAACTATATATCGTGAAATTTTTAAAATGCGTTTTTGAATGCTGCGTTTAAGCCTTTTCTCCGTACGATCAAACCAGTTTTGTGGAGTATTGCTCGCCATAGCAGAACGCTTATCGATCGTTTCTCCGAACTTTCCTTGCGGCAATTTCGGCGAGTTGTTGGAGTGAAAAAAGAGGGGTTTGCCACCCACCGTTGCGATAACCCTTGGGCCTTCTCCGCGCAAGCTCTGATCCTATATGTGAATCGGTGTGATGAGTTGACCCCTCTGATTCCAACGAGAACAGCGGCTTATAATGCCGAGCGGCGTCAAAATCCCACGCCGGATCACACCGTTAATGCGACGCCGCCCCCGTCGCCACTTTCCCCTTCCGGTGGATGATTTCTGGCGAGAGCTTGGCATGGGCGCCGCGTGTCCCCCGTCGGCATGGTCGGGACGACAGTGATTTGTCCGCCCGCCTCATTCTCCGCAGTTAGATTTCTTCCGGCGCCATGCGAATCGCGCCGCAGGGGCATTCGCTGGCGCAGACGCCGCAGCCCTTGCAGAAATCGTAATTGAACCGGAAGCCTTGGCCCGGGCCGAGCTTGATCACGGCATTGTCGGGGCAGACGCCGTAGCAATTGTCGCATTCGAAGCAATTGCCGCAGGACAGACAGCGTCGCGCCTCATAAAGCGCATTGCTTTCGTCGAGGCCCTGGACCACTTCCTCGAAGGTCGATGAGCGGCGCGCGATCTCCAGCATCGGGCGCATGGTCTTGGGCGCCTCGCCGTAATACCAGGTGTTGAGCCTGTCGAAGGACGCCAGCTCGTGTTTGGGCGGCGGCGCATAGGCCTCGCCGCGCAGCCAGGCGTCGATATTGCGCGCGGCCTTCTTGCCGTGGCCAACGGCGACCGTGACCGTGCGCTCCGAGGGCGCCATATCGCCGCCGGCGAATAGGCCCGCCGCGCCGGTCATCATGTTCGGCCCGACCTGGACGACGCCATCCTTGATCTCGAGGCCGGGAACATTGTTGAGGAGGGAGAGGTCGACGTCCTGGCCCAAAGCCAGCACGACCGAATCGGCCTCGAGCGTCTCGAATTCGCCGGTCGGCTGGGGAAAGCCCTTGTCGTCGAGCTGCATCTTCTCGACCGTGATCGCGCCGGCCTCGACATTTCGGATCGTCGACAGCCATTTCATCATCACGCCTTCTTCCAGCGCTTCCTCCAGTTCGAAGTCGTGGGCCGGCATCTTGTCGCGGGTGCGGCGATAGACGATGATCGCCTCCTCGGCGCCGAGGCGCTTCGCGGTGCGCGCCACGTCGATCGCGGTATTGCCGCCGCCATAGACGACGACCCGGCGACCGAGCAGCGGCTTGTCCTCGCCCTCCATCGAGCGCAACACCTGCACCGCGTCGAGGACCCGCGCCGCCTCGCCGGCGGGAATATAGGCGCGCTTGGCGATATGGGCCCCGACGGCGAGAAAGGCCGCGTCGAATCCGCCCTCGGCCATTGTCGCCTGCAAATCGGAAACCTTGGACTCATAATCGATGCGCACGCCCAGATCGACGATCCGGGCAACCTCGGCGTCGAGCGCGTCGCGCGGCAGGCGATATTTGGGGATGCCGAAGCGCATCATCCCGCCGGCCGCAGGACCAGCCTCCTTGATTGTCGGCGCGTGGCCGAGCAAAGCGAGATGATAGGCGGCGGAAAGTCCCGCCGGCCCGGCGCCGACGACCAGGACCTTCTTGCCGCTCTTCAGCGCCGGCGGCGCAAAGCGCCAGCCTTTGGCGATCGCCATGTCGCCGAGAAAACGCTCGACCGAATTGATGCCGACGGCGGCGTCGATCTGCGCGCGGTTGCAGGCGCTTTCGCAAGGGTGGTAGCAGACGCGCCCCATCACCGCCGGCAGCGGATTGTTTGTGGTCAGCGCCCGCCAGGCGGACTCGTAGTCGCCGGCCTCGGCGAGGCTCAGCCAGCCCTGGATGTCCTCGCCGGCCGGGCAGGCGGAATTGCAGGGCGGCAGGCGATGGACATATTCGGGCCGGACGGTCCGCCAGGAGCCGGTGTGGTTGGCGAGCGAGGAGCCGACGTCCAGAGTGACGGCGAAATCATGGTCCATGATCGGCTCCCTAAATCTCTTCGTCGTCGCCGAGCAGGCCGTATTCGGCGATGTTGGCGTCGCAGATCGCCTGCAGCCGCGCCACCCGCGGATCGTCCATCCCGTCGCGGAAGAGATGCGCGTAGCGCTTCTGCAATTTCAGATAGTCGCGCACCGGAACCTGCCTTCTGATCTTGCGCGCGCCCGTGATCCGGCCGTGCTCCGCCTCGAAGATCGGATAGAGCCCGCTTTCGACTTCGAGCCGGGCCAGCTTGATGGTGTCGAAGGACGCCGCGCCCCAGCCGAGCGGGCAGGGCACGCTGATCTGGATATAGCGGGCGCCATGGATCGACATGGCCTTGACGACCTTGCGCTCCAGATCGTGAAGATCGGCGACACTTGCGGTCGCGACATAGGGAAT
>JAJXYV010000239.1:0-5586 GCA_021780435.1 Pseudomonadota bacterium
CCATTTCCCTGGCATTTCACTCTCCCTCAATAAAATTGTTTGACGGGAGAGGCGTCGCCTATAGTACTTTCTCACAATTGCGCCGACTGGGAGCGCTTGAGGCCTGTTCGCCCTGCGCCCTGCGCGATTGCGGAATCAACGAGAACGGCGCGTGGAAACGACGCCGAATGTCGGGAGAACTGCCTTTGCCGGGAAGAGAGACGCGGGCGGACCGCCTGGAGGGCGTCGTTGTCGCGTCCACGAGCGCGGCGGGAGCCGCGGCGGCCGCGCGCGAGATCGCGGCGACGATCACGACGCGACTTGCGGCCTCGGGCGAAAGGCCGGAGGAAGCGCTGGTGGGCCTCGTCTGCTTCGTCTGCGCCAGCTACGATACGGCCCTGTTCGCCGCTGAAATCAAGGCGCGCCTGCCGGAGACGCCAATCTATGGCTGCACCACGGCGGGCGAATTGACGCTTTCGGGCTGGGCGTCGCATTCGGTCGTCGCCATCGCCTTCCTGCGCAACAATTTCACTTTGATCGCCCATATGCTGGAGAACCTCTCCCATTTCGGATTCGAGGAAGGCCGCGCCTCGGTCGCCGAAGCCCGCGCGGCGCTGATGGCGAACATTCCGGACGGGGAAACCGACCGTTGCTTCGGCCTGCTGCTGATCGACGGCATGTGCCGCCGCGAGGAGGCGGTGATCTCGGCGCTCTATTCGGCGCTCGACGACATTCCCATCGTCGGCGGCTCGGCCGGCGACAGCATGACTTTCGAAAAGACCTGGATGATCCGCGACGGCGCCATCTATCGCGACGCCGCGCTTTTGCTGCTGTTCCACACCGACATCCCGTTCTCCACCTTCAAATGCGATTATTTCGAGCCGACCTCGCTCAAGATGGTGGTGACGGAAGCCGATACGGAGCAGCGCGTCGTCCGCGAACTCAACGCCGAGCCGGCGGCGCAGGAATATGCGCATCAGGTGGGATTGATCGAAAGCTCACTCGACGCCGCCTCCTTTGCGTCGCATCCTGTGCTGGTGGGCGTCGGCGGGCAATATTACGCGCGTTCGATCCAGAAGGTGAACGCCGACGGCTCGCTGAGTTTTTTTTGCGCGATCGACGAGGGCCTTGTGCTGACGGTGGCCAAATCTCTCGACCCTTACGAAAGCACGCTCGCGACTTTCGAGCGGATGGAGGCGGAGCTAGGCTCGGTCTCGCTTTACATTGGCTTCGACTGCGTGCTGCGGCGGCTCGGCGCCGAGCGCAGCCAGATTTCGCATCGCCTTTCGGAACTCTATCGCAACCATCGCGTCGTCGGCTTCAACACTTATGGCGAGCAATATCGCTCCATGCATGTCAACCAGACCTTCACGGGGATCGCCCTCGGCTATCGCCGTGACGACGACGAGCGGCCGGCATGACGATGCATCTGCCTGATGACGCCGAAGACCTGCAGCGCCAGATCGTCAAGCTGGAGAAGATCAACCGCGCGCTGATGTCGCGCGTCGAACGTTCGGTCGACAGCCAGTTCAACGCCTTTTCGCTGTTCGAAACCGCCATCGCGCTCGATCACCAGGTGCGCCGCCGCACCCAGGAATTGCAGCACGCGATGCGCTCGATCGAAAAGGCCAAGCGCCAGGCTGAGGCGGCGAGCTCGCTCAAGACGACTTTCGTGACCTCGGTCGGCCACGACCTGCTGCAGCCGCTCAACGCCGCGCGGCTCGCGCTTTCCGCGCTCGGCGAATTGCAGAACGAACCGGAAGGCGGGGCGCTGATCGAACAGGTGGACCGCTGCCTCGTCACGCTCGAGGACCTGATCCGCACCCTGCTCGACCTCTCCAAGCTCGACGCGGGCGTCATGCAGCCGGAGATCCGCAGCTTCGAGCTCAATGACGTGATGGAGCCGCTCGCCCGCGAATTCGCGCATTTCGCGGAGCGGCGCGGGCTGAAGCTGAAGATCTTCGCGACCCGCCGCACGGTGCGCTCCGACCCCTCCATGCTCCGCCGCATCCTGCAGAACCTCCTCGCCAACGCCCTGCGCTATACGTCGCATGGCGGCGTCCTCGTCGGCGTGCGGCGGCGCGGCGACAATCTGCTGGTGCAGGTCTGCGACACCGGCCCCGGCGTTCCCGACGACCGGCGCGAGGCCATCTTCCAGGAATTCCAGCGCGACCATGACGATATCCCGGGCCAGACAGGTTTCGGCCTCGGCCTCGCCATCGTGCGCCGCTTCGCCCGCGTGCTGGGCCATCCGGTCACTCTGGCGTCGCGGGTCGGGCGCGGCTCGACCTTTTCGGTCCTCATTCCCCTGAGCGCCGAGGCGCCGCCGCCGCCCGTCCCCGTCCCACAGCTGCGCACCTACGCCAACCGCATCGCCGGGGCGAAAATTCTCGTGATCGAGAATGAGCCCGAGGTCAGCGAGGCCATGCTCCTCCTGCTGGAGCGCTGGGGCTGCGACGTCGCGGTCGCGACGTCCGGCGCCGAAGCGGTGGAGAAATTGCGGGCGCTGGCCAATCCACCGCAGATCATCATCGCCGACCTGCACCTCAATAACGGCGAACTCGGCCCCGACGCCATTCAGGCGGTGCGGCGCGCCTGCGGCAAGGAGTCTCCGGCGCTGATTGTGACGGCCGACCATTCGCCGCGCGCCGAGGAAATCGCCAGCCGGAACGAGCTGGAAATGCTGCGCAAGCCGGTGCGTCCGGCGGAGCTGCGCTCGCTGCTCTCCTTCCTGCTGACCTGACTTAGACTTTTGGGCATAGGACTTTATGAGGGGAGAATCCCGGCCGATTGGATGATTTAATTGCGCTGCATCATATCGAAACGCGCGTGATTCCAGGAATTGAAAGTGGATGGGCGCTTCTCGCCACGAGGCGGGCGAGACGAATTCAGCCCCACGGCAAGCGGAGCAAATGGTCATGCAAGGCAGGGTTTTCTTTCTTTCCGCCGCTTTTTTCGTCGGCCTGGCCTTTGGCGCGCAGGCCGCCGAAGACATCACGGGCGACCCCAAGGCGGGCGAAGTCGTGTTCAACAAATGCAGGCAGTGCCACCATATTGGCAAGGGCGCGACCAATTTTTATGGCCCCGTGCTCAACGGCATCGTCGGCCGCCCGGCGGGCAGCGTCAATGGCTACAATTATTCCGAAGCCAACAAGCATTCGGGCAAGGTCTGGGACGTTCCCACCCTCACCTCCTATCTCAGGCAGCCGCAGCACGACGTGCCGGCCACCTATATGACCTTCACCGGCCTGAAGAGCGACAAGGATATCGCCGACGTCATCGCCTATATGGCGCAGTTCGACACGAGCGGCGCTGAACACGCCGTGAAATAAAAAGCGACTCGAAGAATTCGTTCAAAGAGCCGCCGGCTTGCGCCGGCGGCTTTTTTCTTGGCCGCCGGCGGCTGCGCGCGAGATTGCGTCCGAAGAATTCAATGTCTAAGAAGCGATGAGAATCCGAACAAGGCGGAGAGAATGAAAGACCTGTTTTCCGGCGAAGATCATATCGTGGTGACGCTCGACGAAGTCTGCGTCAATGTCAATTGCGGCCTGCATCCCTGGGAGCGCCATCCGGAACGCCCGACCCGCCTGCTGATCTCCGTCCGCCTCTATGCGCCGCTGACCTCCGCCCGCGCGGCGGACGAGCCGATCATCGACTATGACGTCGTCCGCGACCGCATCCGCGCGCTCGAGAACGAAGGCCATATCGACCTCGTTGAAACGGTCGCCGACCTGATCACGGACTCCTGCTTCAGCGACGCCCGCGTCGTCGCCTGCCTTTTGTCCATCCGCAAGCCCGACATCTATAACGAGACCCGCGGCGCCGGGATCGATCTGTTCCGCACCCGGGCGCGATGGAGCGGCCACAAATGAAAAGTGCGCTGGTTACGGGCGCGGCCAGCCGCCTCGGCGAACGCATCGCCCGTTATCTCGCCAGCCGCAACTATCGCCTCATCCTCCACGCCAACCGGTCGTTGGACAAGGCGAGCCTCCTCGCCCGCAGCCTCGAACAGGACGGCGTCCAAACCCAGCTCGTCGCGGCCGATTTCGCGGATCATGCGGCCATCGCGCGGTTCTGCGGGGAGTTGACGGCGCGCTTCGGGGCGCCGGACGTGATCGTCAACAACGCCTCGGTGTTCGAGCACGACTTTCCGGGGCAGGCCGATCCCGGCAAGCTCGCGGCGAGCCTTTCGGTCCATGTCACGGCGCCCTTTTCGATCATCGAGGCGGCGGCGCGGGCAAAGAAGCCGGACGCCGTGCTGACCGTCTTCAACATCCTCGACCACAAGCTTCTGAACCTGAACCCGGATTACTATTCCTACACGCTGGGAAAAAGCGCGCTCATGGCGCTGACCTCCATGTGGGTGCAGGCGAACCGCCCCGACATCCGCGTGTTCGGCCTGTTGCCCGGCCTCATGTTCCCCTCCGGGCCGCAGACCGACGAGCGCTTCCTGGCGGATTCAGCGAAAATCCCCACCGGCCGCGCCACGCCCGCCGACCACCTCAATGCGGCGATCGGCTTCTATCTCGACCATCCGTCAATGCCGGGCCAGATGCTGCCGATCGACGGCGGCGAGCATCTCCTCCCGCGCGCCCGCGACGTGGCCTTCGAATGAGCGCGGCGCGCGTTTTTCGGCTTTAGTTGCGGGGCAAAGGGCGTTATGACGCCCGCCATGCCCACGACCATCACCCAGGCCTTCACCTTCGAGGCCGCGCACCACCTGCCTCATGTGCCGGAAACCCACAAGTGCCGGCGCCTGCACGGCCATTCCTATCGCGTCGAACTGCGGCTCGGCGGCGACGTGGATCCCCATACCGGTTTCATCGTCGATTTCTTCGATGTCGAAAAGGTTTTCCAGCCCCTGCTGGAGCGGCTCGACCATCATCTGCTCAACGAGATCGAGGGCCTTGAAAATCCGACCGCGGAAAATATCGCGATCTGGATTTTCCAGCGCGTCAAGCCGGCCCTGCCGCAACTTGAGTCCGTCAGGATCTTCGAAACCCCGATGAGCTGGGCCGACTATACCGGCTGAACGACGCCTGTCGCCGCGGGGGCCGGCTCCCGCCGGCGGGGCCGATCAATAGCAGACCCAGACCCAGCCGCCGTCATAGGGGTTGTACCGCCAGCATGGGCCGACGCCATAACCCCACCAGCGGCCATTCCAGTAGCGGCCGCGGCCATAATAACCGCCACGATAGCCATAGCCGTAATAGCCGCCATGGTAGCCGCCGCCATGCCAGCCCCGTCCGCGCCAGCCGCCATGGTAACCGCCATGGCCTCCCCCATGCCCGCCGCCGTGGCCACCGCCGTGGCCGCCGCGCCGGGCCAGGGATTCCGCCGGGACCACGAGCAAGGCGCACAAGGCGACCGCCGTCGCCAGGACAAGTCTGCGCAACATCGGATCCTCCTCTCGCGGTCCAGGGCCCTGACTGGCAGCGGCCGCCGACGGACACGGCGCGAAATCGCCGATTCGCGGCGTCGCCGGCCAAGATGGCAACGTCGCGGATCGCCCAAGGTTGCGTGCAGAACCAGAAATTGCGCCTTCGGTTTTCCGCAAAAGCGCCGCTCGCCACGGCGCCAAGGCTTATTTTTCGCGGAAATCGGCCG
>JAJXYV010000239.1:5686-10468 GCA_021780435.1 Pseudomonadota bacterium
GCCGGCCAAGATGGCAACGTCGCGGATCGCCCAAGGTTGCGTGCAGAACCAGAAATTGCGCCTTCGGTTTTCCGCAAAAGCGCCGCTCGCCACGGCGCCAAGGCTTATTTTTCGCGGAAATCGGCCGGATTATAGCGGCGCAGGGTCGAGCAGAATTCGCAGGTGACGCTGATCATGCCGTCGTCGCCGACCATGTCGTCGCGCTCGACCTGCGAAAAGCTGCGCAGCATGGCCTCGACCCGCTCGTCCGAACAACGGCAGGAGTCGCGCAGGGGATGGGCCGGGAAGGCCATGACGCCGCGCTCATGGAAAAGTCGATAGGCGAGATCCTCGCTCGACAGGCCGGGGTCGAGCAATTCGTGATCCTCGACGGTCGAAGCCAAGGCTTGCGCCTCGGTCCAAGCCTCATCCTCGACCCATTCGTGGCCCGGATGGCCTTCCGGGGCGTCGCCGGGCGGGAAATCCGCCTGGCGCCGTCGCTCCTCGGAACGGGGCAGGAATTGCGCGAGCAGTCCGCCCGCGCGCCAGCTGGTCCCCGCCGATGTGACGACCTGCCCGGCCGCCAGGCGTATGAAGGTCGGAATCTGCTCGGATTGCTGGAAATAGATTAGCGCCGCCTGTTCCAGCGAGCCGCCTTCGATCGGCGCCACGCCTTGATAGCGTGCGATTTCCGCGCCTTGCTCGACGGTCAGCGCGAGATGGCCTCGCCCAAGCACGGCCCCGGAATCGATCGCTCCGTCCGGTGGAACAAGGGCGGCGTCGAAACGGGCGAACGCCCGCAGACGGTCGGGCGCGTCGAAATCGACGACCAGCATGTCGACGATTCCATCGGTCCGGGTTTGAAGCTGGAACCGTCCGTCGGCTTTCAGCATGGAGCCGAGCAGCACGGTCAGGGCCGCCGCCTCGCCCAGCAGGCGCGCAACCGGATCGGGATAGGCGTGGCGGGTCAGGATGGCGTTGAGCGCCGGCCCGAGGCGCGCGAGGCGGCCACGCAGGTCGAGCGGCTCGACGGCGAAAGGCAGCACGCAATCGTCCCGCCCCGAGGCAAGCCCCACCCCGTTCGTCACGCCCGAGACTCCTGCGCCTGCGCCTCCAGGCACCAGGCGAGGACGCCCTTCTGCGCATGCAGCCGGTTTTCAGCCTCGTCGAAGACCAGCGACTGCGGCCCGTCGATCACTTCGTCGGTAACTTCCTCGCCGCGGTGGGCCGGCAGGCAATGCATGAAGACGGCGTCCTTGGCGGCGTGGCGCATCAGCTTGGTGTTCACCTGATACGGCGCGAGCAGCATGTGCCGCAGCTTTTCATCCTTGTCGCCCATCGACACCCAGCAGTCGGTGAGCACGCAATTGGCGTCCTGAACGGCCTCGTAGGGGTCGCGCATGACATTGACCACCCCGCCCTGGGCCCGCGCCCAGGCGATCAGCTCGGGACGCGGCGCCAGATCCTCCGGCGAGGCGATGTCGAGCGTGAAGCCGAATTTGGCCGCCGCATGAATCCAGCTGGTCAGGACGTTGCAGGCGTCGCCGATCCAGGCCACCCGCGCCCCGGCGATGTCGCCGCGATGCTCCTCGTAAGTCATGATGTCGGCCATGACCTGGCAGGGGTGCGACTTCTTGGTCAGGCCGTTGATAACCGGAACGCTGGCGTGGGCCGCCATTTCCAGCAGATGCTCATGGGAGAGGATGCGGATCATGATTGCATCCACAAATCGTGACAGCACCCGCGCCGTGTCCGCAATGGTTTCGCCGCGACCGAGTTGCATTTCCGCGCCCGTCAGCATCAGCGTCTCGCCGCCGAGTTCGCGCATGCCGACGTCGAAGGAGACGCGGGTGCGCGTGGAGGGCTTGTCGAAGATCATCGCGAGGAAGCGGCCGTCGAGCGGCTTGTCGGCCGCCGGACGCCCCTTGCGCCGGCGCTGCTTGATCTCGGCGGCGCGGTCGAGGATGGCGCGCAACTCGTCGAGCGAAAAATCCGCGATGTCGAGGAAGCAACGCCGCGCCGGATCGATCGGCGGCAGGCTCATGTACTGGCTCCTTGTTTTGAGTCTTGCGTCGCCGTGATCTCGAAATGACCGCATGCCGCGCCGAGACGGCGCACGGCCTCGCGGATTTCGTCGTCGGAGACGATCAGCGGCGGCAGGATGCGCACGACATTGTCCGCCGCCGGGATGACGATGAGTTTTTCCGCGCGCGCGGCGGCGGCGAAGTCGGCGTTGGGCACGCGCAGCCTCAGGCCCTGCATCAGACCCTCGCCGCGAATTTCCGCGACCACGTCGGGATGCTCGGCCTGGAGCCCCGCGAGGGACTGCCGCAGCAGAAGCCCCTTGCGCGCGACGCCGTCGAGGAAGCCCGGCTCCAGCAGCACGTCGAGCACGGCGTTGCCGCAGGCCATGGCGAGCGGATTGCCGCCATAGGTCGTGCCATGCGCGCCGAGCCCCATGCCCTTGCCGGCCTCGGCGGTGCACAGCACGGCGCCGAGCGGAAAGCCGCCGCCGATGCCCTTGGCCGAGGCGAGAATGTCCGGCGCGACGCCATAAAGCTCATAGGCGAAGAGCTTGCCGGCGCGGCCCATGCCGCACTGGACCTCATCGAAGCATAGCAGCAGCTTGTGCTCGTCGCAGAGCGCGCGCAGGCCGCGGATGAAGTCCGTCGAGCCGACGCGAATGCCGCCCTCGCCCTGGATCGGCTCGACCAGGATCGCCCCGGTCTGAGGGCCGATCGCCGCCTTCACCGCCCCAAGATCGCCGAAGGGAACCTGGTCGAAGCCCGGCGTCTTCGGCCCGAAGCCATCGAGATATTTGGCGTTGCCGCCGGCCGCGATCGTGGCGAGCGTCCGGCCGTGGAAGGCGCCCTCGAAAGTGATCATGTGGAAGCGGTCCGGCGCGCCATTGGCCGAATTCCACTTGCGGGCCATCTTGATGGTCAACTCCAGCGCCTCGGCGCCGGAATTGGTGAAGAAGACATAATCCGCGAAGGTCGCCTCGGTCAGGCGCCGGGCAAGCGTCTCGCCCCCTGGAATCTGGAACAGGTTGGACGTGTGCCAGAGCTTCTTCGCCTGTTCGGTCAGGGCTTCGACGAGATGCGGATGGTTATAGCCGAGGCTCGCCACGGCGATGCCGCCGCCGAAATCGAGATAGCGCTCGCCGGTCGTCGAAATCAGCCAGGCTCCCTCGCCGCGCTCGAAGGCCAGCTGGTAGCGCGCGTAAGTCGGAAGAAGAGCCGAAGTCACGTCCTGACCTCCCAACAGCCTTGGCGCCGGCGCCTCGCCGGAGCCGCGCAGAAAACGAAAGCGCCGTCCCGCGGGGACGGCGTCTGCACGGCGGCAATCTAGAAAATCCGGGCCGCGAGGTCAAACGGCGATTGGCGGGCCGTCGGCCGCCGCAAGGCCCTTTTCCGTGAGCCTCGCAAAGGGCTGGGGAAAACCTTTCCAGAATCTTTACGACTCTTGCGCCCGATTCAACGACTAGTGTAATCTTCGTTCAGTCGGCTACGACATCTCGTGCGGCGCGACGCCAAAGGCGTTCGCTTGGTCAGTCCTTCTCAGGTCGGAGCGTTTTTCGCGGCTGCCCATGCAGTCGTGTGGGGAACGATTCCGTTTGTGAGGCTGCGCGCGGGACAGGAATTCAAAAGACGCCTGGAGCGAGCCGGAAAGCCCGCGCCGGAAGCGCCATAACAACAAGGCTTGGAGGTCGATCCGATGTCCTGGACCGATGAACGCGTTGAGCAATTGAAGAAAATGTGGCTCGACGGTTTGAGCGCAAGTCAGATCGCCAGCGAACTGGCGCATGGCATCACCCGCAACGCGGTCATCGGCAAGGTCCATCGCCTCGGCCTGTCGGGCCGGGTCAAGTCGCCGGCCCCTGCACCCGTCCGCGCGCGCGTCAAGCCTCGTGCGGAAGACGAGAAGGGCGCGCCGACGGCGCCGATCAGCCACGGCAATCTCGCCGTCGCCCTGGAAGCGCGTCCGGCGCCCGCCCCGGCGCCGCGTCCGGCCGCCAAGGACGTCGTCATTCCGATGTCCGAGCGCGTCAGCATCATGGAGCTGCGCGAGTCCATGTGCCGCTGGCCGCTGGGCGATCCAGCCAGCCCCGATTTCCGTTATTGCGGCGCCAAGATGCAGATCGGCCTCGGCCCCTATTGCGCGCACCACGCGCGCATCGCCTATCAGCCGGCGCAGGACCGCCGCCGCGACCGCGAGAAACGCGCCGCCCGCGGCTGAATCGCCCCGCCCGAAGGGCAAGGGCGAGGGGCCAGCCCGTCAGCATCGGGCCGAAGCGGGTTCGCCCGCCCGGCTGGATGCGAACGCCGGATCGTCGCGGCGGCGAAACGTCAGGTCTTCCAAGACGCGGAACTCGACTCCTCCCCCCTGCCCTTCACGAAAAAACCCGGCGTCGCCTGACGCCGGGTTTTTCGTTGGCGCGAAAGAAGCGATGGATCAGCCGCGTCCGAAGGTTTCGTCGAAGGAATAGCCGGAGCCGCGCACCGTCCGGATCGGATCTTCCTCGTTCTCTCTGGCCAGGGCCTTGCGCAACCGGCCGATATGCACGTCGACCGTGCGCTCGTCGATCTCGGCCGAAAGACCCCAGACGCTGTCGAGCAATTGCGAGCGCGAAAAAACCCTTCCCGGCTTTTCCATCAGATATTCCAGCAGCCGGAATTCGGTAGGGCCGAGATGGACCTCGCGGCCGCCGCGACGGACCCGACGGGTTTCGCGGTCCAGCTCAAGCTCTCCCGCCGCCAGCCTGATCGCGACCCGTTCCGGCCGCGCGCGACGCAGCAGGGC
>JAJXYV010000074.1 GCA_021780435.1 Pseudomonadota bacterium
CGCCTTCGCCTTCGCCTTCGCCTTCGTCGCCGGAGCTTTCCGCTTTGACGCCGCCTGAGGCTGCGGCCCGCCGGGGTGACGAGGTGGCGGCCCCGTCGGGAAATGGCGTTCGGGAAAAAAGGCAGGCAGCCGAACCCCGGCCGGCCGAGGCGCCGCCATCCTCCACGGAGGCGGCCGCAGAACCGCGCCCGCCTGTTCAAGCGCCAGCAAAGGCCAGGGACGAAGCTTGCCGCGACGATGTCGCCGAGGCCGCGCGCGCGACCGAGATCGGTTTCGCCCCGGGCGGCGCCGGATTGTCCTCCGAATCGATTCGGGCGCTGAAAACGCTGGCGGCGGCGGCAAGGCGTTGCCCGGAGGCGTCGTTGCGGATTTCCGGCTTCGCTCGCGGCGTCGGAAGAAGGCCGGGGGCGGCTGATCGCGATGCGATCGACTTGTCCTGGCGCCGGGCGGAGGCGGCGGCGGCTTTTCTCCTCGCCGAAGGGGTTCCCGGCCAAAGCCTTGAAATCGTAGGTCTGGCCGAGGACGCTCCTGCGTCGTCGGCGGATCGCCGCGTCGACATCCGGGTGAAGTGAGGCGCGCCGATGGTCTTCCTGTTGCAGCGTCTTGCGGACTGGGCCCTGGCCGCTTCGGCGCTGGGCTTCCTGTTTGGGGTCCTTGCCTGTCGATGTGAAAGGACACGCGGTTGGGGCGCCTGGCTGCTCGTCGCCTTGATCCTGGGTCTAGGCGCGGGCGCGGATGCCTTGGCTATCCTTCCAGGCCGCTCCGGCTTCTGGCTCGAAGCCGGCCTGATCGTCCTGGGGAGCCATGCGCTTGGCTGCGGCCTCGGCTGTCTGGGCGCGCGCCTGTTCCGCCCGCGCGCCCTGCAAGGTTCGGCGAGGCAGGGCGCGCTTGTCGCGGAAGGCGAACAGGCTGCCCCGTTCGAAGCCTCCGTCGCGGCGTCCAGCGCGCCACATGCGGCGCCGGTGGACGCGTCGGAATCCCCGGCGCCCGCGCAATCGCAGGAAGAATTCGCCCCGGCGGCCTCCGGGGACGCCAGAGCGGCGATCGCGGCGTCGGCGTCGGCAATGCTCCCGGAAGAACATCTCGAACGGGCGCAAGGGATGCCGGGGCGCCCGTTCGCGGAGGCCATTGTCGCAGGAGCGAAAGCGGAAGTCGACGAGCCGTGGGCGGAGCAGGCGCGCTTGCTCGCTCAGGGACGCGGCCTCGGCTATGACGGGGGCCGGAACACGCTTGCCGGCGCGCCGGAAGGAGCCTCGGGCGATCGCGCGCCGGAGTTCATCGCCCCGCAGGCCAACGACGCCCTTTATCCGGGGAAAAGGCCGCGGGGAACATTGTCGCCGCCGGCGCGGGGCGCGGACGATCTGACACGGATCGCGGGGGTCGATCACGCCACGGCCAGTCATTTGCAAGGTTTGGGAATCTGGACCTTTGACCAGATCTCGGCCTGGAGCGCCGACGAGGCGCGCTGGGTCGAGTTCTATCTGGCTGCGCCGGGCCGCGCCCGCCGGGAAAAATGGCTGGAGCAGGCCGGGGATCTCGCGGTCCGCGCCGCGCTGATCAACTGACCAAGGTCAGTGAATTCATTCACAGTCACGAATATTTCAGTGTGGCGAATCTGTTCTTTGGCGTTTCTCGGCGCCGGCTTCAAAAAAAATTGTGCGTGGCGCTTGTCGCCGCAAAAAATGGCTAGGAAGGCCTAATGTCGATGCTATCCTTGATTTAGTGATTCTCAGCTCGCGCAGGCGTCGATTCCGGGCAGGTTTCCGGTCCTGGCGAGCAATTCATTTAGTCAGGAGCCGCTTCCTTGGGCGCCAGAGAACACCTTGGAATTTCGCAAGGTTCCGAAACCGGATTGTCGGGCGAAGTCGCGCCCGAGATCATCGAGGTCCGGGGCCGGATCAAATGGTTTGACATGGCCAAGGGCTTCGGCTTCGTCGTGCCCGACAACGGTCTCGCGGACGTCCTTTTGCATGTGACCGTGCTCAGGCGCGACGGTTTCCAGAGCGCGCCCGAAGGCGCGCAAGTGGTTTGCCAGGCGCAGAATCGTTCGCGCGGCCTTCAGGTCTTCCGTGTCCTTTCCATGGACGAATCGACGGCCGTTCATCCGGCCCAGCTTCCCATGGCGCGGACGCGCTGCGCGGCGGAAGCGGTCGGCGGCTTCGAGATTGTGGTCGTCAAATGGTTCAACCGGATCAAGGGATTCGGCTTTCTCACCCGCGGCGATGGCACCGAGGACATCTTCGTCCATATGGAAACCTTGCGCCGCTACGGAATCGTCGATCTCAAGCCGGGAGACTCCCTGCTCGCGCGGTTTGGCGCGGGGCCCAAGGGGCTGATGGCCGCGGAGGTCCGCGCGCTCGAAACACGGCTGCCCAGCGCCCACTGAGGTCCCGGCCGGCGCTGGAAATATGTGAGGTTTGTAATGGCGCGTATTCTCAGGTCCGCCGCGCGGCTTTTTTTCCTTGCGCGCGCCGTGGCCTTGCCCCTTGTGCTGGCCGCCGCGCCGCTCGTTCCCGCCGCGCCCGCTTTCGCTCTCGACGCCGGGCCTTCAGTCGCTCTCGAACCGCTGACCATTGTCACAGGCGCCGGAAGCGGACATCCGGTCGAGCATCAGCTCGCGGTCGAGGTGATGCGGACCGAGGCGGAACGCGAGCACGGATTGATGGACCGCCGCTATCTTCCGCCCGATCGCGGCATGTTGTTCCAGTTCGATCACGAGCAGAACATCCTGATGTGGATGAAGAACACCTATATTCCGCTCGACATGATCTTCATCTCGCCGAAGGGCGCGGTGACTCACATTCACGAAAACGCCGAACCCATGTCCGAGGTCATCATCCCTTCGGAGGGGCCGGCTCTGGGCGTGCTTGAGGTTAACGCCGGCTACGCCCGCAAGATCGGATTGAAACCGGGAGATCGGGTGCGCCATCCCATGTTCGCGCGCTGAGGGCGCGACGGCTTGTCGGCGAGCCCCGCCCATGCTAGCGAGTTTGCGGCGCTGTCGGGGTATAGCGCAGCCTGGTAGCGCGGAAGTTTTGGGTACTTCAGGTCGCAGGTTCGAATCCTGCTGCCCCGACCATTCGGCCCGTCGAGGCGTCCGGTTCGCAGCCGGAAGCTCGGCGGCCTTGGCGAGCAAGAGGTTGGAACGGTCATGACGGCACGCATTTTTCGTCCCGCGAAGAGCGCCACGCAGTCTGGATTGGGCAAGACGAAACTCTGGCGGCTCGAATTTCTGCCCGAGAGCGCCCGCAGCATCGAGCCGTTGATGGGCTGGACTTCGTCGGCCGACATGAAGAGCCAGATCCGGCTCGATTTCGAGACCCGGGAAGAGGCCGTCGCCTATGCCGAGCGCAACGGCATTCCTTATCGCGTGGAGGAGCCGAAGGAGGTCAAGCGCCGGATGGTCTCCTATTCCGATAATTTCCGCAACAACCGCGTTTCGCCCTGGACCCATTGAACGCTTCGTCGGGGCAGGGTCCCGGCGGGCCGACGATAGACCAGCCGGCCCCGTAGCTCAGCCGGATAGAGCAACTGCCTTCTAAGCAGTAGGTCGCAGGTTCGAATCCTGCCGGGGTCGCCACGGTTCGCATCATCGAATGGCCAGGGTTGACCGCAAGACTTATCTGTCATGCGCCGGTGCGCGCCGATCTTGGGAACCATGCGCGACCGGCTGCCGTAATGGCGCCGCCGATCGGCTTTTACGAGAACTTCTCCCGAGAAATCCTTTCGTAAGAACTTAATGGATCTTCTCCGGCGGTCTTCAGAAAGGCGTTGGTTTGCGCGCAAGGTTCGCGCGCTTTACGTATTCGACTTGGCCTTGACTTTGCGCATTGGCCTATTCAGTCTGCGGCGTCGAATGCCGCGCCCATCGTTCCGTTGGCGCCGGAATTGGGATCATACGCCGCCCGCAGCTGCGTCATGGCGCGGGAAATCATTCCGTGAGGAAATGGCGATCTGTCGCCATGGAGCCGAGTTTCAGATTTCATTACTTGTCGTCACGAAATCGAGTGATCGTCGTCGTACAGATTCCAAGCAGGCAGGTTCGAAGATCGCGCCTCGTCTGAAAGTGGGTCGGCCGTGCTCCTGTGAAACGCAAAAATGGGGATGAGGTTGGGAATGGAACAGAAAAGCAATTCGGGCGCACTGTTTTTCGATAATGTCCAGGCCGTCGGCGTCCATAATGGCGTGGCGCGCATTGCCCTGATCCGCCTTGCTTCGGACGGGAAGCCTGTTCCGGTCCTTGAGCTCCTCATACCAACAACGCAAGTGCCGCAAGTGATCAAGGCGCTCCAGCAGATCCGGTAAGAGGCTGACAATCATGGCAGACGAAATCATTCCGACGGCGAAGCCGGCCGAGAGCGCGAATCCGGCCGCAAACCGGCTGTTCCCCGGAGCGGCGCCTGCCGTTCCAGCGCCACCCGCATCCGGCAAAATCGGGGATGCGATGGCTGGCGCGGTTCCGGGCAAGGTCTCGCTGCCGCCGGGTGATTTCGCCGGCGTTGTTTCCGCGTCCTCGCTTCTGGAAAAGTCGCCGGCGGAGCCTGGCAAGCCGGAAGGCGTCGTCCCGGCGTCCCCCGCCGCCGCGGCCGGGGCGAAGGCGCCCCTGGCGGAAGCGCCCAAGGAAAGCCTCCAGGGCTTTCTCGACATCGTCAATCTGGGTAGGGCCGAGGGATGGGCCGTCGACAAGCAGAACGCTTCGAAACGGGTGCAGGTCGAGATCTGGGACGGGGAAACTCTGGCGGCGGTCGGCGTTGCGGATAAATTTCGCCCCGATCTGAAAAAGGCGGGGATCGGGGACGGCAACGCCTTTTTCTCCATCCCCCTTCCGCGCCGGCTTTACGATGGCAAGGAACATGTCATCACCGCCCGTTTGGCGGGGCGCAAGCAGCCTCTCCACAAAACAATCACGATCGTCTTGCCCGCCAAGCAAATGTCGGCGGCGATCGAATCCGTCGACGGGGTCTCCGCCAGCGGCTGGATTCAGTCGGCGTCGGATCATTGGGAATCCGTCGATCTCCTTGTCGACGGCAAATTGATCCAGACGATCGACGTTCCACCCAACGCCCGCGAGCCGGTCAACGCCATCCTCCCGGTCGAGCTTCTCGACGGCTGCGTCCACTGGTTCCAATTCAAGCTCCACGACGATGGACAGGTGATTGGCGACGGGGCTGCGGTGACGCCTGTTGTCGCCACGCCCGAGGATGCGCTCCAGCGCTATGCGCGTTCGTTCCCGCCTTTTCTTTCCGCGAACGCACATCGCCGCTACGCCTCGCTCGAGCGCCAGTTCGCCTTGGCGCCCAAGGCGGTCGCAGCCCAGAAAGACGGCCCGGAGAAGCTCGATCTGCCGTCCTATATCGCCCAGATCCATGTCGCTCATGCGCAGGTCATGTTCGGCGTCATCGAGCGGCGGGGGGCGCCGCCGGTCCTGAAATTCCCGCAATATGACAAGCCGAAGGTCAGCGTCGTCGTCCCGCTCCACAACAAGTTCTGGGTGACCTACAATTGCCTGGCGTCGTTGATCCTGGCGCCGAACGAGGCGACCGCCGAGATCATCCTTGTCGATGACGGCTCGAGCGATCAGACCACGAAGCTGGCCGACTTCGTCACGGGCGTCACGATCCTGAGAAACGAGACGGCGCAGGGATTCGTCAAATCGTCCAACCGCGGTGCTTCGATCGCGCGCGGCGATTACGTCGTGATGCTGAACAACGACACCGAGCCCTGCGCCGGCTGGCTCGACGAATTGATCTATGTCTTCGACCATTTCGACAACGCGGGCCTCGTCGGCTCCAAGCTGCTCTATCCCACCGGGAAGCTTCAGGAAGCTGGCGGCGTCATCTTCTCGAATTTCGACGCCTGGAACTACGGGCGGAACCAGAATCCCTACGATCCGAAATATAGCTACGTCCGTCAGGTCGATTATGTTTCCGGCGCCGCGATCATGCTGCGCAAGGAGGTCTGGGACGAGCTTGGCGGCTTCGACGAATATTTCGCGCCGGCCTATTACGAAGACACCGACCTCGCCTTCCGCGTTCGCGCGATGGGCCTGAAAACTTTTTTCACGCCTTTCTCCGAGGTCATCCATTTCGAGGGGATATCGAGCGGAACATCGACCAGTTCCGGGATCAAACGGTACCAGAAGATCAACGAGCCGAAATTCCGCGGTCGCTGGGCGGCGACGATCCGACAATTCCCCGGCGGGCATAATCCCGACCTGGCGAAGGATCGCGGCGTTGAGCTGCGGGCGCTGGTGATCGACGCCCAGACGCCGCAGCCGGACAAGGACGCCGGCAGCTATGCCGCGATCAACGAGATGCGCCTGCTGCAGGCTCTTGGGGTCAAGCTGACATTTATTCCGCAGAATCTCGCCTATCTCGGCAATTACACCGAGGCCCTGCAGAAGATGGGCGTGGAATGCCTTTACGCCCCGTATCAGATGTCTGTCGAGGACGTGATCACGCAGCGCGGCGCCGAGTTCGATTTCTTTTATATAACCCGCTATTCGGTCGCCAATTCCTATGTCGATCTGATCAGGCAATCCGCGCCGCGAGCCAAGATCGCATTCTGCAACGCAGACCTCCATTTCCTGCGCGAAATCCGCGCGGCGCGGGCGGCCAATAATCCTGAACTGATGCAGCTCGCCGTCCAGACGCGCGAAATCGAACTCGGCGTGATGCGCAAGGTCGATGTGACGCTCTCCTATACGGAAACCGAGGCGGTCGTCATCGAGTCGCATAATCTTGACGAGAGCAAGGTCATGAAATGCCCCTGGATCGTCGAGGTCGAGGACGAGGTTCCGTCTTTCAAGGAGAGGGCAGGCCTCGCCTTCCTCGGCAATTACCAGCATCCGCCGAACGAGGAGGCGGTCCAGTTCTTCGTCAACGAGATCATGCCGGAGCTTCGTCGGCGCGTTCCGGGCGTCAAGTTCCACATTTTCGGCGCCAACATGCCGGACCGGATGCTGGCGCTGGCCGCTGACGACGTCATCATCGAAGGCTATGCGGACGACGTGCGGGACGCCTATCACCGCTTCCGGATTTTCGTCGCGCCGCTGCGGTCGGGGGCCGGCATCAAGGGCAAGGTCGTCGGCGCCATGGCCTCGGGCCTGCCCTCGGTGCTTTCGCCCATCGCGGCGGAGGGCGTCGGCGTCAGCAAAGGCGCCGAAGCCGAGATCGCCGAAAAGCCCGCCGATTGGGTCGAGGCCATTGCGAAGCTCTACAGCGACGAATCGCGGTGGACAGACATGTCGAATCGCGCCCGAGCCTTCTCGGCGGAAAATTTCTCCTTCGCCCTGGGACTCGAACGGATGCGCTCGGCGCTTGCCGCCGCCGGCGTCTATGTCGGTTAGTCAGGGCCTCGCGCCGCGCGGTCCGGCGCCCGCGGCGTCGACGGCGCGCCCGTGATCGAAACGCCCATCCGCGCCTGTCGCGGCGATGGGCGATGGTCTCGTGTATCGACGCCGTTGCGCCCCGGATTGCCCGTGTGGCGACCGGCGGCAGCGACGATCTCGGGATTTGACACGCGAGCGACGGAAACAATCGTCGCCCGTTGAAAATCGCCATTCGCCCGCTGTCGCCAGCCGCCGTGCTCCGCTCCACGGCCGCAGCAAATTGTTCGTGTCATCATTTTGCTAGTTTTGGTCGGTCAATTGTTTAGGTTGCGTCGCGGCGGCGGGTGGCGCGCAACGACGGCGGTTCGGGCTCCGGGCGGCCGTCCTTTCAGGAAAGGACGGGGGTTGGCGGGCGAAGCGGTGTCGGTGGAGGCGGTTCAGGAACGAGCCGGGCGCGTGTCACGGGAAATCTGGCGCGACCTTGCCGCGCATTGGCGGCGAGCGCCAACGCCGGTCGTGCGGCTGTGGCCGCTCTGGATGGCGCTGGCCGTCCTCGGCCTCGCCGCTTTGTTGTTCGTCGGCGTCCATTTCGACCTGGCGGCCGCCCGCGCCGCGAAACGGCTCGACCCTAGCCTCGTCGCCTTCTACGAGGCGGTGACGCGGGCAGGCAAATCGGACTGGCTGTTCGCGCTCGCCGTCCTGACGATCTTCTACGGGCTGTCGCGCCGGGAGCGGGCGCCGGACACGCGGCGGCGCGCCGCCTGGGGGCTCGTGGCGTCGCGGGGCTTTTATTTCCTGATCGTCATGGCCTTTTCCGGCATTGCGGCGCAGATCGTGAAACATATCGTCGGCCGCGCCCGCCCGGCGCTCATCGCGCTTGACGGGCCGTTCCATTTCGACCTGTTCTCGCTCAAGTCGGTTCTCGCCAGCTTCCCTTCGGGCCACACGACGACCGTCTTCGCGGCCTTCGCGGCGCTGACCCTGCTTGCGCCGCGCGTCGGACCGGCCTTCCTGCTGATCGCCTTGCCGGTTGCGGCCTCGCGGATCATCGTGGGGGCGCATTATCCGAGCGATGTCTGCGGCGGGCTGTGCCTCGGCCTCGCCTCGGCGCTGATCGTGGCGCGGGTCTTCGCCCGTCGGCGGATCGCCTTTACCCTCGCGCCGGACGCGCTGCTGCCGAAGGCCCGGGGCGCGGCCGCGATCCGCGCCCTTTTCTCCTGACGCCCGTCGGCGGATCAGCCCTGTGCGGCCAAGCCCGCGGCGTTGCCAAGGGCGCCGCCTCGTGCAAACATTGAATATCCGCAAAGCCGAAGAGGGGGCGATGCCCAAGGTTCCCTGCGCCGAAGCGCGCCGTCGCTTCACCCGGCTCGGTCCCGATGACGCCGACCGCTACGCCGATCATCTGTTGCGCCTGCCGGACGAAGACCGGCGCCTGCGCTTCTTCGACGAGACGCCGGAATTCCTGATCCAGCTTCATGCCGGCGCCGCGTCGGCGGACGGCCGCATCGTCGCGATCTGCGAGGATGAGGGGTTCATCCGCGCCGCCGGCGAACTGCTCCCCGATCCGGAGCGGCCGGAGGTTGGGGAACTGGCCTTCAGCGTCGAGAAGGATTGCCAGCGCCAGGGCATTGGCGGCGCCTTGATGCGCGAATTGATTGAGGCGGGCGCGCGCGCCGGCTTCGAGCGACTTGAGCTGGAGCTTCTGCCCGAGAACAAGTCGATGCTGTCGCTGGCCCAGCGCTTCGCCGAGAGAATGGAGACGCGCGGCGGCCATCTCTTCGCGGTGATCCCCGTGCCCCGGGACGGCGCCACGCCATAGCATGATCCCGAAAAACGGAGGCCGGTTTTCGGGAGCGATCACGCTTGAACGTCAACGCCTCCTGCGCTCAAGCGCGCATCCGCGTAAAACCCTTGTCGAGATCGGCCTTGAGGTCCTCGATGTCCTCGAGGCCGACCGCAAAGCGCAGGGCGGGGCCTTCGGGGCTCCACTCGGTCGCGGTGCGATAGGTCCGGCAATCGAAGGGAATGACGAGGCTCTCATAGCCGCCCCAGCTATAGCCGAGGCCGAACAGCTCCAGCCCGTCGAGCAAGGCGGCGATCCCCGCCTTGGAGACCGGCTTGAGGATCACCGAGAACAGGCCGGACGAGCCGAGGAAATCCCGCTTCCAGATCGCATGGCCGGGGTCGTGCGGGAGCGCCGGATGCAGCACCCGCGAGACTTCCGGGCGCTCCGCGAGCCAGCGCGCCAGCGCGAGCCCCTGCCGCTCCGCCTCGCGCAAGCGCAGCTCCATCGTGCGCAGGCCGCGCAGCGCGAGGAACACGTCTTCTGGTCCCGCGCACATAGCGAAATAATCGAAGGTCCGGCGCAGCGGCTTCAGCCATTGCTCATTGGCCGAGACGAGGCCGAGCAGCAGGTCGGAATGGCCGGAAAGGTATTTGGTCCCGGCCTCGATGGCGAGATCGACGCCGCGCTCGTGCGGCGGGAAGAACAGAGGCGTCGCCCAGGTATTGTCCATGATCACGCAGGCGCCGCGCGCATGGGCGACCTCGGCGATCGCCGGAATGTCCTGCATCTCGAAGCTTTGGGAGCCCGGCGCCTCCACCAGCGCGGCCCTGGTGTTCGGCCGCATCAGGGCCTCGATTCCCGCGCCGATCAAAGGGTCGTAATAGCTCGTCTCCACGCCCATCCGGCTCAGGAATCCGTCGCAGAAGGTGCGGGTCGGCTGATAGGCGGAATCGGTCACGAGCACATGGTCGCCGGCCTTGAGCGCCGTCAGCAGGGCGAGGGAAATGGCGGCGAGGCCGGAGGGCGTGAGCACGGTTCCCGCCGCTCCGGCGATTTCCGACCAGGCCTTTTCCAGCGCCTCGGTCGTCGGCGTGCCATGGGTGCCGTAGACGAAGCGCTTGCCATGGCGCGATTCGAGTTCGGCCAGCGTCGGCTGCAAGACGGTCGAGCCGCGATAGATCGGCGTGTTGACGAAGCCGAACTGCTCGGAAGGCTCGCGCCCCGCATGAACGAGTTTTGTGCGCGAGCGCATGTTTTTTCGCGAGTCCGGGGTCGATTCGGTCATGGTGTTGAGCCCTTTCGTGCGTGACCTTGGCGGGGCGCCAAGGGGCGCGTCAAGGGGG
>JAJXYV010000236.1 GCA_021780435.1 Pseudomonadota bacterium
CGCCAGGTTGGCCAGCCTGCCTGAAACGATGGCGTAATCCTGGCGCTCGTGTTCAAGGCGTTTCAGCGCCAGTTCCGCGCGGGCTCGATCATTGGCGGTTTCGACCTCGGCGGCGGCCTCCAGCTCCTTAACGCGTCCGGAGACCAATTCGAGCTGGGCGGTCATGGCGCGGTCTTCCAGGCGGATCAACTTTTCGCCGGCTTTGACGCGAGAGCCGGGCTGGGCCAGATATTCCTTGAGGACGCCATTCGCCTCGGCGCGCACGAAGGATTGATCGGGAAGCCACACGACGCCCTCAACTTCGGTATGCGAGGGCAACGGCACGAAAAACACGAAAATGGCCACGGCCGCGGCGGCTCCGGCGAGAAGCGCGATGATCCGATCGCGGCGCCGCTGCAGGCGCGGATTCGAAGTGAGGTAGAGCGTGCCCCTGACCACTGGGACGACCGCCATCGCTGCGACAGCCCAAAGCGCCAACGCGACGCCGATGAAGAAAAACCGTGACGCAATGAACAGAGCAATCACGACAGTGACGAACATCCGGTAGATCGCCGACGCCGCGCCATAGAACAGGAACCACGCCTTTTCGGCGGCGGTCGCGTCCGGCGGCTCCAGCTCCCGCGCGCCCAAAACATAGCGCTCGGCGAGATAGAGCCAGTAGCGGGCGGCGCGCATCGAGAGATTGGGAATCTCGATGAGATCGCTCAGAATGTAATAGGCGTCGTAGCGCAGCAGCGGATTGCCGTTGAAGATGAGCGTCGAGACGCTCGCAATCACCATGACGTTGAACAGGACGGCGCGGGTCAGGCCCGGCTCGACCACGAGCCAGAGATAGAAGGCCAAGGCGGCGATGAAGACTTCCACCGCCATGCCCGCCGCGCCGACCAGGGCCCGGCGATATTTCGACCGGAAGGCGGTCGCCGCCGAGGCTTCGACGAAAGGCACCGGCAGGAGCACCAGCAAAATGACGCCGATCTCGTGGACCTCGCCGCCGCCTGCCTTGACGGCGGTCGCGTGCCCCATTTCGTGCAGCGCCTTGATCATGGGAAAGACCATGTAGAGGACGACAAGATTGTCGACGGCCATGATGCGATCCGCAAAATTATGGCTGAGCTCCGGCCAATGCGCCGGAACCAGCGCCAGCGCCGGCGCGACGACCGCGAGCCAGAGCAGCACGCCCCAGCGGCCCCAGACGAACTGGAGGGGCGCCGCGATGCGGTTCAGGAAGCGGTCGGGATCCCAGAGTCCGACGCGGATGGCCATCGGATTGCCGAAAGCTTGACGCTGGCGCGCCCGCCAGTCCCTCTCGCCGCGGTCGAAAATTTCCGCGACGTCCGGCGCGACATCGCTCTGCAGTAGATCCGCGGTATGGAGCTGGCCGAGAAGCTGGATCATCTCGTCCTGTGTCGGCGCATCGTCGCCGAGGCGGGAACTCGCGATCATCCAGAGTTCGGCGACCGAGCGTCGGCCGTCCATCAGGCCAATGATCAGCCGCGCCGCCGGGCTAAACCGATGCACGCGGCCCGAAGCGGGGTCCTGGAGCAGATGCCAGATCCGCCCCCGATAGCGATGCCGATGCAAGACCGCGTGCGCGCGCAGCCGCGGTTTCAGATCCGCGACCCTGTACCAGAGATTGCTCAGGATCGGCGCGTTCAAGGCGCCTCCTTCCAGGTCCACATGCGCAGCCAGTCGAACAGGCTGTGGGTCCAGATCCAGATGAGCCGCCGACGCCCGACCTCGATTTTCCCGACGCCTTCCATCCCGGGCCGGAGCCTGTCGATCGATCCGTGGAGATGGGCCTCGACGCGGAAATAATTCAGGCCGTCCTGGGTCGTGGACACCGGAGTGATTTGCCGCACGACAAACGGAAAGACCTGGCCGGGAAGGCCCGACAGCATGAGCGCGCCGTCCTGGTTGGCGCGCAGTTCGGAAATGTCCCTTTCGTCGACCTGCAGGATGACCCGATAGGATTCGAGCGGCGAGATCTGGAACAGCAGCTTGCCCTGCTCGACCGGGGTGTCCAACAGCTGGCTCAGGTCGCCGGAGACGACCACGCCATCGAAAGGCGCGACGAGGCTGGCGCGCGCGAGCCTGTCGCCGTTCAACGCGAGTTGGGCGTCCAACTCCTTGCTCTGGGCGGCCAGAATCGCCATCGCGCCGCGGTCCTGCGTCGCCTGGGCCTGGCGGAGCTTGCCCTGGACCTGGTCGAGATCGGACAGCAGGCGGGTGCGCTCGAGCTTGAGATCGCGGTCGTCGAGCCGGCACAGGACCTGACCGGCGCGCACGACGTCGCCGGCCCTCACGTAACTCTCGGCGATATGACCGTCGAAGGGCGCCACGGCCGCGCGCTGAATCTGCCCTTCGAGCACCGCCTTGGCGGAAACCCGATAGGTCGTCGTATAGACGCTGAAAAACAGCGCGAGCGCAGCGACTGTCAGGACGACCATCTTGAGGCCGAGATGGCTGGGCCCGAGCAGCCGGGAGAGCGCTTCGTCGCCCGAGTCCCGCAGCCGCCGCCAAAGGCTTCGTTCATTGCGCTCTTTGAGAGCGAAAATTGGCGCGAGCAACGCGGCTATCGTCTCCAACAGATCGACGGTCTCCTTGTCAAACGGAAGTCCCGACGTTCGCTCCGCCGTGACGACGCCGATGACGCGATGCTTGTCGCGCATGGGGACCGAACAGATTGCAATATCGCGCTGGTCGCGGGCGAGATCGGCATGAGCCGCGGCGCCGGGCGGCGCATCGTCCAGAGGCGGAAGGACGATCGCAGCGTCGAGATCCAGCGTTTCTTCCATCGCCGCGGCAAGCGACCTGGCGACGGCCATTTTGGGATTGAACACCGCCGTATGCGAAATCGCGGTCAATTCGATGTCGCCGTCGCGCTCCAATCCGATCGAAACGCGCTCGCACGGCAGCCGCACAGCCAGCTCATTGGCGATGGCGAGCGCTGAAACCGTGACGCCTTCCTCCCGCAAGGTCGTTGCGGCGAGGTCCGTCGCCAGCCCAATCCGGGCCAGGCGCGCGTCGGATTCCTCGTGGTGCTGCTGGCGAAGGTGATCGATGAGCCAGGCAGAGCTCCAGTGAACCAGGCGGAAGGAGCGCTGCAGGCTCATGTCGGCGCCCGCGCCGACCTGGACCACAACGGCGCCCCTCAGCTTGCCAGCCATTTCGATGGGATAGCCGAATTGCGCCGACTGGTCCCGCGTCGGCTCCGATTCTCCATCGGCGCTGAGGATCACGCCCTCGCGCCCGTCCAGAACACGCTGGGCGGCGGCGCCCAGATGGCGCAAATCGTGCGAAGCGTTCGGCCAGAAGGCGACCGGGGCAAACGACCCGCTGGCGTCTGGCCCCAGCACCAGCAGGCCGCCTTCCGCCCGTTCGAGCTGCGAACACAGGATCGCCAGCCAGCCGGCGTAAAAATCGTCCGCCCGCGTGGTCGAGGAAAACCTCGCCCATGCGATGGCCTCCGCGCGGACCCTGTCGTCCGCGCCCATCGAGTGGACCGAGGCGATTCCCATGCGTAACCCTTACTCAACTCACAGTGGATAGACTTCGGTTCGGCAGCTCTTCGGTCCCGCTTTCAGCGTCGCTCGCCTCCTGCAAACGGTGTTCGAGCCGGTCGCGCAGGCCGTCGAAATTCCGCATCGACTGCAAGTGGAGATAAAGGAGTTCGAGTTCGTCCGTCCTGGCGAGTTCGCTGAGCGTTTCTCCCGGCAGCGCCTTCAGCTTGTCGCGGTTGACCGCCATGAAGCCGCCGAGCGAGAAGCTCGGACCGCTCCCCATCTTCACCTGGGCCTGCATCGGCTCGAGGAGGCCGAGATCGTTGATGCGCGCGCAGAACCGCTGCGTCCGCAGGAATTGGGCCTGATATTCCTGGAGGAACTTGAGGACGTTGTCGACAAAGGGCGACGGCGCGCCATCCTCGCCGAAAAGCGCCAGACCGCGGCCATCGCGATTGAAGCCGGCATATTCCTCATCGAGGCACAACAGGAATCGATCTGCCTGGCGCGCGAAGACAAAAGGATAACGCCGCACGAAGGCCGGAATATATTTGGCTTTCCATTCGCTTTCGCCCGACACGAACAGATTTTCCGAGCCGCGCACGCCGAGGATGACCGCCGGCGCGATCTCCGAGCCGCCGCCAGCGAAAACGATGGGATATTCGCTTGCGGCCTGCGGGAATTCGACCGCCATGAGCGGGACGGAATTGACCTCGCTGCTGAAGCGGTAATCGGCGCCGCTTTCGATGAAGCAGTCGCCATGCCGCCCACGCGTCACGGGCACCGCGGACTTGTATATGAGCAGTTGCGTCGACATTAAACACTCGCCTCCCAACGACCGACCCACTCGCCGCGCCGCGCCGCGGTCGGCCGCCGCGACGCGTCATTTTCATTGCCGAGGAGCTTACTGCGCTCCCCTCGTCGTCTTGAACCGCATGCCCGCATTGGGCTTCTGGTGGAAGTAATCCTCCTCGCTCTGGTTGAGCATCGCGGCCAGCCAAGCCGGCGTTCCATTCCGATCCGCGGCTCCGTCCCCAGGAACGGACGGGTTATTGGCGCCCTGTGTCCAATCGATCGACGCCGGCGCGCTCGCCGTCTTGCCGGCGGGCGGCGTGTGGATGTCCGCCGGAGAGCCGGTGGCGGTCCACGGCGACGCCGCGCCGTGCGCCGGGGAAGCCGACTCCGACTTAAGGTTGAAGGCCATGGCGTCGAAGTCGCCTGGCAGGCGGCGCTCGCCGGCCGACAGCGTCATTCCGGTGACGTCCTGGCCATGGTCTTCGGCGAAGCCCATGGCGTTGCCCATTTCGTGCAGCACAGTCGAGAGCAGGTCCATATGGCGATAGGCCGCGCTGCCCGGCGTGGCGTAGAACACGTCGTCCGAGGCGTGCAGCGCGAACTCGCTGTTGTCGCCAGGCGTCGGGTCAACGAACCAGCCCCAGCCCGCCGCGTTGGCTGAAATGGTGATTACGCCGTCATGTGTAGAACCCAGTTCGAGCCCAGGAAGATTGCCGATCTCGATGGTCACCGTCGTCAGCGCGGCAAGCCGTGCGTCATTCGGGCCAAGCGCCGCGGTCCACAACTTGTCGGCCTCGGCGACGATCGTCGCCAGTTCGGCTTGCGTCAGCGGTGCGCCGCCGGCGTTGGTCGGCGCGGCCGTCGCCGCCACTTGCAGTTCTGTCGTCCCGCCGAAAGCAGGATCGTTCGTCGTGATCGTCAAGGCGCTGAATGTATTGCTGCCGGTCCACGACAGGAGGCCGAACTGGAAGTTCGTGGCGACCTCGCCATAAGCCATGCTCAGCATCGGCGCGCCATTAACCAGGACATTCACCAGATCGCCGTTGGCGACGATCTCGAGCACTGTTCCGGTTCGGATCGAGGAAAGGCTCTGCGCCGCATCGACGACAAAGCCGCCGACTGTCGTGTAATGGCCGAGCACGACCTGATTGGTGTCGCCGAGCAGCGCCGCGAAGTTGAAGGACCCGGGAGTGTAGTCGAATACAATCCCTGCGCGCCCGCCGAGGAACTTGATCGTGGCCGCGATGTCCACGTTCGAACTGTTCTGGAATGCGAATGATCCTGGCGCCATGGCGGGAGTGAGCGCGAGGCCCGGGTCGATCGGCGTGATCGCGAAGCCGCCGGTTGGCGCAACCCCGGTCAAGCCGGTCCCGTTGGTCGACCAGGCTCCGGCGGTCGGCTGGTCGAAATAAAGCGGGCCGCTGCCGAAATAGGTCGTATAGGTCCAGGTTGTCGGCGCAATCGGCACTTGGGTGACGATATTGTTGAAGGTAGCGGTCGCGTTGTTGGTTCCAGTCCCGACGAGGCCGTAGTTCAGGCCGAGATCGACGCCGTCGACCACGTTCCACGGATAAGCATAGTTGACTGTCGTTGAAGTCCTGGACGTGCTGACCGTTAGGATTGCGTAATTGCCGTTGATCGACAGGAACAGGTTGTACGTGGTTCCCGCCGTGATCTTCGCCGGCGCCGAGGCCTCAACGGTCCAGTTCGTCCCGTTATAAGATCCGAGTTCGATATTGCCGGTGGTGGCGTTGACGCCGGCATAATCGAAGTTGGTCGGGCTGATATAGTTGAAGATCAGATAGCCATTCGACAGCGCGCCGTTTGCCGCCGCGCCGGGCGTCACCGACGCCGTCATCTCGAAGTAGTTCGGCAGCCCATCGTTGGGGCTGAACGCCGCGAAGCTGCCGGCTCCAGACGTGGTGGGCGCCAACGTGGCCCCGCTGCTCGTCAGCGACAGATTTCCGTTCACGGCCGACAGAGGCGCCGGCGCCGTCGAGGTCGAGCCAGCCCTGAACTGGCCGGTCACCAGGCGCGCCCCTCCGGGTATGTTCCCAGGCGGCGGCTGGTTCGGCGCGCCGTGCTGGAGCCGCCAGAACGTGTCGGTCTGATTGACGAGCCCGAGTTCGCCGTAGGGCTCGCCGTTGCGGGTCGGGTCGAGGCCGGCGATATAGTCGATATTGGCGCTCCCGTCGAGATTGGTGACGGCGCTGTAATCGGCATAGAGATTGTCGGCGCCGTCCGCCTGCCCCAAACTGATCAGGTATGCCTGATTGTCTGGAGCCGGGCTGCGGGTCACGGTGGGTTCGCCCCACGGCGCGAACGGCACGACGAAGGTGTTGAAGTTGCCGGTCCAGCCGATCAGCCGGTCGTAGGCGCCGCCCGCGATCAGGGTATTGATCCCGGCGCCGGCAAAAGCAAGGCCCCGGAAATTGGGCGAGGCATTGTTGTCGGTGACGTCGTTGAGGCCACCGTCGATCGTCAGATTGCGCCGGACGTCGAGCAGAGAGTTGCCGAAGCCGCCCCAAAGGTTGCTCGCGCCGTTGCCGCCGACGATCCAGTCGTTGCCGAGGTCGCCAAAGAGGTTCTTGGCGCCGGCATAAGCATATTCGATCGTGCCCGGAGCCGTTCCCGGGATCACACCCGCGACCGAGATCCCCTGGTATTGGTTGAAGTTCAGGAAGAAGCCGCTGATCAGCGTCCGCGGATTCGCTTCGCTGTAGGCCGCGAACTGGTTGGTCGTCGTATCATAGCCGAGGATGCCGCTGCCGCCGCTCGGGCTTGTGGCCGATGTGCTGGAATAATTGTACGGGTTCTGAATGGGGTTGTTCCAGAAGACCGGCAACGCCTGGACACCCGAGATCGCGGTGCTGCCCGGCCCGCCATGAATGAAGGCGTTGCCGAGCCCGCCATAGATGATGTCGTCGTAATGCTGCGCCTGGTACGGCGCGCCATTGAGCACGCTCGTCGTCCAGGCCGACGCGCCTTGCGGGTCGACGTTGAACGGCGTCAGGTCGGCCGTGACCGTCAGCGCGCCGGCGACATTGATCGTCGATTGCAGGATGGGGTTGGCCCCTGGCGTGTTGGCGATCACCTCGTTGAGCGTCTCGCCGGCCGGAACCGCCGCAATGCCATAGAGAGGCTCGGCGATGCCGTTGCGGCTCATCGCCAGGCGGCCGTCGGAACCGAGAATGCCGGTCGTGTTGATCGTCTGCGGGCCGGTCGTCAGGCCCGTTTCGCCGTTCCCT
The DNA here is from genome assembly GCA_021780435.1 of Pseudomonadota bacterium. GTDB lineage: Bacteria > Pseudomonadota > Alphaproteobacteria > Rhizobiales > Beijerinckiaceae > Rhodoblastus. The sequence goes on from JAJXYV010000236.1 coordinate 7,544, forward strand.
CCCGAGATCCACTTGCCGCCGTAGCCGCCGATGATCAAGTCATTGCCGGAGCCGCCGAACAGATAATCGAGGTTGGGGCCGCCGTAGATTTGCGTATCGCCGGATTCGGCATGGATCTCGGCTGTGCCGCCGATATTGGAGGCCGCGGCCGTCGCGTTGAAGTCCGGACCGCCATAGGTGTAGTCGAGGAGTTGGACCGCCCGCGGGATCACGAACTGGTTCCCGCCATAATAATTCGTCGCGATGGTCGCGCCCGGCATGTAGTAGTAGCCGTTCTGGCCCGAGTCGTAATTGAACGTCAGGAAGCCGCCACGGTCCGACTGGGTGGACGAGCCGACGAGGTCGTAGATATCACCATTGTTGGCGACGACGACCGAGGCGTTGCGGGCGTGGACATTCCCTTGCGCCGTGCCGACCGTGGCCCCGCCCTGAGCGATCGTTATCGTCTCCGTTGCGCCCGCGCCGACCGAACCGGTGAGGGTGTACGCGACATTGCTGTCGACGACGACCTCGTTGCCGCTCGCCCCGAAGGTGAAGCCCGCGGCGGCGAGCGCCGCGCCGGCGGACGTCGCCGTGTTCTGCGCCGCGCCGAGCAGGCCGAGCGCCATCTGGGCAGTGCTGTCGCCCATCTGGACCGTGTAGCTGACGGTTTCAGTCATGCTCGCGCCGTTGACGGCCGAGATCCAGCTGATCGTGAGGCCGAGCGTATCCCCGGCCGTGGCGCCGCCGCCGAGGGTCGCAGTGGACTGGGAGTCGTTGTACCCGATCTCCGTGCCGGCGCCGGCGAAGATGATGACGTTGCCTGAGTCGGGCCGCTGCTGCGGCGAATTCAGGCTGAACAGATTTGAATTGCCGCCGATGATGGCGTTCTGGCCGGTCCCGCCGAAAATGACGGTTCCGTTTCCGCCGCCGCCTTCGATGTAATTGTTGCCATCGGTGGCGGCCTCGAACGACGGATTGACGTGCAAGGCGCCCAACGCCGGCGCCACCTGCCCTGGCGCGACCGTAAGATTGACGGTCGGGTCGCGATAGGCATAGACCTTGCTGTTGACCGTCGTCGTCACCGCGCCGAGCGCCTTGGTGAAGGTGATTGTGTAGCCTTCGACGGCGCCGCCCGTCACGGTGGTCCCGCTGAACCCAGGCAAGGCCGTGATCGCGGCCGCCAGCCATGCGGCGGTCGCGGTGTTGCTGACGCCGTCGATCACCCCTCCGCTGCCTGCCGACTGGCCAGCCAAAGTCAGGCTGTAGGTGGTGGTGAAGGGATTCAGGGTCAGGGTATCGACCTGCGCCGTCGTATTGAGGACGCCCGGTGTCGATGGCGTGACCGTTGGCGGATTGAGCGCGCCGAGGATCGAGCCGGCGCCCTGGATCGCGTTGTCGCCCTGGCCGCCGAAGATCATGTTATCGTTCGGCCCGCCGGCGATGTAATTGTTGCCGTACCGGCTGCTTGCCGGCGTATAGGAGCTCCACGCATCCAGATTGGTGACGGCGAAATCCGCCCACACTGGAACATGGCCATTCTCGGTGCGGTATGGCTCGGTCGCGTTGGCGACATTGACCGTGTCGGTCGTCGCTGTGTCGGTGTAAATCTGCGAGCCGGTCAACACCCGGAAGATCGGGTTGTCGGTGTTGCCCTGCCGCGCCAGCGTGACGTTGTTGCCGAAGATCAGATCGCTTCCCGCGCCGCCGCCGATCCAGGAATTCCCCGAACCGCCGACCAGGATGTCGTCCCCGCCGCCGGTTGGAACCGGCCCCGCGAGCGCGTCCGCTTGTGGGTAGGCCTGGATGACAACGCTGATCCCGGAATTGCCGGCGACCGTCATGCCGGGGCCGTGGGTCGTCGCCGCGAGATCCCCGGTGATCGGATCGACGTAGGACACCGTATCGATCAGCGTCGCATGTTCGTAGCCGAGCCCGAGGCCGTCCATCGTGACCTGGCCGACCTGGCCGATGACCAGGTCGTTGCCGACGCCGGCCCAGATCCAGTTGTCGCCAGGGCCGCCGAGGATGATGCTGTCGAGCGTTCCGCCGTGAATGATGTTGCCGGTGGTCCCGCCTCCCGGGATATAGCCGCCGCCATAGGCGAAGTCGGTCGATTCGATCAGCGTCGGCGGGTTGGCTGCTCCGGTGAGGTCGCCCCAGTTGATGAGACCGTCGTTGCCGATGATGATGTCCTGGCCGTTGCCGCCCCAGATCGTGTTGGCGCCGCTGCCGCCGAGGATGACGTCGTTGCCCAGACCCGAGCCGCCGACGCCGCCGCCGACGCCGTTCCACACGATGCCGCTGAGGCCGCCGCCGTCGCCGTAGATCGTGTTATTGGCGAAATCGAAATTCGAGGCGGTGCTGACGCTTGTCACGTAGGCAGTGGTCAGGATCGACTGGACCGCGGGGATTTGGGTGACGACGCCGAGGTCGCCGACGATGATATTGTCGCCGCTGCCGGCGAAGATCGTGTTGCCGCCAGCCTTCAAGGTATCGGCGTCGGGCGCGGTCGAGCCTGCCGGAGGAGCGCTCGCCTGCAACAGAACCTGGACGGGCTGACTGGTTTCGAGGCTCGCGAGCGCCACGCTGAGCCGGATCGGCACGGCCACATGGTTGGCGACGACGTCCGACTCCAGGACGCCTTCGTATTGGCTGATGGGCGTCTCGTAGACGGGATTCAGGTTGAAGCCGTCGCTGCCGAGAATGATATCGTTGCCTGTGCCGCCATAAATCAGGTTGGCGCCGCCACCGCCGGCGATCCAGTCGCCGCCGGCCCCGCCATAGATGATGTCGTTGCCGCCGCCGCCATAGAGGATGGCCGGATTGGGGTCGTTGCGCGCGTCGAGGACATTGTTGCCGAGATTGTTAAAGACGC
>JAJXYV010000133.1 GCA_021780435.1 Pseudomonadota bacterium
GGCGCGGGCTTTGCGCCCGAAAGCGTCGCGGCGGCGGATCAGACAGCCGCCAGACCCCGCTTCAGATCGTCGATCAGGTCTTCGGCGTCCTCCAGCCCCACCGAAAGGCGCAGCATGCCCGGTCCGATGCCGGCGGCGCGGCGCGCGTCCTCGCTCAGGCGCTGGTGGGTCGTGGTCGCCGGATGGGTGACCAGGCTCTTGGCGTCGCCGAGATTGTTGGAGATCTTGATGATCTCGAAGGCGTTGGCCATGCGGAAGGCCTCCGCCTTGCCGCCTTTCACCTCGAAGGCGACCATGGTCGAGCCGCCCTTCATCTGGCGCTTCGCCAACTCGTATTGCGGGTGGTCGGAACGGCTTGGATAATAGACCCGCGCGATCTTCGAGTCCCCCGCGAGGAAATCCGCGATCTTCGCGGCGCTCTCCTGCTGCTGCGCGACGCGCAGGGGCAGGGTTTCCAGGCCCTTGAGCAGCACCCAGGCGTTGAAGGGCGACAGCGACGGCCCGGTCTGGCGGATGAAATTCTGGATATGGGTCTCGATGAAGGCTTTCGAGCCGAGCACGACGCCGCCCAGGCAGCGCCCCTGGCCGTCGATGTGCTTGGTCGCGGAATAGACCACGCAATCGGCGCCAAGCTCCAGCGGCTTCTGCATCAGCGGCGTGGCGAAGACATTGTCCACCACCAGAGTCGCGCCGACCGAATGGACGATCTCCGCGATGGCGGGAATGTCGAGCACGCCGAGGGCGGGATTGGTCGGGCTTTCCAGGAAGGCGGTCTTGGTGTTGGGCCGCAGCGCCGCCTTCCACTGGTCGAGATCGTTGCCGTCGACCGTCGTCGATTCGACGCCGAAGCGCGGCAGAAGGTCGGTCACGATATAGAGGCACGAGCCGAACAGGGCGCGCGAGGCGACGACATGGTCGCCGGCGCGCAACTGGCCCATCAGCGCCGTCGTCACCGCCGCCATGCCGGTCGCGGTCGCCCGCGCGGCTTCGGCGCCTTCGAGCAAGGCCATGCGCTGTTCGAACATGGCCACCGTCGGATTGCCGAAGCGGCTGTATTGAAAGCCCTCGTCCGCGCCGGTGAAGCGCCCTTCCGCGACTTCCGCGCTGTTGTAGACGAAGCCCTGGGTCAGGAACAAAGCTTCGGAGGTCTCGCCATAGCCGGAGCGCAGCGTTCCGCCATGGACCATTTTCGTGCGCGGGCGCAGGCTGCGGGCGTCGATCTGCGGACGGTCATAGGCGGACATGGCAAACTCCTCACGGGCGCGAAGCGCCCTCGCTCGGGAGAGCAAAGAAGCCGGCTGCTCGATTTTGGGCAGGACCGGCCTTTTAGCTCTTTTGTTTAAAGTGGCGGCAAGCCGGCCGGCTCAAAAGACCACGTTGCGCTTGTAGCGCCGCGCCGCGGGCCGGTCAACGCGGGACGAACCACACGGGGCAAACGGCGTCTTTGCGGATGGGCAAGTTTGGATTAGGCTCGCGCGCCCCGCGCAGGGCGGGCGCCGATCAGGCTGGGAGAGGCCCGTGACCGCATTTGCGGCGATAAGAGAAGAGCAAGGCATTTTCGCGGCCCATCAGATCGCCGCCCTGGCCCAGACCGGCGTGATCGGCCCGGCGGCGCCGCTCGCGCCCGGCCAGATCCAGCCCGCCAGTCTCGACCTGCGGCTTGGCCGGCGGGCCTGGCGCATGCGCGCGAGCTTCCTGCCCGGCGCGCGCAGCGTCGGCGAGGCGATCGCGCGGCACGCCCTGCACGAAATCGACCTCTGCCCCGGCGCGGTGCTGGAGACCAGTTGCGTTTATGTGGCGGAGGTAATGGAAAGCCTCGCCTTGCCGCCGGATGTCGCGGCCAGCGCCAATCCGAAGAGCTCCACGGGGCGCATCGACGTCTTCACCCGGGTCATCGCTGACCGCGCCCGCGCCTTCGACACGATCGAGGCCGGCTATTGCGGCCCGCTTTATGCGGAAATCTCGCCGCGCACCTTTCCGATCATCGCCCGCAGCGGCTCGCGCCTGTCGCAGATCCGCTTTCGCCGCGGCAACGCCCGGCTGGACGACGCCGCCCATGCGGCGCTTCACGCCCGCGACAAGCTCGTTTCGCTCGACAATCCGTCCTTTCTCGGCGGCGTGGCTCTTTCGATTGACCTTGCCGGCTTCGGCGGCGGCCTGATCGGCTATCGCGCCAAGCGCCACACCGGCCTGATCGACGTCGACAAGCCGGGCGCCTGCGAAGTCTCCGATTACTGGGAGCCGATCTTCGCCAGCCTCGGCGGCGAACTCGTGCTTGATCCCGGCGAATTCTATATCCTCGCCTCCAAGGAGGAGGTTCTGGTGCCGGCCGATCACGCCGCCGAAATGACCCCTTTCGATCCGCTGGTCGGCGAGTTCCGTGTCCATTACGCCGGCTTTTTCGACCCCGGCTTCGGCCTTGCGGAAATCGGCGGCAAGGGCGCGCGGGCAGTGCTGGAAGTGCGCTCGCACGACGTGCCCTTCATTCTCGAAGACGGCCAGCCGGTCGGGCGCCTGGTCTATGAGCGCATGGCCGAGCGGCCTCAGGACCTGTATGGCGCGGGGCTCGGCTCGAATTATCAGGCGCAGGGCCTGAAACTGTCGAAACATTTTCGCGCGCCCCGTTGAAGGCGGGGCGCGATCCGGCTAAGAGAGTCGCGAGCGCGGGCGTAGTTCAGTGGCAGAACGACAGCTTCCCAAGCTGTATGTCGTGAGTTCGATTCTCATCGCCCGCTCCAAATTGCATCTAAAGCGTTGATTCCACTGTAAGGCATGGAGCCGCAAGGATTTCGTGCGCATTGCGGTTATGGCGTGGGTGACCGTTTTGGCGGGAATCCGGTCTGTTCCGCGACTCATTCATCCGCCAAACTTCTGCTGAGCATCAGCCGGCGGACGCTCGCCCACCAACTGCGCAAGCGCTGGATCGAGGTCTAATAGGTCGAGCCGCCGCCGGCGCTCGCGCCGCCCTTGAAACGGCGGCAGAGATCCTGGGTCGCCTTGACCAGCAGGAGCGCGTCCACGCCGACCGCGACGAAACGCGCGCCCTGCGCGAGATAGGAGGCGGCGACCGCTTCGTCGGTCGCGAGCACGCCTGGGGCCTTACCATGTACGAGGATCGTCTTGATGGCTTTTTCCATCGCCGCGACGACATGGGGGTGCTGCGGTTGGCCGATATGGCCGAGCGACGCTGAAAGGTCGGCGGCGCCGAGGAAAACCCCGTCCACGCCTTCGGTCGACGCAATGGCCTCGAGATTCTCCAGTCCGCTCCGCGTCTCGACCTGCAGGAGCAGGCAGACTTCCTCATTGGCGCGATCGAGATAATGTTCGACCCGTCCCCAGCGCGCGGCGCGCGCGATGCCCGCGCCGACGCCGCGGAAGCCCTGGGGCGGATAGCGGGTGGCGCGCACGAGCATTTCGGCCTGTTTTGGCGTTTCCACCATGGGGATGAGCAAGGATTGCGCGCCGATGTCGAGCATCTGCTTGATCAGCACCGGATCGCCGGTCGGCGGACGCACGACGGCGTGGCTGGGATAGGGCGCGACGGCTTGCAGTTGCGCCAGCATGGTCCGCAGGTCGAGCGGGGAATGCTCGCCGTCGAGCAACAGCCAGTCGAAGCCCGAGCCGGCGCAGATTTCCGCGCTGTAGGGATCGGCCATGGCAAGCCAGAGGCCGATTTGGCTCTGGCCCTCCGCCAGCGCAGATTTGAAGGAATTGACAAGAATCTTCTCGGTCATCGAACCATCCCGACAGCCAGGTCGCCCGGCAAAATCACTTTGGAAAAATATCGATATTTTTTGTTGTGTCGATAAAAATATCGATCTACGCTGACCGAAAACCTGGAGAAAACGCCATGAACACGGCCGATCCCGAGATCGCGTCATCCATCGACGCGGCGGGAATTCGCACCAATTATCACGATCGCGGCGACGGATTTCCGGTCCTGTTCATCCACGGATCCGGGCCGGGCGTCAGCGCCTGGGCGAACTGGCGCCTCGCCTTGCCGGAGCTCGCCAAGAAATATCGGGTGATCGCGCCGGACATGGCCGGTTTCGGGTTCACCGACCGTCCGGCCGGAATCGTTTATGATATGGCGACCTGGGTCAGGCAGACGGTCGGCCTGCTCGACGCTCTGGGTCTGGAAAAGGCGCACGTCGTGGGGAATTCCTTTGGCGGCGCCATTGCGCTGGCCCTCGCCATCCAGCATCGCGAGCGGGTCGGGCGGCTGGCGCTGATGGGCAGCGTCGGCGTGCCGTTCCCGATCAGCGAAGGCCTCGACGCCGTCTGGGGCTATGAGCCTTCGCTCGACAACATGAAAAAACTGCTCGACATTTTCGCCTATAGCCGCGAGCTGGTGAACGACGAACTGGCGGAATTGCGCTACCGCGCCAGCATCAGGCCCGGCTTTCAGGAAAGCTTTTCGGCCATGTTCCCGGCGCCGCGGCAACGCTGGGTCGACGCCATGGCGAGCCGCGAGGCCGATATCCGCGCCCTGCCGCACGAGACACTGATCATCCACGGGCGCGACGACAAGGTGATTCCCTTGACCAATTCGCTGACCCTGCTGCAATGGATCGAACGCTCGCAATTGCATGTCTTCAGCCGCTGCGGCCATTGGGTGCAGATCGAACACGCCGCGCGTTTCGCGCAACTTCTCGACAATTTCTTCGCCGAAGCCGGCGCCTGATTTCGGAGGCCAGACATGAAGATCGATCTCGGCGGCAAGACCGCGCTCGTCACCGGCTCCACATCGGGAATCGGCTTCGCCATCGCCAAGGGCTTGGCCGAGGCGGGGGCCAGCGTCATCCTCAACGGTCGCGCCGCCGCGCGGGTCGACGAAGCCGTCGCCCGGCTACGGGCCGCCGTTCCCGGCGCCGAGGTCAAAGGCGTTGCGGCCGATCTGGCGACGGCCGAGGGCGCCGGCCAATGCGCCGCGCGCGTCGCGGACGTCGACATCCTCGTCAACAATCTCGGCATTTTCGAACCCAAGCCTTTCCTCGAAATTCCGGACGCCGACTGGTTGCGCTTCTTCGAGACCAATGTGCTCAGCGGCGTACGCATGGCGCGGAATTATCTGCCGAAAATGCTGGAGAAGAATTGGGGGCGAATTGTCTTCATCTCCAGCGAATCCGCGCTGAACACGCCGGTGGAGATGGTTCATTACGGCATGACCAAGACAGCGCAGCTCGCCGTCTCGCGCGGGATCGCGGAATCGACGGTGGGCACGGGCGTGACCGTCAATTCCGTGCTTCCCGGCCCGACGCGTTCGGAAGGCGTCAGCGATTTCTTTGCCAGGATGGCCGCCGAGGCCGGCGTGCCGCAGGCCGAGATGGAGGCGCGCTTCATCGCTGAGCATCGCCCGACATCGCTTCTGCGCCGACTGGCGAGCGTCGAGGAAGTCGCCAATATGGTCGTCTATGTCTGCTCCCCGCAGGCTTCGGCCACCAACGGCGCGGCCCTGCGCGTCGATGGCGGCGTGGTCAAGTTCGTGGCGTGAACCCGACCGCGCCGCTTTTGCGATCTTTGCCGCTTGCCGCTCAGGTGAAGACGGTAAGGAAGGCCTCGTTCAGCTTGCGGTCGTGGTAGAAGATCGCGGCGCCGATTTCATCCTCCGTCCAGGTGATCGTCGGCTTGTCCGGATAATAGGAATAGCCGCCCGCAAACACTTCGTTGCGGTTGCCCGACGGATCGAAGAAATAGATCGTCTCGCCACGCGTGATGCCGTGGCGAGTCGGACCGATGTCGATCGAGGTTCGCGTGCGCGACAGAATGTCGCCCGCGCGCAGCACCTGCTCCCAGCTGCCAAGCAGAAAGGACGCATGGTGCAGCTTGCCTTTGACGTCCTGCCGGATGAAGGCGACGTCATGCGCCTTGTTGGAGCAGGAGAGGAAAGCGCCGATCATCAGATTTCCATCGGGACCCGCCATCACTCGCTCGGCGACGCCAAAGCCGAGGACGTCGCAGAACAGCCTGACCGATCCGTCGAGATCATCGCCGTAGAGCAGGCAGTGATCGAAGCGCGAAGGAGCGATGCCGCACAGTCCGTCCGGCCAGGGATGGGGATTGATGTCGGGGCCGCCGGTGCCGCAGCCATTGCCGACGCACGCCTTCTCGGCGAAGAGCTCCATGACGTGGCCGGTCGGCGCGGTGAACCGGAAGCGCTCGCCCGTCTCCGGGTGCTCGCCCGCAGGGACCCAGTTCAGGTCATGCGCCAGATTGGACTCCTCGATCTCCCGGGCAAGCCTTTTCAGCGTCGCCGCTGAATCGACCTTCCAGCCGAGATAATCCATGCCTGCCTCGTCGGCTTCGCGCAGCACCACGCTGTGATGATCATGCTCGTCCCAGGCCTTGAGAAAGACCCTTTTCCTGGCGTCGTCGCGCGCCGTTTCGACCAGGCCGAGAACGTCCCGGTAATGTGTGAGCGCCGCGTCCAGATCCATGACGCGAAGGGCGATGTGCCCGGGGCGCAGAACGCCTGTGATAGCCATCTTCATCTCCTTGAACAGTTTCTTGCGTTTCAGTTCTTGCCTCTGTGAATGGCGGACCGCGGCGTGAAAATCCGCCGCGCGAATTCACCCCTGGTCGCCGCCGCCGACCGGCAGGACCGAGCCGGTGATGTAGGAAGACTCGTCGGATGCGAAGAACAGGATGGGCGCGACCTGCTCGGCGATCGCGCCATAGCGATGCATCAGGCTGCTCGCGACGGTCTGGTCGACAATGCCGCGATACCAGGCCTTTTCTCTGGCCGATTGCTTCGCGGCGTTGCGCGGCACCCGGCGCGGCGGCGCTTCCGTGCCTCCTGGGGCCGTGGCGTTGACGCGTATGCCGTTGGCCGCCTGCTCCATGGCCAGCGATGCGGTGAGGGCGTTGACCCCGCCCTTCGCCGCCGAATACGGAATGCGGTTGACGCCGCGCGTGGCGACCGACGACACATTGACGATCACGCCCTTCTTCCGCTTGACCATGCTCGGCAAGGCGGCGCGACAGGCCCAGAGTGTGGGGAACAGGGAGCGGCGGATCTCCCGCTCGATCTCCTCCTCGCCATAATATTCGTATGGCTTGGTCCAGATCGTGCCGCCGACATTGTTGATCAGCACGTCGATCCGCCGGTGGCGCTTGAGCGTTTCCTCGACCATCGCCTGCGCGCCCGCGAATGTCTCGAGATCGACCTCGCACGACCAGGCCGCGGCGCCGCCGGCGACGATTTCAGCCGTCACTTCCCGCACGATCGGCGAGCGATCGACGAGCATGACCTTGCCGCCCTCGGCGGCGACCGCTTCAGCGACGCCCTTGCCGATGCCCTGCGCCGCGCCGGTGACGACCACCACCTTTCCGGAAAAGCGCGGACGATTCATCGCGCTCATTTCGCCGCCTCATGCGTCGGGGAAAATTTTTCGAAATAGAAATTGGTCGGCGTCACGCCGAGTTGCGACATCCATTTCCGCACGCCTTCGACCATCGGCGGCGGCCCGCAGACATAGACGTCGACATCGCCCCCATTGATGTCCGCGGCGGAAAGATGGTCGGTGACATAGCCGAGCTTGTCGTGCCCGCTTTCGCGATCGACCACGACGGTGAAATAGCGGAAATTCGGCAGGGCGGAGCGTAATGCGTCCAGCGTGTCGAGTTCGACGAGATCGGCGTTCGCATTGACGCCATAGGCCAGCGCGATCGGCTGCGACGTGGGGTTTTCCGTCAGCCAGCGCAGCATCGACAGGAAAGGCGCAAGGCCCGTGCCGCCGGCGAGCATGAGGAGCGGACGCTCCGGATTGCGCAGATAGAAGCTTCCATAGGGGCCGACAAAGGTCATGGCGTCGCCCACCGCGGCCTCGCCGCGCATATAGCCCGACATCAGTCCGCCCGGCACGTCGCGGATCAGGAAGGACAATTCCGTCCGGTTCGGCGCCGAACTGAAGGAATAGGCGCGCGTCTCCGCGCGTCCCGGCGCTCGCAGATTGACATATTGCCCCGGCAGGAAGGCCAGCGGCCTTTCGGCGGCCAGACTGAAGGAAACCGTTGTCGGCGAATCCCGATCGATGCGCGACAGGACGCCGCCGTGTTCGATCGCCTCGATCTTGCAGGACGCCGACGTCGTCGGCACCTTGACGACGCAATCCGACGTCGGCCGCATCTTGCAGGTCAGCACGAATCCTTGGGAGGCCTCGGAGTCGCTGAGCGCGTCCTCGACGAAGTCGCTCATCTCGAACTGGCCGCTCTCGCAATGGCATTTGCACGTGCCGCAGGCGCCATCCCGGCAATCGAGCGGAATATTGACTTTCGCGCGATAGGCGGCGTCGGCGACCAGCTCGCCCGGGTTGCACGGAATCACGCGCGTGACCCCGTCCTCGAACTGCAATGCGATGTTGTAACTCATGGCGCTTCCCCATTCTTGTTCCGGCGGCTTCAAGGGCCGCAATCAAGCATGCGTGAGGCGGGGCCAGGACGCCGGCCCTGGCCCGGATCCGTCAGATGAAATAGACGTCGAGAACGTGGTGGACGTAGTCGTTCTTCAGAACGACGTGTTTCTTCTTGATCTTCGGTTTCGGACCGCTGGTGTCGATGACATAGGTCGCCGTGCCGAAATAGACGTCCACGATGTTGTAGCGGAAGGCGTGGGTGGTCCAGAAGAAGCAGACCTCGACCGCATTTTCCGACCGCGACAGCACTTCGATATTGGTGACGGCGCGATTGTAGCGCGTGTCCGGAATGGTCGCGGACGAACGCTCCGTTTCGATGCGGAAGACGCGATCCTCCAAACCATTGCGGTTCGGATAGTAGATCAACGACACTTCCTTCGTCGGATCGGTCGTCAGCTTGTCGTCGTCGTCCCAGGCCGGCATGTGAAAGGTGACGTCTTCGGCGTAAAAATCGAGCCAGTCGGCCCAGCGTTCTTCCGCCTGCGCGCGCGCCTCCGCATAGAGGAAAGCAGCGATTTCTTCATAGGACAGGCTCATCTCAGGCTTCCTTCTTTTCTTCGGCGCGCGCGGCCTTTTCCATCGCTTCGAGCCAATATTTGTGCTGCATCACATAGAGGCCCTCGTCCTCGGCCTTGACGCCGGAGAGCTCGGGCTCGAGACCGATCGTCTTCGCGTTCTCGTCGGGCCCCTTGATCCAGTGGGTCGCCCCGCGGGTCATGTCGTTCCATTGCACCGCGCGGGCGCCGTAGCCGTTCTGGCAGGCGCGGAATTCCTCGAGGTCGTCCGGCGTCGCCATGCCGGTCGCGTTGAAAAAATCCTCGTATTGCCGCAGGCGGCGCTCGCGCGCTTCGGGAGCCTCGCCCTTGGGCGCGATGCAATAGATCGTCGTCTCGCTCTTGTTGACTGAGATCGGCCGGATCACACGGATCTGGGACGAGAACTGGTCCATGAGATAGAGGTTGGGATAGAGGCAAAGGTTGCGCGACTTGCGCAGCATCCAGTCGGCCTTCGCTTCGCCGAATTTCTGGATCCATTCATCACGCATCGACCAGAGCGGACGATTTTCCGGATTGGCCCAATTGGTCCACAGCAGCATGTGGCCGTTCTTGAAAGAATAGAAACCGCCGCCGTCGCGCGCCCAGCCGCCCGCGCTCATCGCCTTGACGCCATCCTTTTCGGCGGTGCGGTGGCCCTGCGTCGCCGCGTAATTCCAATGGACCGCGGTGACGTGATAGCCGTCGGCGCCGTTTTCCGCCTGGAGCTTCCAGTTGGCGTCGAACGTATAGAGGCCGACGCCGCGCACCACCTCGACGCCATTCGGCGCCTGATCGACGATCATGTCGATGATCTTGGCTGCTTCGCCGAGGTATTCGGAGAGCGAGCCGACTTCCGGGTTCAGCGACCCGAACAGGAAGCCGCGGTAATTCTCGAATTTCGCGACGCGGTTGAGATTGAGCTTGCCCTCGGCGTTGAAGTCCGCGGGGTAGCCGGCGTCCTTGTTCTGGTCTTTCACCTTCAGCAGCTTGCCGCTGTTGGAAAAGGTCCAGCCGTGGAATGGGCAGGTGAAGCTCGATTTGTTGCCCTTCTTGTGGCGGCAGAGCGTCGCGCCGCGATGGGTGCAGGTGTTCAGGAACGCGTGTAATTCGCCGTTCTTGTCGCGGGTGATCATGATCGGCTGGCGACCGATATAGGTGCTGAAATAGTCATTCGGATTGGGGATCTGGCTCTCGTGCGCGAGATAGATCCAATTGCCCTCGAAGATGTATTTCATCTCAAGTTCGAATAGCTCCTCGTCGGTGAACACCGACCGGTCGACCCGAAAATCGTGCGTTTCGGGATCGTCCTTGAGCATGTCCTGCAGACGGGCGGATAAATTCAGATGTGCGTTCATTCCTGGTCTCCCCATGGCTTGGTTCATTATGCAGAAACACAAATTCGCCGATCGCCGCGCGCGCCCGAAGGAGCGCGCAA
>JAJXYV010000187.1 GCA_021780435.1 Pseudomonadota bacterium
TGGCGCGCCCGAAAGGATTCGAACCTCTGACCCCCAGATTCGTAGTCTGGTGCTCTATCCAGCTGAGCTACGGGCGCATCGTGTTGCGGGGCTGTTCGGCCCGGCGACAGTGGCGCGGTGTTTAACTGCTTCGTCGCGGCTTGGCAATAGGCAAAGATCATCGATGGCGCCAAATTCTGGCGCCTCGCGTTGACTTTTCCTAGGTCCTGCCCCTATAAGGCCGCTCGCGATTTTCGGCTTCGCGCCGGGGTCGTTTTTGTCATTGAAACGGGCAGGAACGGCGACCGCGAAGTTTTTCAATCTGGTTGCGTCAGGCCCTGTGGCGACGCGCCAGCAGAACGCAAAAGACGAACCGGAGCATTACCGTGAAGCGGACTTATCAACCCTCCAAACTCGTGCGCAAGCGCCGTCATGGCTTCCGCGCCCGCATGGCCACTGTCGGCGGCCGCAAGGTTCTCGCCGCCCGCCGCGCCCGCGGCCGCAAGCGCCTCTCGGCCTGACGCCGCGCCGCCGGCGCGCCCGGCCCTCGCCATGATCCGTCAACAAGACGGCCAATCTTCTGACGCGCACGCCGGGTCCGGCGTGCGTCTTGGTGTTTTGCGGCTGAAAAAGCGCGTCGATTTCGTCGCCGCCGCCAAGGGGCGGCGCCAGCATCAGCGCAATTTCGTGCTTCAGGCCCGCGAGCGCGATTCGACGCTCGAAGACGACCTGGCGCGCGTTGGCTTTACCGTCACCAAAAAGGTCGGCAAGGCGGTGGTCCGCAACCGTATCCGCCGCCGTCTCCGTGAAGCCGTCCGTCTGGCGGACGAATCGCTGTTCAAGACCGGCTGCGACTATGTCGTGGCGGCGCGTCGCGAGGCGTTGACCGCGTCCTTTGACGAACTGCGCGGCGAACTCGGCCGCGCGCTCAAGAAAATCCATCGGGCCGGCGACAGCCGGTCTCCCGCCGCGCCGGCCGCCGACAGTAAGCAAGACCTCTGAACATGCAGCAGGATTCCCGCAATCTCCTCATCGCCATGGGCCTGTCCCTTCTGGTCATCCTTGGCTGGAACCATTTCTACGGCGCGCCCAAGGTCGAGCAGGCGAGACAGACGCTCAACCAGCTGAACCAGATGGAGACCGCCAATCGGAACGCCGCGGGCGCGCCGGGGCTGGCGGCGGCGCCCCAACAGATGTCGCGCGAGGAGGCGCTTGCCGAGAGCAAGCGAATCGCACTGGAGACGCCGAGCCTGTTCGGCTCGATCGCGCTCAAAGGCGCGCGGATCGACGACCTTTCGCTGCGCGATTACCACGAGACGACCGATCCGAAGAGCGCGAACATCGTCCTCCTGTCACCTTCCGGCGCGCCGGACGCCTATTTCGTCGAATTCAACTATGTTGCGCCCCATGGCGTGACCTTGAATCTGCCGGGCGCCGAAACCCTCTGGACTCCGGATGGCGACAAACTGACGCCCGCCACCCCGGTGACGCTCACTTTCGACAATGGCGGCGGTTTGGTCTTCAAGCGCAAGGTTTCGGTCGACGACCATTATCTCTTTACTGTCGTCGATACGATCGAGAACCGGGGTACGGGGGCTGTCACCTTCTTTCCCAACGCCAGCGCGACCCGGCAGGGCATGCCCAAGACCTCGGGCTACGCCGTGCTGCATGAAGGTTTCATCGGCGTCGTCGGCGCCGACGCGCCTTCGACCGAGCTGACCTACAAGGCGATCGAGAAGGAAACCAACAACGCCAAGGTCATGCCGGCGGACTCTTTCGCCCAGGGCGGCTGGCTCGGCTTCACCGACAAATATTGGGCGACGGCGATCATTCCGGACGCGGCCGAGAATTATAAAGGCTGGTTCCGCGAATTCCCCGGCGCGCTGCCGCAGTTTCAGGCGGATGTCTTCGGCGAGGCCAAGACGCTTGCGCCCGGCGAGAACATGGTCCTGACCACCCGGCTCTTCGCCGGCGCCAAGCAATCGAAGATCCTCGATTATTACCAGAACGATCTCGGCATCAAGAAACTCGATATGCTGATCGACTGGGGCTATTTCCACTTCATCACCCGGCCGATGTTCTGGCTTCTTGAGGAAATCTACAAGCTGGTCGGCAATTTTGGCGTCGCCATCCTGATGATCACCTTAATCGTCAAGGGCCTGTTCTTCCCGCTCGCCAACCGCTCCTATCTGTCGATGGCGCGGATGAAGGAAGTCCAGCCGAAGATCAAGGCGCTGCAGGAGCTTTATCCTGACGACAAGATGAAGCAGCAGCAGGAGATCATGGAGCTCTACCGGAAGGAGAAGATCAATCCGGTCTCGGGCTGCCTGCCGATGCTGCTGCAGATTCCGGTCTTCTTCTCGCTCTACAAGGTGCTCTTCGTCGCCATCGAAATGCGCCAGGCGCCATTCTTTGGCTGGATCAGGGACCTGTCCGCCCCCGACCCGACCAATATCTTCAATCTGTTCGGCCTGCTGCCCATCGATCCGACGCAATTCCCGGTCTTCGGCCACTTGCTGCATCTCGGCATCTGGCCGCTGATCATGGGCGTCTCGATGTGGGTTCAGATGAAGATGAACCCGGAGCCGACCGATCCGGTGCAGAAGACCATGTTCGCCTGGATGCCGGTGATTTTCACCTTCATGCTCGGCTCGTTCCCAGCCGGTCTCGTCATCTATTGGACCTGGAACAACACCCTTTCGGTGGCCCAGCAGACGCTGATCATGAAAAAGGCCGGCGTGAAGGTCGAATTGTTCGACAATCTGCGGAAGACTTTTTCGCGCAAGACGGCGTGATGGCCAAGGGTCAGGCTCGATGACCGAGTTCGAACCCGATTTCGTCGAGATCGGCCGGAAACTGTTCGCGCAGAATTGCGAATTCGTGTGGGCGGCCGAGACGATCGGAAACCTGCCGCCGATGGGGCCGACGGAGGTCGCCTTCGCCGGCCGCTCGAATGTCGGCAAATCCTCGTTGCTCAATGCGCTGACCGGTCGCAAGACCCTGGCGCGCACCTCGCATACGCCGGGCCGCACCCAACAGCTGAATTTCTTCGCCCTCGGTCCCGACCCGAAAGCGCCGCTGCTGCGTCTGGTGGATATGCCCGGCTATGGCTATGCCGCTGTCTCCAAGGAAAAGATCGCCGGCTGGACCCGGCTGATGCAGGATTTTTTGCGCGGCCGGGCCAGTCTGGCGCGGGTCTTCGTCCTGGTGGACGGCCGCCACGGCCTGAAGGACGTCGATCAGGACATGCTCAAGCGCCTCGATCAGTCGGCCTTGTCCTATCAATTGGTCCTGACCAAGCGCGACGAGGTCAAGAAGGCGCAAGTCGAAAAGACCATCGACGACGCCAAGGCCATGTTGCGGCAACATCCCGCGGCCCATCCCGACGTCATATTCCTGTCATCGCACAAGGGCGAAGGTCTCGCCGAGTTGCGCGCCGCGATCGCGCGCATCGTGTCTGAACGCGACAGAACGATTTTCCAGCCGGCGCAAATCGGCTAAACAGGCTCGCATTTTCCCAAGAGGCAGCATGATGAGCGAAGCCCCGGCCACGTCCGCCCCCCTGAGCCAAGCCGCCGCGATCGATCAGGCCAAGATCCTGATGCAGGCGCTGCCGCACATGCTTCACTATGATGAAGCCATCGTCGTGGTGAAATATGGCGGCCACGCGATGGGCGACGAGGGCACCGCGCGTAATTTCGCCCGGGACATGGTTTTGCTCGAACAATCCGGCGTCAATCCGGTGGTGGTCCATGGCGGCGGGCCGCAGATCGGCGCCATGCTCAACAAGCTGGGCATCAAGTCCGAATTCGCCGACGGGTTGCGCGTCACCGACAAGGCCACGGTCGAGGTCGTCGAAATGGTGCTGGCCGGCTCGATCAACAAGCAGATCGTCGGCTTCATCAACAATGCCGGCGGCCGCGCGATCGGCCTGTGCGGCAAGGACGGCAACATGGTCACGGCGACCAAGGTCCGCAAAAGCGACGGAGACGGCAAGCCGCAAGTCGATCTCGGCTTCGTTGGCGAGCCGTCCAGGGTGGACGCCACCGTTCTCGAGCAGGTGCTCGGTCGCGAGCTGATTCCGGTGCTTGCGCCGGTCGCGCTCGGCGCCGAGGGCGAGACTTATAATGTCAACGCCGACACTTTCGCCGGCGCCATCGCCGGGGCGCTGGGCGCCAAGCGCCTTCTGCTGCTGACCGATGTTCCCGGCGTGCTCGACAAGGACAAGAACCTGATCAAGGAGCTACGCATCAGCGACATTCCGGCGCTGATCGCCGACGGCACGATCACCGGGGGCATGATTCCCAAGGTCGAGACCTGCATCTACGCCATCGAGCAGGGCGTCGAGGGCGTGGTGATTCTCGACGGCAAGATCCCGCATGCCGTGCTGATCGAATTGCTCACCGATCACGGCGCGGGCACGCTGATCACGCGGTGACGGAGCCGCCGGCAAAGGACGGGCGCGACCCGGCGGCCTTTCGTCGGGTCGCCGCGTTCCGTCGCGTCGATACGTTCCGTCGCGTCGATACCTGGGTCTTCGACCTAGACAACACGCTTTATCCGCCGCACAGCGACCTCTGGCCACGAATCGACGCCCGCATCACCGCCTATATGATCGCGCTGCTCGGGCTTGACGGACAATCGGCGCGTGCGCTGCAGAAGCACTATTATCGCGTCTATGGCACCACGCTCGCCGGGCTGATCCACGAATATGACGTCGCGCCGGACGAATTTCTCCAATTCGTCCATGACATCGACCGCTCCTCGCTCGATCCCAATCCTGCCTTGGCCGGGGCAATTGAGGCGCTGCCGGGGCGCAAGCTGATCCTCACCAACGGCTCGCATGGTCATGCCCTGGCGACGGCGAAACAATTGGGCGTCGACCATTTGTTCGACGGCATGTTCGCCATCGAACACGGCGATTACCTGCCGAAGCCCCACCTCGAAACCTATCGGAAATTCTTCGAGCGCCATGCCGTCGACCCCGCCCGGGCCGCGATGTTCGAAGATATCGCGCACAATCTTGAGGCGCCTCATGCCAGCGGCATGCTCACCGTGCTCGTTCGGCCCAGGGAAGGCGCCGAAGACCATCGCGAAGCGTGGGAAAAGCACGACGAAATCCCGCCTCACGTGGATTTCGTCACCGACGATCTGGTGGCGTTTCTGGAGGACTTGTCGAAGCGTTCGCGGCTTTAGCGCCCCACGCTCTCGCGAAGCCGGAACAGCAGCGCGCTGTCGAGGAATTCATGGACTTCGACCACCACGTCGCCCTCGACGCGGATAAAGGTCAACGCCTGCAGGACGCCCTCGCGCCCGGTGCCGCGATGGCGAAGATGCATTTCATATTGGGCGCACGCCTGCTCGCGGTCGATCAGCAGGCTGATCAAGCGGATATTTTCCTGCCGGAATTCAACAGTGAAGGCCGTCAGATAGTCGAGGATCGAGTCCCGGCGGCAGCGCAGTCCGGCATAGGGCCAGCTTGCCTTGTCGCCATTCATCGTCCATTCCGCTTCCGGCGCAAGAAGCGGCGCCAGTTTCTCCGGCGCGTTCCGACGATCGAGCAGGGCGGTGACGACCTGCTCCAATTCGGGCCGGGTGATCTGCGGGGCGAGGCTTTCGCCTTCGTTCTTGCTCATGCCGATCTCGTTGGGCGTTGGGGGCCGGAAGGCCGGGACGCATTGTCAGCGGGAAGCAAGAGGCGCGCCCTTTTGGGCGCGCTCCGTATAATTGCTCAGTTCTTGGCCTTGTCGACCAGCTTGTTCTTGCCGATCCAGGGCATCATCCCACGCAGCTTGGCGCCGACCTCTTCGATCTGATGCGCGTCGTTGACGCGGCGGATGCCCTTGAAGCGGGCGGCGCCGGCCTTGTATTCCTGCATCCATTCCGAAGTGAACTTGCCGGTCTGGATGTCTGTCAGGACCCTCTTCATCTCTGCCTTGGTCTCGGGCGTGATGATGCGCGGACCGGTGACATATTCGCCCCATTCCGCGGTGTTGGAGATCGAATAGTTCATGTTGGCGATGCCGCCCTCATAAATGAGGTCGACGATCAGCTTCACCTCGTGGAGGCATTCGAAATAGGCCATTTCCGGCGCATAGCCAGCTTCGACCAGGGTCTCGAAACCGGCGCGGATCAGCTCGACCAGGCCGCCGCAGAGCACAGCCTGCTCGCCGAACAGGTCCGTCTCGCATTCTTCCTTGAAGGTCGTCTCGATGATGCCCGAACGGCCGCCGCCGATCGCCGAGGCGTAGGAGAGGCCGATGTCATGGGCGTTGCCCGAGGCGTCCTGATGGACGGCGATCAGGCAGGGCACGCCGCCGCCCTTGAGATATTCGCCGCGCACGGTGTGGCCTGGGCCCTTGGGCGCGACCATCAGCACGTCGATGTCCTTGCGCGGTTCGATCAGGGCGAAATGAACGTTCAGGCCATGAGCGAACAGCAGCGCGGCGCCGGGGCGGATGTTGTCGGCGATCTCATTCTTGTAAATCTCGGCCTGGAGTTCGTCCGGAGTCAGCATCATCAGCACGTCGGCCCATTTCGCGGCCTCGGCGACGCTCATCACCTTGACGCCTTCGCCCTCGGCCTTCTTGGCGGTGGCGGAGCCGGGACGCAGGGCGACCGCGACATCCTTGACGCCGGAATCGCGCAGGTTGAGAACATGGGCGTGGCCCTGGGAGCCATAGCCGACCACGGCGACCTTCTTGCCCTTGATCAGGTTGATGTCGGCGTCACTATCGTAATAAACGCGCATGTGCTGCTTTCCGGTTCTTTTGGGGACGCGGCCAAGCCGCTGTGAATTTCGGATGAGGCGTCATAAAGCCCGAAGCCTTTCTCGTCAAAGGAAAGTGGGCGAGAAGTCGGCCTTCAGGCTGTCCTTTCAGTTGAACAAGCCGGAAACGCCGGAATAGACGCCGAAACCGGCCGAAACGACGATGATTGCGGCGCAAAGCGCGGCGTAGCCGCCCTTGAGCCGATAGGGCTCCGGGAGTCGCCGCGCGAGCAGGTAAAGGAAGCCGAGGACGGTCGGCAGCAGCAAGGTGTTCATAACCTGGACGCCGACGCTCAGCGACACCAGATTGGCGCCTGACGCGACGATCGCCGCGCAGCCGATCAGAACGACAGTATAGGCGCCGTAGAACCAGGGCGCCTCGCGCGGCGAATGGTCGAGGCTGCAATTCACCTTCAGGATTTCGCCCAAAGTGCGCGCCGCGGTCACGGTGACGACGATCGCAGCTACCAGGGCCGCCCCGGAAAGACCGAGGCCGAACAAAAGTTTGCCGGCGAAGCCGCCGAGGAAGGGCGTGATCGCCTCGGCGATCTGCTCGACCGTGTCCAGTTCGCCGCTTTTGCCGGAAGCGCCGAGCGTTGCCGCGGTGGCGACGAGGATCGCCGCCATGATGACTTGCGTCAGAATGGAGCCGAGGAATGTATCGAGACGCGCAGCGCCCAGGTTCTCCACGGTCAGCTTCTTCTCGACGACCGCGCTTTGCTGAAAGAACACCATCCAGGGCATGATGACCGCGCCGATATTGGCCGCGACGAGATAGAGATATTTCGGATCCGAGAAGGGAATGTCGATCGCCTGCGCCGCAAGCATCGCCGGATCGGGGCGCGCGAGGATCGCAACGACCAGGAACACAAGTTCGAAGGCGCCGACCCCCATGGCGATGCGCTCGACGGTCAGATAGGAATGGGTATAGGCCATGATCAGGAGGGCCGCGGCGACAAGGAACATGGTGAGGGGCGCGGACAGCCCCATCAGCGCGCCGACGCCCGCGAGGCCAGCCAGTTCCGAGAGCAGCGCGCCCGCGCAGCTGACCAGCAGCGTCAGCACGGAAAACCAGGCCCAAAACCTTCCAAAATGCTTTTCGATCAGTTCCGCATGGCCTTGGCCGGAGACCAGGCCGAGCCGAACGGTCAGCTCCTGCACCACATAAAGGACCGGAATCAACGCAATCTGCAGCCAAAGCAGGCGATAGCCCCAGGCGGCGCCGCTTTGTGCGGCGGTGATGACGCTGCCGGCGTCGGTGTCGGCCAGCATGACCACAAGGCCGGGTCCCGCGACGGCGAGAAAATTCCGTAATCTTGAGCCACGCGGCAAAACCAAGCTCGGATTGGCCATGTTCAGCGCCTTGAAAAAATTATTGTCGCCTTCTTGGCGCCTCCGCTGACGGGAGGCAATCGAGACGGGCGCGATTTGGAAAAAATCTAATCTTCGTGAAGGTCGCGCATGACGCCGTTCGCCGGGGGCGTCTCGTCGACGGCTTCGCCCGCGATGACATAAGCGCCGTTCAGCCAGCGATTGAGGTCGACGTCGGCGCAGCGTTTCGAGCAGAAGGGCTTGAAGGCCGCCTCAACCGCCTTCCCGCAGATCGGGCAAGGCGCGGTCCTGGTCTGAGCCGGCTTGGTCGCTCGCGCCATCAGCCGAGGGTCTCGCGCATGGCCCAGGACTCATGGGCGCGATAGCCAAGGCCGTCGAGCAGCGTCATGGTTTCGTAAAGCGGGAGCCCGACAACCGCCGTATGGGAGCCGACGAGCTTCACCACGAAGCTCCCGGCGATGCCTTGAATGGCGTAGCCGCCCGCCTTGCCGTGCCATTCGCGCGAGGCGAGATAGGCCGCGATTTCCCGGCCGGACAGACGCTTGAACCGCAGCCGCGCCTCGGCCAGCCGCGAGCGCTCGCGGCCTGAGGGATCGATCACGGCGACGCCTGTGTAAACCCGGTGGGCGCGGCCCGAAAGCAGGCGCAGGCAGATATCGGCGTCGTCAAGGGTTTCGCATTTCGGCAGGATGCGCCGCCCCACGCAAACCACCGTGTCGGCGGCGACGACATAGGCCCCGCGCAGGTCTTCGCGGGTCTGGACGGTCTTGGCGCCGACGCGGGCTTTCTCGAGGGCGAGGCGCGCGGCGAGCTTGCGCGGCGATTCGTTGCGCCCCGGCGATTCGTCGAGATCGGCGGGCAAAAGGGCGTCGGGCTCGATTCCAATCTGCTGGAGGAGAGCCAGACGGCGCGGCGAGCCGGAGGCGAGCGCGAGACGCGCGGTGCGGGGTTTCGGCTCGGCGGTCACGGGCGTTCCGGGCGGTTTATTTGAAACGATAGGTAATCCGGCCCTTGGTCAGGTCGTAGGGCGTCATTTCGACCAGCACGCGGTCTCCGGTGAGAACGCGAATGCGGTTCTTGCGCATCTTCCCCGCCGTATGGGCGATGATTTCATGATCGTTTTCGAGTGTCACCCGAAAGGTGGCGTTCGGCAGCAGTTCGCTGACAACGCCCGGAAATTCCAAAAGTTCTTCTTTCGACATCTGGGTCCTTGCAGTGCTCGCGGCTTCCGATCCGCCGGCGGCGACGAGTCAAACGGATCGCGGCCCTAGATCGGAAGTCCCCTTGCCATCCAGTCCGAACTCGATCAAGTTGGGGGATCGCCAGCCTGGCTCGTCCGCGACGGGGTGAGGGAAATATTGCGCGTTATATCGTTCGTCGGGTTAACCCGGCAAGCTGGCGCGCTATAACAAATTGCGATGCGTCTGCCAATGGCGGGCGGTGGGAGCGACGCCCAGGAATTTTCGACGGGAAGCGAAGGTTTTTGGGATGAAAGAGTTGTTGGATCTGCAAAGCCGCTTTTTTCGCAGCTGGTTTGAGCTGTGGGAGGTCTATGTTGCTTCGGTGGCGACGGTTTCGGCGCGCCTGCCCCTGATCGCGGCGGCCGCGTCCGGTTTGGGCGATCGTCAGGCGCGGCGCGAAACCCGGGTCATGGTGACGGAAAAGCTGCGCGCCGCCTCTCAAGGCGCGGAGGCGGGGGCGCTCGAATCCGCCAAGGCGGCCCTGAAAGTCATGACCGGGCAGAATCACCCGGTCGCGGTCGCCGGCCACATGATGGATGTTGCGGCTGCGGTGACAGGCCCGGCGCGGAGGAAAGTCCGCGCCAACGCCCGCCGCCTCGTCCAGTCGCGGTAAAGCGCGCGCCCGCGCGCAGGGATGAAGCTTTTTTGACCGGGTCCACGAACTTCATCTTTTCGGGGCTGGACAAGGCGCTTTCGGCTTTTTATAAGGCGCGGACTTCGACGCCCCCGGGCGTCGCGCCCAGGTAGCTCAGTTGGTAGAGCATGCGACTGAAAATCGCAGTGTCGGTGGTTCGATTCCGCCCCTGGGCACCACTTTCCTTTCTCAAATCATCCGAAAACGTCCAAAAATCTCGGTAAAACAAAGGTTTTTGGCCGTTATTACGTCCGGGCGCGTCTTGGGCCGTTTGCTGGTATGCGCCAAAATTGCTGGCATATTCGATCGTATCGCGGCCATGCCGTCGAAGGCGATACCATCATGCCGCTGACGGAAATCGAAGCCTGAACCGCCAAGGGGCGGGAAAGCCCTATAAACTGACCGATGGCGGTTG
>JAJXYV010000143.1 GCA_021780435.1 Pseudomonadota bacterium
CGGGGCCCATCCGGTGGTGAGGCGGCGAATTAACAGGCTGCGCGGCCGCGCGCAAGCGCCTTTGCGCACAAAGCGGAAATTCCTTCGTTTCTCGCCGCGAGCCAAGGAAACGGCGCTTGACTTCATGGATAGGGCGGCGTAGGAAGCTCGACGGTTTGTCGTGGCTCGCCGCCGCGACATTTGCGTTTTTCAGCGTCGCTGAATTTCGCCCGCAACCGGATCCCGCAGGCCTTTATGGGTTCAGGGGTCCAATCCACCCGGTTCAACTGCAAAGAAGCCGGCCGCGCCCCGTGGCGCAGAGCCGGATCGAACACGAGGAAGAACGATGTTCGCAGTCATCAAAACCGGCGGCAAGCAATATCGCGTCGCCGCCGACGAGCAGATCACCATCATGTCCTTGGCTGGCGAAGCCGGCCAGGTCGTGACCTTTTCCGACGTTCTGATGGTCGAGAAGGACGGCGCCGCCCAGATCGGCGCGCCTTTCGTCGCCGGCGCCTCCGTCAAGGGCGAGATCGTCGAGCAGGCCCGCGGCCCGAAGGTCATTTCCTTCAAGAAGCGCCGCCGCAAGAATTCGAAGCGCAAGCGCGGCCACCGTCAGGACCTGACGGTCGTCCGCATCACCGAAGTCGTCGCCTGACGGGCTCGCGCTTCATCGATTGACGCAGGGCTGCGTTGGAGGCGGCCCGAAACAAGTTTCGGAGCAGGAAAATGGCTCACAAGAAAGCAGGCGGTTCATCCCGCAACGGGCGCGACTCGGAAGGCCGTCGCCTCGGCGTGAAGAAGTTCGGCAGCGAGAGCGTCGTGGCCGGGAACATCATCGTACGCCAGCGCGGCACCAAATGGCACGCCGGCGCCAATGTCGGCATGGGCAAGGATCACACCCTTTTCGCCCTCGTAGACGGCAAGGTGCTGTTCAAGACCCAGGGGTCCCGTTCCGTCATTACGGTAACGCCCACCCCGGCGGCCGCGGCCGCGGAATAACAGAGGTCGCGATCTTCGGGACCTCGAGGGCGCAAGCCCCCAGGCAGGTTCCGAAAGTCGATTTTCCAAGATCCGGCGCTCATGCGCCGGGGAGACGACAAAAGACCACGTTCCAGCGCGAAGAAGGTCACAATCTTCGGTTGGAATGGCGTCCGGAGCCAATTGCTGAAGGGGGAGCGGCGCCGCTTCCCCTTTTTGCTTTGACCGGAGCTTTTGCATGTTTCCCGAAATCGCCCGTGACGACGTCTTTCGACTCGAAACCCGGCGGCTTTGGCTGCGCTGGCCGCGCGAATCGGACGCGCCCGCCATAGCCGCATTGGCGGGAGACTGGGGAGTCGCCCGCTGGACGGCCATGCTGCCCCATCCCTATACGCTTGAAGACGCCGAGCGTTGCGTCATGGCGGCGCGCGCGGGCAATGCGCGCGGCGCATCCCTGCGCCTGGCGCTGACGCTCAAGGACTTCCCCCGCAAATTCGTCGGCATGGCCTGGATCGAGCCGAGCGAATACGGACCGCGATTCGGCTTCTGGCTGGGGCGGCCCTATGGGGGACGCGGCCTGATGAGCGAGGCCGCGCAGGCCATGGCCGACGTCTTTTTCCGGATCACCGACGCGGACGAATTGTCGACCGTCATCCTGCTGGACAATTCCGCCTCGCGCGCCGTGCTGGAAAAATGCGGCTTCGTCGAAGAGGAACGATTCGACGTTGGTCCGGGTCGCCATGCCGACAGCCCCGTCGTGCGGATGGCTCTGAGCCGGCTCGACTGGCGGGCGCCTCTTGGCCCCCGCTTGCAGCCTGCGCTCGCCTTCGATAGAGCCTTGTCTTAAGAACAAAGGCTACAGCAGGCTTTTGCGGCCCGCGCCTCCGGCGCGGGCTTGCCGGATTCGATCATGAAATTTCTCGACCAGACCAAAATTTATGTGCGCTCGGGAGACGGCGGCGCGGGTTGCGTCTCGTTCCGGCGCGAGAAATTCATCGAGTTCGGTGGGCCGGATGGCGGCGACGGCGGGCGCGGCGGCGATGTCGTGGCCGAATGCGTCGCCGGGCTGAACACGCTCATCGATTATCGCTACCAGCAGCATTTCAAGGCCAAGACCGGCATGCACGGCATGGGCAAGAACCGCGCCGGCGGGCGGGGCGCCGACGCCGTGCTGAAAGTGCCGGAGGGCACGCAGATTTTCGAGGAGGACGGCGAGACCCTGATCGCCGATCTCACCGAGGTCGGCCAGCGCGTGGTGATTTGCAAGGGCGGCAATGGCGGTTTCGGCAATCTCCATTTCACCAGCTCCACCAATCGCGCGCCGCGCCGCGCCAATCCGGGGCAGGAGGGCGAGGAGCGCACGATCATTTTGCGCCTCAAGCTGATCGCCGACGCCGGCCTCGTCGGCCTGCCCAACGCCGGGAAATCGACCTTCCTCGCCACCGTTTCCGCCGCGCGGCCCAAGATCGCCGATTATCCCTTCACCACGCTCCATCCCAATCTCGGCGTCGTCAATGTCGACGGCAAGGAATTCGTGCTCGCCGACATTCCCGGCCTGATCGAAGGCGCGCATGAAGGACTGGGCCTGGGCGACCGCTTTCTCGGCCATGTCGAGCGCACCGGCGTCATTCTCCATCTCATCGACGCGACCGGCGACCATGCCGGCAAGGC
>JAJXYV010000162.1 GCA_021780435.1 Pseudomonadota bacterium
AAAGACCGGCTTGTCGCCGACCTTGCGGACCTCGACATTGTCGTTCTCGTCTGCGCCGAGCGGAACCTCAGGCAGCGGGCGGTTGGGAATGGCCGCGAGTTCGGTCTCCAGCGCCGCGATCGCCGCGCGCTCCTGCGCCTCGATCTCGCCCATCGAACTTTTCAGATCAGCCACTTCCTGCTTGAGTTTTTCAGCGAGAGCGCTGTCCTTGGCCTTCATCGCCGCGCCGATTTCCTTCGAGGCCGCGTTGCGGCGCTCCTGCGCGCCTTGCGCCTTGGCGATGGCCGCGCGGCGCGCGTCGTCCAGCGCGAACAGGCGTTCGATCAGCGCGTCCGCGGCGGCTTCGTCAGGCTTGCGGCGCAGCAGATCGGCGCGAAAGCCCTGGGCGTCGTCGCGGATCGATTTGATGTCATGCATGGGAGGCTCGTCAGTCCGGGCGCGAAATCAGGCTTCGGGCGCTTTACGATTCTTCTCGATCAGGCCCACGGTGAAAACGGCCCCTTCGTAAAGAAGCACCATCGGCAGGACAAGGGAGATCATGGAGATCAGGTCGGGCGGCGTGAGAATCGCCGCGACCACCGTGATCAGCACGATGGCGTAGCGCCGCTTCTCGCGCAGGAAGGCCTGGTCGATCACTCCGATATGGCCGAGCAGGGTCAGCACCACCGGCAGCTGGAAGGCCGCGCCGAAGGCGAAGATCAAGGTCATGATGAGGGAAAGGTATTCGCTGACCTTGGGCAGAAGCTCGATCGTCGCCTCGCCATGCACGCCCAACTGCTGGAAGCTCACCGAAAAGCGGATAAGAAAGGGCATGACCGCGAAATAGACCAGCAGCGCGCCCAGGAAGAAGAACACCGGCGTCGCGATGAGATAGGGCGCGAAGGCCTGCCGCTCATGGGAATAAAGCCCCGGCGCGACGAATTTGTAGAGCTGGAGCGCGATGATCGGAAAGGCGATGAAGCCCGCGCCGAACATCGACAGTTTCAGCTGGGTGAAGAATTGTTCGAGGAAATGGGTCGCGATCAGCTTGGCGTTTTCCGCGCCGACGACCGAGACATAGGGCTCCAGCAGGATGTTGTAGATGTGGTGCGAGAAATAGAAGCAGAGCACGAAGGCGATGAGAAAGGCGACCAGCCCCTTGATCAGCCGTGCGCGCAACTCGATCAGGTGATCGATCAGGGGCGCCTTGGTGGCGTCGATATCGGCCTGCGTCATGACGCCTTCCCAACCGCGGGCGGCGTTGGCTCCGGCGTCGCCGCCGCCTCAGGCGCAGGAGGCAAGTTCGCCGCCGAAACCTCGTCCTCGACGATGATCAGACCTGGGGACGGCGGCGACGCGGCGGCGGCCTCGGCGGAGGCGATCGCCGCGGGCGCGCTCTCGGCGGGCGCGATTTTTGCGGACGCCTGCGACTCCAGCATGTCCGCCATGCGGGTCAGCGCGCCTTCCATCGAAGACTTCTCCTTCAGGTCCTGCAGGTCGGTCTTGAGCTGGGAGAGTTCGGCCTCGCGCAGGGCCTCGGTGAACTGGCTCTGGAACTCGGACGCCATGCGGCGCGCCTGTCCGACGACGCGGCCCAACATGCGCAAGGCCTCCGGCAGATCCTTGGGTGGAATGAAGATCAGGGCCACGACGCCGATCAGCAGAAGCTTGCCCACATCGAAATCGAACATCGAAGCCTCGCCGGCAACCGCGGCTTGAATCAATCCCTTAGGGGTAATATCGCGTCAAATCAGGGCCTTGACGGAACTTCCCGAGGTTTGGCTTTAGAACCGGACGCTCACGCGGCCTTGTTGGGATCGCGCGATGCGTCGATCGGCGTCGTCGCCTGATGCTCGATCGTGCGCGGCGGCGCCTCGGCGGGCTTGGCCGGCGCCTCCTCGTCGGCGAGGCCTTTCTTGAAGCTCTTGATGCCCTTGGCGACGTCGCCCATGATATCGGAAATCTTGCCTTTGCCGCCAAACAGGATCATCACGACGGCGGCGACCAGCAGCCAGTGGAACAACGACAAACCGCCCATGACGGCGAACCTCCCGAAACCCAGCATTCGCGTTGTGGAACGCGCTCTCTTCGGGCCAACCTAGTGCGCCGGGCGCCCAAAAACAAGCTGCGCCAAAGATGGGGATATGTCCCGCGCTGCGCGAAGGGCGGTTAAGACGCTTCAAAAGCCGTGCTAAACAGATTAAGAGCAGTCGCCGAGAATCGCTCCAGGGGGTAGGACGGCCCGCCTGCGAGGCTATCGATCCACGCCGTCCCCGGCCCAAGGCTGGACCTGAGGATTTGCTCCCGAGGCGGGCCGCGCCCGCCGAGGGACCATCACGATTGACGAAGGCCCCAGAAGAATGAGCAGAACCAGCGCCTCGGTCGCCAAATCTCCCCGCGGCGACGCCGCCGACAAGGTCGACGCCAAGCTCGTCCGGGAGATCGCGACCCTGCTGAGCGAAACCGACCTCACCGAAATCGAGGTCGAAAAGGGCGACTTGCGCATTCGCGTGGCTCGCCAACCCGCCGTCGCCGCCGCGCCGGCGCCCGTCTATGCGCCGCCGCCGGCCCATTTCGCGCCCGCC
>JAJXYV010000102.1 GCA_021780435.1 Pseudomonadota bacterium
CCGTGCAGGCTCGACGAGGTGGCGTTGAGGATGAGGTCGAATTTCGAGTCCTCTGCAGGCGCCAGCGCATCGTAGCGTTTGAATTCGAGCGCGGGGTCGGGTGGGAACAGGGCGGCGAGCGCGGCCGCCGCCTCGTCCGAGCGATGGGCGACGACGAGTTTTTTCGGCGCCTGCTGGAGCAAGGGTGAGAGCGCGCCACGCGTCGCGCCGCCGCTTCCCAGAAGAAGCAAGCGCCTGCCGCAAATTTCGGTTCCGAGATTAGCGATGATGTCGCGCACGAGGCCCACGCCGTCGAAATTGTCGCCGCGCGCTGTTTCGCCCGTGAAGGTCAGGCAATTGACCGCGCCGGCCGTTTCGGCCTCGGGCGACAGGTCTGTGGCATAGGCGAAGGCGTCCAGCTTGAATGGCGCGGTGATGTTGAGGCCGCGCAGGCCGCGCGCGCGCCAGTCGTCGATCTGCTCGCGAAACCGCCCCGGCTCGCCGAGAATGGCGACATAGTCCAGATCCTGCCCGGATTGCTCGGCGAAGCTTTTGTGGATGCAGGGCGATTTGCTTTGGGCGATCGGGTTGCCGATCACGGCGTAGAGGTCGGTCATGGCTGCCAGGGAGAAAGGGCGTTCGGGGATTTAGAGCAACGCCACCCAGGCGGGCAATGTTTTTTCGCGGAAGGCGGGCGAACAGGCAAGGCGCCGGGTTCGGGGGGCTTTGTTTGCCGGGCGGGCCCGACCGCCACGCTGCGCCCGCCGCCCCCCTGCGAGGGGGAGGGAGGGCGATCGGGCTTTGGTTTGTGCCGATCAGGCTGTCGCGAATTGGGCGAAGGCCGTGAGTTGTTTGCGCAAAAAGTCCTTTGTGCCTTCGTCGGTAAGGTCGCCGGTCGCGTTGTCGCTCTTGCCATAGGCCCCGCCGATCATGGCTTCGGGCGTGTTGAACACATGGGCGTCGAGGAACACGAACGTCTGGCGCAGGTGATATTGCATCCGCGCGCCGCCGAGCGCGCCGGGCGAGGCGCTCATGATCAGGACCGACTTCTGCTTGAAGGGGGCCGAGGGCAGGCGCGACAACCAGTCGATGGCGTTCTTCAACGCGCCGGGAACGGAATAATTATATTCCGGCGAGACGATGATCACGCCGTTCGCGGCCTGGATCGACGCCGCCATGGCCTCGACGGCGGCCGGAAAGCCCTCGGCCTGGAGGTCGGCGTCGTAATGTGGGAAATCACCCACCGAGCCGAGCGCCGAAATGTTGACGCCCTCGGGCGCGAGCGCGGGCAGGGCGCGGGCGACGCCGCCATTGACCGAGGCCTTGCGCAGGCTTCCAAGCATGGTGACGAAATGCAAAGTCTTCATGGTCATGGCGGCTCCTTCAGCCCGTGAGGAAATGAGGCGAGAAATCTCCGGTCTGCTCCAGCCAGCTTTGCGCGGCGGCGCGGCCGGCGTCGCGCAGCCGGCTGACGAAGGTCCATTGCAGATTCGCGGGGCTGTGTTCGGCGAGCTGTTCGATTTCGTCTTCCGCCGCGATGCGGTCGAGCCGCAGCTTCGCCCATTTGCCGGAGGCGTCGCCGCCGGCGCACAGCGGGGCGAGCAGACGAATGGCTTCGATCTCGCGCTCCAGGGTCGACGCGAAGTTGATCTGGTCGATCCGGTGTTCGATGTCGCGGCGCGAGCGCGGGGGCTTCCGCGATTTGGTCGGCGAAATCTGGATGATCAGCACGTCGGAGGCGTTGGTCTCCATGACCAGCGGCGTCAGCGGCGGATTGGCGATATAGCCGCCGTCCCAATACAGCTCGCCGTCGATCTCGATGGATTGGTGGAGGAGGGGCAGGCAGGCGGAGGCGAGGATCACCGCCGAAGTGATCTCGTCATTGCGAAAGATGCGCAGGCTCGCCGTGCTGACCCGCGTGGCGGCGATCAGCAGGCGCGGGCTGACGACATGGCGCAGGCGCTCGAAATCGATATGGGATTCGAGCGCCACGCGCAGCGGATTGAGGTCGAACGGATTGAATTGATAGGGCGACAGCGTGCGGGCGAGAAAGCCGAGCGGCAAGGCGGCGGCCTTGGGCAGGAAGGTCGCGGTGTGGCTGACGTCGGTCCAGAACTTTTCGAGCGTTTTGCGCGCGCCTTCGCGTCCGCCGGCGGCGAGGCCGCTGACCAGCAAGGCGGCGTTGACGGCGCCGGCGCTCGCCCCGGAAAAGGCGTCGAGCGTGATCCGTTCTTCTTCCAGCAGGCGTTCGAGCGCGCCCCAGGTGAAGGCGCCGAAGGAGCCGCCGCCCTGCAGCGCCAGCGCCAGCTGCGTCGGCGGCCAGGGCCGGTTCGAACGGGGCGGGCGCAGGTCGAGGGCCGCCTTGATGATGTCCAAAACAGGTCTCCGCCGTATCTGGCTCCGCGTCCGAAGTTAAGCGACGCGGCTCGAATGGCAAGGGTGTTGGGGACAATTCGAATTGTCCTTTTTGCAATCCGGCGCGGACGGCTAACGTCACGTTAACGAATCGTTAGTGCGTTTCTTACAGTTTGATCGAGTCGCCGTTTCCTTCGCGGAGTTCCCGCCATGGCGCCGAACATTATCACCGCACGGTTCATTGGCGCTTGGGCCGGGCTGGGCAGCCGCGTTTCCCATCGCTGTACGGCTTTCTTCTTCCCCCTTGCCGCTTTGGCCCTGGGGCTGGCCGCCGGAATGGTCGTTGCGGCGCTCGCGCCGCGCGGCTTGCCGGCTGGCGCGGTCTGGGTCGAGATGTCCGGCGCTTTCTTCGTCTTTGCGCTGGGCCTCGACCACGGCGCAGCGTCACGGAAACAAGCGTCCGGCCCTCGGCTGCCGCGACTGTTCCAGTTTTTCGCCGTCGGCCTCGCCGTTTCCTGCGGCGCCTGGGCCTATGCCGCGCTTTTCCTCATCCTGGACGTCGGCGGCCGTCTGTCGCGGGCGTC
Organism: Pseudomonadota bacterium; assembly: GCA_021780435.1. Lineage (GTDB taxonomy): Bacteria > Pseudomonadota > Alphaproteobacteria > Rhizobiales > Beijerinckiaceae > Rhodoblastus. Next base: position 2,919 of record JAJXYV010000102.1, read on the forward strand.
GCGGCGGCCGGTCGCGGACGCGGAGGCCGCCGGCGAGGCGGCGCGAGGCGATCACCGTCTGGACTGGATCTCCGGCGAATGGCCGCGCTCCTTCATCGCCGCCCTCAACGCCGGTCGAGCTGAGGTTCGGGCGGCGCAGACAGACTCCACGTCTCCAGCGCATCGCCAAACAAGGGTTGCGCATAATGCGGCAAAGCCGTTGGATGCGCGATCCGTCGCCAATGGGCGATCCATTGCGCGTGCGAATGGTACAGCGGGACCACATAGAAGCCCGAGAGAAGCACGCGATCCAGCGCGCGGGCTGCGGTGACGAAGGCCTCCCGGCTCCGCGCCGCCTGCAGGGCCGCGATCATGGCGTCGATCGCCGGGCTTTTGGCCCCGGCGAGATTGTAGGACGCTTCCTGATTGGCGCTGTCGCCGCCCCAGCGCATGCGCTGCTCGTTGCCGGGCGAGGCCGAGGCCTGCCACAGGCCGATCATCATGTCGAAATCGAACCTCTGGCGCCGGCCCTGGAACTGCGCGTCGTCCACCAGCCGCACCCGCGCGTCCACCCCGATGCGGCGCAGCAGGCCCGAGTAATAAAGGGCGAGCCGCTCCTGCTCGCGATCGTTGACGAGGATTTCGAAGCCGAGCTTCTGGCCGTCGCGGGTCAGCGCGCCGTCGCGCAAGGTCCAGCCGGCCTGTTCGGCGAGATCGAGCGCTTTTTTCGCCAGTTCGCGGTCGCGGCCCGTGCCGTCGGAGCGCGGCGGCGTCCATGTTCCGTCGAGAATGTCCTCGCGCACCGCGTCGGGGTGGGGCGCGAGCAGCGCGCGCTCGGCCGCGCTGGCGGGCCGCCGCGACGAGGAGAGCGCGGATTCGTCGAAGAAGCTCTTGGTGCGCGTATAGAGCCCGGAATAGAGATTGGCGTTGAGCCATTCGAAGTCGAACATGGTCGCCAGCGCCTCGCGAAGGCGCGGGTCCTTGAAGATCGGGCGGCGGGTGTTGAAGGCGAAGCCGCGCAGGCCCTTGGGCCCGCCGAGCGGCAGGGATTCCACGATGACCCGGCCGTCGCGCCGGGCGGCGAAATCATAGCCGCCGACCCAGCGGTGCGGATCGGTTTCCTCGCGATAGTCGATCAGGCCCGCCTTGAAGGCCTCGAACAGGCTGTTGTCGTCGCGCCCGTAATCGAACACGACCTCGTCGAAATTATAGAGCCCGCAATTGATCGGCAGGTCGCGGCCCCAATAATCGGGGTCGCGGCGCAGGACGAGCCTTTCGCCCGGCTTGACCTCGGCGACCTTGTACGGCCCCGAGCCGAGCGGAATGGCGAGGCCGTCGTCCACGAAGCGTTTTTCGGTCATGACGTGGGCGGGCAGCACGGGCATGATCGCCAAGATCAGCGGCAGCTCGCGGTCGTCGGCGCCGGCGAGATCGTAGCGCAAGGTGTGGTCGTCGACGGCCTCGATCGAGCGCACGAGGCCATAGGCGGCGCGCTGCTGCGGGCGGCCCCTGGCCTTGAGCAGGTTGAAGGAAAAGACGACGTCGCGGGCGGTGATCGGCGCGCCGTCGGAAAAATGGGCCTTCGGATTGAGCCGGAAGACGACGTAATCGCGGGCGTCGTCGGTTTCGACCGATTCGGCGACCAGCCCGTAAAGGGTGAAAGGCTCGTCGTAGGACCGGGCCATCAGACTTTCATAGACCGGGCCGGCGAGGCCCGCCGCCGAATCGCCGGCGTTGATCCCGTAGGGGTTGAGATTGTTGAAGACGCCCAGTTCGCCGAGGTGAATCGTTCCGCCCTTGCGCGCGTGGGGGTCGGCGTAGGGCAGGCAGGCGAAGCCGGGGGACAGCGCCGGCTCGCCCTGCATGGCGATGGCGTGGCTGATTCGGCCCGGCGCCTCTTGCGCGCGCAAACCGCTTTGGGCGCGCGGAGGGCTCTGGCCGGCGAGAAATAGCGCGAGCCCGACGAAAAGGAGCGGGCGTCGCGCGATGAATATCGGCCGCATGGCGCAATGTTAAAAGAAAATGACGATCCGCGCGCCTGTCTTCCCGCGCGGCGCCCAAGAAAATCGCTGACTCGCAGGATTTCCCGGCTGGAAAATCATGGGCGAAGGCGATATGTAGGCGCGGTCAATCTCTCGCCTCAATTGGGGGCGAAGAGCACGCTGCTTCGCTCCGTGGGGCGAAAAAGAATTTACTCGCTCGTCGTGAGCCGCGTGTCGCGGCTCAGCTGAAAGGATTTCGGATGTCGATCTCTTCGTCCCGCTTTGGCGCCGCTCTGGTGGCGGGCGCGCTTCTTCTCGGTTCCGCGCCGGCTTTCGCCCAGGCGCCGGGCGCGCCTGGCGCTCCGGTCGGGGCGCCCGGCGGCGCGCCGCAGGGGCCGGTGAAGGTCGACCTCATTCCAACCCAGGCCGACTGGACCAAGGTTTGCGGCCACGACAACGCCGCCAACAAGGACATCTGCTACACCACGCGCGATTTCGGCGCCCAGAAGGACCAGCCGCCGGTTCTGGCCCTCGCGGTTTATGACATCAAGGGCGACGACACCCGCATGATCCGCTTCCTGATGCCGGTCGGCCTGATGCTGCGCCCGGGCTTCCGCTTCTCGGTGGACAAGGGCCCGGTTACCGAAGGCGCCTTTGAAATCTGCTTCCCCAACGGTTGTTTCGCCGAGGCCAAGGTCAAGAAGGACGTGATCGACGCCGCCAAGAAGGGCCAGACCATGACGGTCGTGGTCAAGAACCAGGCCAATGCGGAAGTCATCTTCAACCTGCCGCTGGAGGGCTTCGGCAAGGCCTTCGACGGCCCGGCGATCGACCCCAAGGTCCTCGCTGAGCAGCAGAAGAAACTGGCCGACGAGCTGCAGAAGCGCGCCGAGGAAGAGCGCAAGAAGCTTCAGCAGCAGCAGGGCGGCGCCGCCGCTCCGGCTGCGCCTGCCGCGCCGGCGGCTCCGGCCGCCCCCGCCGCGCCCGCGAAGAAATAATCCAAGGCGCATCGCCTGGACTAACGCGCGGCCTTGTGGCCGCGCGTTTTTGTTTGCGGACGCGCAACGGTCGCGGATTGGGCGGGGCTCAGTTGAGGACGCGCTTGCGGCGCACATACTGGCCCGTATCCGAGCGCATGAAGGTTTCGTCGATCTGGGGATTGCGGAACGGCGCGCCGGACTCGTCGCGTTCGAGATTCTGTTCGGACACATAGGCCATATATTCGGTGTCCGAATTTTCGGCGTAGAGATGGTAGAACGGCTGGTCCTTGGCCGGGCGCACTTCCTCGGGGATCGAGAGCCACCATTCCTCGGTATTGGCGAAAACGGGGTCGATGTCGAAGATCACGCCGCGGAACGGGTATTTGCGGTGCTTGACGACCTCGCCGATGCCGAATTTCGCCACGCGCGGTTTCATTTCGTGGTCCCGTCATGCCGATTGGGTGAAAAGGCTTTCACAAGCTGGCATGCGAGTCAATTCAGGCCCGGGAGGGTTCGCTTTGCGATTGGGCGGGAGCGATCGTCGGCCGAAACGCTGTTCTCCGGCGCGGAATGGACTCTGGCGGAAGTAACGCTCGGCGCCGGCAATGGATGTTCAAGCTTGCTTCGCAGGCGCTGGCGACGACGAAACGAATCGATCTGGGCTGGCGGGATTTGGGAAATGTCTGCGTCGCGCCTTCGCAATCGGCCTCGGGCGCTTCCGGCGCCGTGCCTTTTTGGAGGCGTGCGGAAAAGCGTGAAACCCCGGCCGCCCGGCGATCCGGGAAGCCATCGGCGCCCTCCGGCTCTATGTCCCGATGGGATGCAAATCCGCCAAAAAAGAGCGTCCTTCCTTCAGGCAATGACGCTCACACATCCCCGCCTATATCCGATGTTCGAACCGGGCGATCAAATCGTCGAGGCGTTCCATCGCGGCGCGCACGAAAATGACCGACAGCCTGGCGCGGGCGAGTTTGTCGAAGGAAAGGCCGGCGACGCGATAGATCGCGAATATTCGGTCCAACTCAGCGTCCACGCGCAAACGAAGGGCGGTTAGTCGGTCTTCGTCCGGGTCGGGGAAAAGGGTTTCGAATTCGGCGTCGCTCAACGAGGCGCCGGCGCGCGCGAACGCCAGTTCAGTGTCGATGAGGTCCATGTTCATTCTAGTTGTTTCCTCGTGGCCTGGCGTTCGGGGAGAGTGCGGCGGACGGATGCGCCGCAACCGCGCGGCGGCGCGGCGCGGGATCGCGCGCGAAAACGGCGGTCTCTGAAAATCCCGGATTGGGCATGGCGGCTGTGCCAAAACGAAGCGCTTGCGCCGTTTTGGCGCCGACCCTGCGGCGTGGCGCAGGATCGACCGATTCATGACAAGAACGGCGCCAGCTCCGATGCGGCGAAATTCAACTCGCGCCTGGCTTTTGCGGGCGATGTTGGCCGCACGGTCGGCCGCACGCGCAACGCCGCCATCGCCAGCGCGCTGGCGTTCCAACTCTTCTTGGGGGTGGCGGGCGCTTTATCTGGCGGCGCGCCTTCCGTGGCGGCCGTCGGGTCTGGGCCGATCTTCGGGCCCCAGAGAAATGGCGCTGGTCGAGGATATCTCCGCCCGACGGGCGCGATGGGAGATGCGGTTTGCGCCGCTGCGCGGTCCCGTGGTCGATTGCAACCTGGCCGATGGGGGCGGGCAGAAGCCTCAATCAGTCGGCGAGGGGCGGCCGTCCCATGCGAGATCGTCGCCGGCCTGACCATGGGCTGGACCGGTCGCGCCGCCTTGTGTGTCGGGCGGCGCGACCGGGCGAGAGCTCAGAAGCCGTAAAGGGCGGCGTATGCAGGGTCCTTGGCGGCGACCTGGCGGGCGAGGTCGACGATGACCTTGGCCTGTTTCCAGGTCGCATCGTCCTGCATCTTGCCGTCGATCATGGCGACGCCGGAGCCGTCGGGCATGGCTTCGAGGATCTTTTTGGCGAAAGCCACTTCCTTCGGATCGGGCGAGAAGACCTTCTTGGCGAGCGCGATCTGGTTGGGATGGAGCGACCAGGCGCCGGCGCAGCCCATGAGGAAGGCGTTGCGGAACTGGACCTCGCAGGCGGCGAGGTCGGCGATGTCGCCGAACGGTCCATAAAAGGCCTTGATCCCGGCGGAGGCGCAGGCGTCCACCATCTTGGCGATGGTGTAATGCCAGAGATCCTGCTGATAGACCGCGCGCGCGGAGGCGGGGTCGGCGCCGGGGTCGGCCAGAACCTTGTATTCGGGATGGCCGCCGCCGACGCGGGTCGTCTTCATGGCGCGCGAGGCGGCGAGATCGGCCGGGCCGAGGCTCATGCCATGCATGCGCGGCGAGGCGAGGGCGATCTCCTCTACATTCTTCACGCCTTCGGCGGTCTCCAGAATGGCGTGGATCATGATCGGCTTCTTGACGCCATGCTTCGCTTCGAGCTGGGCGAGGAGCTGGTCGAGATAATGGATGTCCCAGACGCCTTCGACCTTGGGCAGCATGATGACGTCGAGCTTGTTGCCGATCGCGGCGACGATTTCGGTCACGTCGTCGAGCAGCCACGGCGAATTGAGGCAGTTGACCCGGGTCCACAGGCCGGTCGAGCCAAAATCATTGGCGAGGCCCATTTCGATGAAGCCCTTGCGCGCGGCCTCCTTGGCGTCGGCGGGAATCGCGTCCTCGAGATTGCCCAGAATGACGTCGGCGGTCGGAATCATGTCGGCCATCTTGGCGCGCACCTTTTCGAGGTGCGGCGGCACGAAATGGATCATCCGCTCGACGCGAACCGGCAATTCGCGAAAAGGCGCGGGCGCGCCGATGGCCAAAGGCTCGTAGAATTTGCGAGGGCTCTTGTTCATGAACAGACTCCGGATTGTCGGCCTGCGTCTATGACAATTCCCGCCGCGCAACAATTGAACTATTTCCCGTTACGGCCCAAAATTCAGAGATGCGCGACAACGATTCCGACCCGATCGAACTGCTGACGCCCGCCGAGATGGGTTTGGCGGATTCGCTGACCATCGCGGCCGGAACGCCCGGCTACAGCCTGATGCTGCGCGCGGGGAAAAATGTTGCTTCCGCCGCCGCCGCCATGCTGCGGGCGGGCGAGGGGCGGCGGGTCGCGATCTATTGCGGGCCGGGAAACAATGGCGGCGACGGCTATGTCGCGGCGCGGGCGCTGCGCGACCAAGGGTTCGACGTCGCGGTCAGCGCGCTCGGCGATCCGCAAAAATTGCGGGGCGACGCCGCGCAGGCCTTTTCCGACTGGGCCGGGACCGTCATTCCGGCCGACGCGCTCGATCCGCGCGCGCATGATCTCGTGATCGACGCCCTGTTCGGGGCCGGCCTGTCGCGGCCGCTCGATGGCGAGGCGCTCGCGCTCGTCCGACGCATCAACGCCTCGGGAACGCCGGTCCTCGCGGTGGATGTGCCCTCCGGCCTCGACGGCGCCAGCGGCGCGATCGGTCCGGATTGCGCGCAGGCGCGGGAAACCGTCACCTTCTTCCGGCTCAAGCCAGGCCATCTGCTGACGCCCGGGCGCCGGGCCTGCGGCAAGCTGCGCCTGACCCAGATCGGGATCGGGGATGCGGTTCTGCGCCAGATCGCGCCCAAAACCTTTGTCAACGCGCCCGCGCTCTGGCGCGAGGCGACGCCCTGGCCGGACGAGGATGGCCACAAATACAGCCGCGGCCATCTCGTCGTCGCCTCCGGGCCGGCGATCCGCACCGGCGCGGCGCGGCTTGCGGCGCGGGCGGGGCTGCGCGCGGGCGCCGGCCTCGTCACCGTCGCCAGCCCCCCCGGCGCGCTGGCGGCCAATGCCGCGCATCTCACCGCGATCATGCTCCGCGCCGTGGAGGGCGCCGGCCCATGGTGGGATCTTTTGGCCGACCGGCGTTTTTCGGCGGTCGTGCTCGGGCCGGCCTTTGGCGTCGGCGCCGAAACGCGCGAAATCGTCGGGGCCATTCTCGCGAGCGCGCCGCAGGGCGGGGCGCGGCGCTTGGGCCTTGTGCTCGACGCCGACGCCTTGACCTCGTTCGAGGCGCGCTCCGGCGACCTCGCGGCAATGATCGGGGCGAG
>JAJXYV010000268.1 GCA_021780435.1 Pseudomonadota bacterium
CCTTGCACCAGTTGCGGATTTTCTGCGCCGTCGCTCAGGCGGAAACATTGACGCGCGCCGCCAAGCAATTGGGGCTGACCCAGCCGACGCTCTCGCAGCAGTTGTCGAAGCTCGAACAATGCGCCGAAGCCAGATTATTCGATCGCACGTTAAGCCAGATGGTTTTGACTGACGCGGGACGTTTCCTTTTGCGTCATGCGCGTTTCGTTCTCGAGGAGATCGATCAGGCGCAGACCGGCCTGCAGGAATTTTCGACCGGCGTGCGCGGGGTCGTCCGGCTCGCCGGCGCCAATTCAATCATTCGGGCGGTCGCGCTGCCCGCCATCGCCAGACTGGGGGCCTGCCATCCCCACGTCGAGTTCGACATTCACGAAACGTCGCCTGCCGAGACATTGGATCTCTTGCACAACCGATCGGTCAGCCTTGGCTTGATCGCCGCTGACGCCGTGACCCAGTCCGTCAATTCGTTTCGCGAGACGCCGGTCGCCAGCGACCCTTACGTTCTCGCCGCGCCGGAGGGCCTTGATTTGTCGGACGTCGCCGACCCCGAGACAGATCTGCGCGGCGTCGACAAATTGCTCATCAGCCGTTGCATCCAATTCAATTTCGGGACCCAGCGCAGCTGTCAGCTCGCGCAATGGCATCAGCGCAATTTGCCGAAGCATTGCGTCATCGCCCATTGTCGCAGCTACGAGACCGCGATCAGCATGGTTCGGGCGGGAATTGGCGTCTGCGTCCTTCCGGCCTTGGCGGCCCTGGACTGCGCCGACTCGATTCCCGGCGTCGCCCTCTACGCCACCAACCTGCCGCCGCGACAATCCGTCTGTCTGGTTCCTGCCCAATATCTCAGGGTCGAGCCATACAAGAAATTCCTGATCGCGCTGCACGAAGCGGGACGCGCGGTAAAATTGCCGTTCATCCGTCCGTCGCCGCCATTCATGCGCGGCGCAGGAGCGGCGAGATTGAGCGAAAATCACCTGCAGTCCGCCGCCTCGGCAGTTTGAAATTCTTTCCGACCGAAGCCTGCGTTTTCGGGATGCGGAGTCTCTTCCCGTCGCCTTTCACGGCAGCGGCTCCTGCCGCCTGCGCGACGTTCCGTCGCCTGCTGCGACGGCGTCATGGAAGCCCTGCGCATGGCGCGGGTCGCCTATTCGGAAATGCAATAGGCGACATAGATTTCTCATCACGCTGATCGAGGCTAGCGTTCCTCCAACTGATAACAGGGAGGGACGAGCATGGTCATGATGATGGCTCCCGGCGGAACCAAGGAAATGTGCCGGATGGTTCTCGACGAGGGCGCCGATGCTGTTTACGTCGGCGTCATCGGATGGAGCCGCCGCGGTTCGGAACATGAACTGACGGACGACGATATCCGCGAAGTCATCGATTATGCGGATCGGCTTGGCAAGGAAGTGCGGGTTGTCGTCAACACCCTGCCGAGCTCCACCGAAGTGCCGATGTTTCTCGACCGCATCGCCATGTACGCCTCGTGGGGCGCCAAGGGCTTCATGATCAGCGACGTCGGCTGCATGCGCCTGGTCAAGGAAATGCTTCCCGACGTGGCCATCCACACCAGCGTCGGCTGCGGCATCACCAACCACCGAGACGTTCAGTTCCTGTCGGACATCGGCGCGACCTATGTCGTTCTGCCCTATCGGCTGTCGGTTGAAGAGATCGCCGAGATGAAGGCGAAGACCGGCGTCGGCATCGAGGTGTTCCTGTTCAAGACTCCATCCGGCGGCAAGATTTGCCCCGGTAAATGCATGATGAGCAGCTATTTCAGCTACCGCCACTGGCTCGACGACAACGGCAAGGATCATTTCTTCGGCAGCGCCAGCCGCGGCGGCGACTGCCTCCGGATTTGCCAGACGAATTGGGAATTCGAAGTCAACGACGTCTCGTTCCGGGAAGGCATGACCATCAAGACCAATCCGGCGCTCTGGCTGGACGAGCTTCCCGCCTATCTCGCCGCCGGCGTTGATTGCCTGAAAGTTCCGGGCCGCGACCGTTCGGACATATTGGTGCGCGATATCGTCCGTTTCTATCGTCGCGTTCTCGACGTCATCGCCGAAAGCGATGCTCCCGACCTTGCGCCTTTCCGGCCCGAACTGGAGACCTTCCGCCAGCGCTGGGTGGTCGAACGCGGCCATCGCGACCGCCGCCTGATCAGCGAGGCCGAGCGCGAGGCGATGCGGGCCGAACGCGCCGCTTTCCGTAATTCCGCCCGTCCTGCCGCCGCCGCGCAATAAGGAGCCCGTCCATGTTCGAATTGTCCACCAATGTCGCCACGCCCAAGCAATTGCGCCAGGGCGATTACTCCGCTTACGACGCCCTCTATCTGGGCGACTTTTCCTGCCCTGACTATCCGAAGAATTTCAGCGCCGATCCCGACCTGCTGGCCGGGGGCGTCGACATGGTGAAGTCGCAGGGCAAGAAATGTTATCTGCGCCTCTACGCCGTGCCCAGCAATCACGATCTGCCCTGGGTGCGCAAGGTCGTCGAGAAGGCGCTGTCGCTGCCGTTCGACGCTTTCGAGGTCCACAATCTCGGCCTGCTGCTCATGCTCCGGGAAATGGGATGCAACAAGCCCATTCATCTCGGCGTCTTCGGCAACCTGTACACCGACGCCACCGCCCGGCTCGTCAAAGACTATGGCGTGACGCGCGTCTATCCCAACCCCGAGCTGAGTCTGAAAGAGGCCATTTACATCCGCGATCATACGCCGATCGAGGTGCTGATGCCGATCCACGGCAAGATTCCGCTGGTTGTCTCCGAGACCTGTTTCATCGTCGAGCATTCCGACAAGGCCGTTGAAGGCGACTGCAAATTCTCCTGCTCGCAAGACCATTGGCTGACTCGAACCAAGGGGGAGTGGTCACTGAAAGACACCGGCCGCATGACCTTGAGCGGTTCGGATCTGTGCATGCTGGAGCATGTCGATGAATTGGCCGCCGCGAGGCTCGGCGCCTTTTATGTCCAGAGCCACGGCGAAGACGTCGATTATGCGGCGCGCGTCGGCGAAATCTACCGTGACGCCTTGACCCGCGCTTTCGCCGGCGAGCCCCAGCGCGATCTGTCGCCCCAGCTTGAGGCGCTCAAGGGGCTGGCGAAAATGGGATTGTGCAACGGCTATTATTACGAAAGCGCCGGCCGGCGTTATTTCGGTGAGAACTGAGCCATGACAGCGCTGCTCGCCCCGGCCGGCACCACGGAGATGGCCTTTGCCGCCATCGACGAGGGCGCCGACGTGATTTATGTCGGCCCGCTCGGTTGGAGCCGCCGGCCTTACGAATCCGAAATGACCGACGATGAAATCAAGACGGTCATCGATTACGCCGGCGCGCGCGGCAAACAGGTGCGCGTCGTCTTCAACACATTTCCCAGTCCGTTCGAAATGGACGGTTTTCTGGAAAAGGCGCGTCGCTTCGACGCCTGGGGCGTTTCCGGCTTCATCGTCACCGATCCCGGCGCTATCGCGCTCTTTCGGCGGATGTTTCCGCATCTCGTTCTTCACGTCAGCATCGGTAGCGGCGTGACCAACGCATGGGACGCGCAATTCTATCGCGCGCTCGGCGCCGACGTCATCATCCTTCCCTATCGCTGGGGAGAGGAAGAGATCGTCGAGACACGGGCGGCTTCCGATATCGGCCTCGAAGTCTTCCTGTTCGAAACGGTGCAGACGGGCAAGATCTGCCCGGGAAAATGCATCATGTCGAGCTATCTCAAGTTCCGCGACTGGCAGGAGGTCGAAGGCAAGGATTATTTCTACGGAAGCGCCAACCGGGGAGCCAAGGAGTGCTATCGCGTCTGTCAGACGAAATGGGATTTCGGCGCCGCCGATGAGCCGCCCACGCCCCTGAAGCTGCGCCGCGACGCGCGTTTGATGCTCGAACAATTGCCGCGCTTCGTCGATCTGGGCGTCGAATGTTTCAAGCTGTCGGGCCGCGAGCGGCCGACGGCGATGATCCGGGATCTGGTCCGTTTCTATCGCAAGGTGCTCGACGGAATCGAAAGTGGCGAGGCGCGCGACATGGCGCTTCACGCTGACGAACTTGCGACGCTGCAGGCGCGATGGATCAGCGAGAAACGCAAGCGGGTCGATACGCTGATGACACGGGCCGACGGGCTTCGAAGCGATGCGCCATGGACAGCGTCGGCCTGACCCCCGTCTTGCGCGGCGCGTTCGAAGCCACCGGCAGCCCCGGATGGATCATGCGGATCATCCAGGAGCGGGGCTTGGACCGACGCAACGGCTTCCGCCTGAAATTGGCGCTCGGCGACGATGTCAACCGGCGCTCGTTTCAGGCCACCATCGCGGCGATCGCGGCGGGCGAGGCCGATTTCATCGACGCAGACTGGATTTCGCTCTCGCGCTGTCGCCAGCAGGGGCTCAATCTTGTCGCTGTCCATCCCTATGGCCGGATCATGGGCGCCGTGGTGGTTCCGGCCTCCTCGCCGATCCGCGAGTTGGCGGATGTGCGGGAGCGCCGCATCGGCGTCGTGGGGCGGCTCGACAAGAATTGGATGGTGATCCGGGCCGCCTGCCGGAGCCGCCATGGCTTCGATCCGCAATCGACGGCGCTTGTCGAGGAAGCGGGATCGAAAGCCGTTCTCGTTGACTGGCTTGAGGCGGATAAAGTCGACGCTGCGGTCGTCTATTGGCATATGGCGCCGGGACTGGCCGCCACGGGGCGGTTTCGCCAGCTCTGCGACGTCCTCGACCTCCTGCCGGAGCCGCAACCCGGCCCGCCCACGACATTTTTCGCTTTTCGCGAGGCCTTTGTCGCGTCCGATGGGGCGCTGGTCGCCGCTTTCGTCGCCGCCTATCGCGACGCCGTCGCGGTGATGCGCGCGGACCGTGCGGCATGGCCGGATCTGGCGTTGCCGCCCAAGGCTTTCGCGGCCTTGCGGACGGCCTGGGATCGCCGGATCTGCGTTGACTGGGGCGCCGGCGACATCGATCGGCTGGAGCGCCTTTTCGATCAGCTGAAAGCCGTCGCCGGCGCGGAATCGCTGGGGATCGACAAAATTGCGCCAGGCCTGTTCGCGCCTGCGTCCATCATGTGAAGGGGGAGCGTCATGACTGTTCTGATGGGGCCGGGTGGGACGCTGGACATGGCGATCACCGCGCTGGAGCGCGGTTGCGAATCGGTTTTCGTCGGTCCCAAAGGCTGGAGCCGGCGACCGGCTTCCGATGAGCTTTGTGACGAGGAAATAAGGGAACTGCTCGACTGGAGCCGGCCGCGCGGCAAGGATATTCGCGTTGCGATCAATGTCATGCCCGAGCCAGCCGAAATTCCGCAAATGCTGGCAAAAATCGAGCGCTACGCCGAATGGGGCGCGGGCGGCGTGATGCTGTGCGATCCCGGTTGCATCGCGCTGGTGCGGCGGCTTCTGCCGGAGATCGACATTCACGTCAGCGTCACCGCTGGAATCTTCAACTTCCGCGACATCGCCTTTTACGAAGAAATGGGCGCCAACATTGTCGTCATTCCCTATCGCTGGGGCGTCCAGGAGCTCGAAGAAATCCGCGATAAAACCAACATGAAACTGGAAGCCTTCATGTTCCAGGCGACCAAGCGCGGGCGGATCTGCCCCGGCCGCTGCTATTCGAGCAGCTATTTCCAGATCGTCCACAACCGCGATGAACAGGGCAAGGACCACCACATCGGCAGCGCCAGTCGCGGCGGCAGTTGTTACCGCATCTGCCGGGCGAAATGGGACTTGAAAATCGACGAGCGCCTTTATCCGGAGGCGCCCGACCTCAAGGCGACGCCCGAACTTCTGCTCTGGGAGCTGCCCGAATATGTCGCCCTTGGCGTCGACCGGTTCAAGATTCCCGGTCGTGAACGTTCGCCCGGCCTCGTTGGCGATCTCTGCGCCTTCTATCGCCGCGCGCTCGATCACGTGCTCGCCGGCGGCGTGGATGTCTCCGCCCTCGCTCCGGAATGGAACGAGATCCGCGAGCGTTGGGTGCGTGAGCGCGGGCGTCGCGACGACGGACGGATCGCCAACGCCGCCGAATAGCCAGCACGGGATGAAGTCATGCAGCTCGCTTCTCCTCACGCCGGACGAACGGCCGCGGTCGGCCCGCACGGCCTGGTTCTTCCCCTGCACCAAATCGGCCCTGGCGCCGCGTCGCTGGTCGGACGCAAGGCCTTTCGCCTTGGCCGGCTGATCCACGCCGGCTATCGCGTTCCCTCGGGCTTCTGCGTGACCGCGAGAGCCGTCCCTCCCGGCGACGAAGCGCGCTTGTCGGAGGCGGAAGCCGAGGCGATCCTGACGGCCTGGCGTTCCTCGGGCTTTCGCGCCGCCGCGGTTCGCAGCTCCGCCACGGAGGAGGACGACGAGGACGCCAGCTGGGCCGGCGTCTTTCCAACCGTCCTCCCCGTCAAGGACGAAAACGGGCTCCTGGCGGCGATCGAACTCTGTCTGCGCGCGTTGCACGGTTCTGACGCGATGCGGTATCGGATGGCGTCCGCGCGACGGCGGCGCGCGCCGGGCATGGCCGTGCTTGTCCACGAGCTGGTGGAGGCGGACGCCGCCGGCATCTTGTTCACCGCCAATCCGGTGACCGGCTCGGCCGATGAAATGGTGGTCAATGTCGTGCCTGGACTTGGCGAACCGCTCGCGGCGGGCCGGGTCACCGGAGACAGTTTCGTGCTCGATCGCGATGGCCGGATCAAGACGGCGACGCTGTCGACGAAGAACGCGATGCTGACCGCGGACGGCGAAGTGATGCTCTGCGCCCAGCGTCGCGACCAACCGGCGTTGACGCCGGCGCTGCTTGCCCGCCTCAGCCAGCTGGCCGCAGGCATCGAGCGAACGTTCGGTCGCCCGCAGGATATCGAATTCGCCGTTCTTGGGGACGAGATTCATTTTCTTCAGGCCCGGCCGATCACCGGAGCCGTTTCGCGAGACGCGCCGGAAGCGGTCGAAGCCTACATCGACGCCGAGCGCGACAGGCTGGGCGCGCGGATCGATGAATTGCGTCGGGCGGGGCGGCTCACCGGTCGCGACGCCGTCTTCAGCAACGGCAACGTCGGCGAGTTGCTGCCGACGCCTACGCCGATGAGTTTCGCGCTTTTTCGCGAGATTTTCACCGGCGTCGGCGGCGCCGTCGTTCGCGGACGCCGTCGCCTCGGCTATGAACTCGCCGACGACGCCGCTGTCGCCTTGCTCGAAATTGTCTGTGGCCAGCCCCGCTTCAATCTGGAGATCGACGCCGGAACTTTCAGCGCCGGCCTTCCGCTGGAGATCGACGAATTGCTGGACGATGTCGCCGCCGACCCAGGCCGCGCCAATTACCCGGAATTCGGCCTGTATCGCCAATATCTGTCATTGGAGGAGTCCATCGCGCTCTTCGGCCTCGCCGAGGGACGCCGGCGACACGTCCATATGCGTCGGTTTCGCCAAGCCATGATCGACAATGCGCGAGCCATCCTCGCGGAATTCCCCATCGGGCAAGAAACCGCGTTCCGGCGGAGCCTCAAAGCCTGCCGGTCGCTGATCGCCGCGACGGACGCGACGCCGACCGCCGAGCTCATCGACGCCTTTCATGCCGCGGTGAGCCGCCTGAAGCACGAATCCTGCGCGTTTTTCGTCACTGTGGCGCGGCTGGGATTTTATTTCGCCGACCTCGTGCGCGGCCGGATGGAGCGGCTCCTTGGCGACGGGGCGCTGGCGACGCCATTGTTGCAGGGATTGGAAGGCAGCCGCATCACGGAGCAAGGGCTCGATCTTGGCCGACTGGCCGAAGGCCGGATCAGCCGGACGGAATTTCTGGAAGCTTATGGCCACATGGCCTTCAACGAACTGGAGCTGACGAGCCCACGCCTGGCCGAGACGCCCGAGGCGCTGGACCGGCTGCTGGCCGATCTGACCCGTTCGGGCCGCCGGCCGGGCGAGGATTTCAGCCAATTGTGTGAGGCCAGATCGGAGGCCGAGGCGGGTTTGCGCCGCCACTTGCCGCACTCCGCGACGCATGACGAGGAGGCGGGGAACCTGTTCGTCGATCTGGAGCTTGCGCAGGCGCTGCTGCCGCTGCGCGAAACAGTGAAATATTACTTCGCCGCCGAATACGCCGTCATCCGGACGGTTCTCAAGACGCTCAACCGGCGTCTGGAATGGTCCGAAGACGACATTTTCCACTTGCGCCCCGACGAGATCGAAAGCGCCTTTGCGCACCGCGCCAAGATGAACGAAATCGTCGCTCGCCGCAGGCAGGAGCGGCGGATCGCCAAGATGCTTGCAAGTCAGCGCCGGATCCCGGCGGTCATTTTCGCCAGCCGGCTGGAGGCCATCGGCGCATGGCCCGAGGCGTCGGCTTTTTGCGGCCTGACTGGCGCGCCCGTCGCGCCGGGAGTCGCCGTCGGCAGGGTCAGACTGCTCGACGAAGGCGGTTTCGAGGCGGGCTGCGCCGATCTGCAGGGCGATGAAATCATTGTCGCCCGCTCGGCCAGCCTGGGGCTGGCGCCCGCCTTTCGGGTGGCGTCCGGTCTCGTGATCGAAGTGGGCGGCGTGCTCGCCCATGCCGCCTGCCAGGCGCGGGAGAGCGGAATTCCCGCTGTCGTGCTCGCCAACGCGACCGCCATTCTGCGCGACGGGATGATGATCAGGATCGACGGCGGCGCCGGTTCGATCGAGTTGCTCGACGGAGCCTGACGATGACAGTCGGATCGTTCGATCTGAGCGGCAAGGTCGCCATGGTCACGGGCGCAGGCGCCAATGGCGGCGTCGGCCACGCCATTGCGCTGGGTTACGCCCGCGCGGGCGCGCGCCTGGTCATATGCGACATCGACGCGGATGGGCTTGAGCGCACGCGGAGCGAATTGGGAGCAGCCGCCGTGCTGGCAAGGCGATGCGACATCTCGCAGGGCGATCAGGTCGAAGCCTTGTTCGCCGCCTGCAATGCAGATGGGTGCGCCATCGACATCCTTGTCAATGTTCCCTTCGTCTTTCCTCGCCGTTCGCCGCCCCATGAGGTCGCGCTCGGTGACTGGGAGCGGATGTTCGCGGTCAATGTGACCGGCTATTTCCTCTGTGCACGAGCGGCGATTCCGGGAATGCTGGCCAAAGGCGCCGGAGCCATCATCAATATCGGGTCGAACGCCGGCGCCAGCGCCCTGGGGCGCGGCGCCTTCGCCTACAGCTGCACCAAGGCCGCCGTGCATCAGATGACGCGTGAACTGGCGATCGAATATGGCCGCCGCGGCATTCGCGCCAACGCCATCCTTCCGGCACAGATCCGCACGCCTGGATTCGAAAGCCATCTGAGCAATCCTGCGTTCCGCGACGGCGTGCTGCCCCGTATTCTGGAGGGCCTGCCCATGAACCGGCTGCTGGAGCCCGATGATATGGTCGGTCCCGCCATTTTCCTCGCTTCCGACGCGGCGGCCGCCGTCAACGGCGTGCTGCTGCCGGTCGATGGCGGAAATCTCGCCATGAACGCCGGCGGAAGCCCGGGCGGGGCGGCGGCCTAATCCTGCTGGGCGATCACTTTCTGACGCTGCTCGCCGAGGCCGTCGATCCCGAGCCGCACCTCGTCGCCGGATTTGAGATAACGCCCGATCGTCATGCCGACGCCTGGCGGGGTCCCGGTCAGGATCACGTCGCCGGGCTGGAGCACCATGAAGTGGCTGACATAGCTTACCAGCTCGGGCACGGAGAAAAGCATGTCCGAGGTGGAGCAATCCTGCATCCGTTCGCCATTGACATCGAGCCACAGGCGCAGATCGCCAGTGTCCGGGATTTCATCGGCGGTCGCCAGCCAGGGACCGAGCGGGCAAAAGCTTTCCCAGGACTTGCCTTTGATGATTTGTCCGCACCTCTGGTCGGATTGGAAATCACGTTCCGATACGTCGTTGCCGACCATGTAGCCGGCGACG
>JAJXYV010000104.1 GCA_021780435.1 Pseudomonadota bacterium
CCGTGTAGGTGGCCGACATCTGGAGATAGTTCCAGTCCTGGGTGTCGAAACCGTCGCCGAATTCGATCGTGCCGGAGATCGGCCCCAGGGTGGCGGTGGCCTCGACCCCGGTGCTCTGCGAATTCTCGACGGAGAAGATGTCGGTCGTCAGGACGTTGAAGTTGTTCCAGTCAACGCCCGATTCGTAGCCTTCCAGCGAGGCCAGATGCCCGGCCGAGAAGGAGAAATTGGGCGACGGCGCCAGGGTGAGGTAGGCGGCATAGACCGGACCGGTGGAGAAGGTGGTCACCGAGGTCGATTTCGGCGCCGCCCCGAGGACGAAATTGTTGGTGCTGCCGACCTCGATCATGCCTTGGATGAGGCCGTCCGATTTCTGCAGCTCGATCAGCCCGTTCATGAACTCCACCCCGGCCGACCGGTCGAAGCCGAGCAGGCCGCCACCGCCGGAGCTGTTCGCGCCGGTCAGAGCATAGGCATAGCCGTCGGCACCGCCGCTGAGCTGCAGATCGCCGAGCGGTCCGCCGTCGATCTTGATCGGGCTCGGCGGGTTGAAGGCCCAGGCGGCCGGCGCGGCAAACAGAGTGACCCCAGCCAACAGCGCCGCACGCCAGGCGGAACGCGACGCAGCGGGGCGGGCGGCGGCCCATCGAAGTGTGGTGGTCATATCAAAAGTTCCTTTTTCTGGTTCGTCCGTCTCCGGACAGCCGTTCGGGACAGGAGAAGGGAGAGAAGGGGGGCACCCGCCCGGGTGCCCCCGATCGCGGCAAAGCTCAGAGGATCTGCTCGCCGTGCAGCACGAGATCGAGGCCCTCGCGCTCCTCCTCCTCGCCAACCCGCAGGCCGACCAGCGCTTTCGTCACCATCAGCAGGATGAAGGTCATTACGCCTGAGTAGACCAGGGTCACGCAGACCGCGATCACCTGCGATTCGAACTGCGCCAGGCCGCCGATGTTCGCGCCGAGCGGAGTCTGCGGCGTCGCCGACAGCGGCCCGTAGGCGAACACGCCGGTCAGCAAGGCACCGACGATCCCGCCGACGCCGTGCACCCCGAACGCATCCAGGCTGTCGTCGTAGCCGAGCATGTGCTTGAGGCTGGTGGCCGACCAGAAGCAGATCACGCCGGCGGCGATACCGATGATCAGCGAGGCGCCCGGCAGCACGAAGCCGGAAGCCGGGGTGATCGCCACGAGACCCGCGACCGCGCCCGAGGCGGCGCCGAGCACCGACGGCTTGCCCTTGGATGCCCACTCGGTGAACGTCCAGGCGAGCGCGGCTGCCGCGGTGGCGATCTGCGTCACCGTCATCGCCATGCCCGCGCGGCCGTTGGAGCCGACGGCGGAACCGGCGTTGAACCCGAACCAGCCCACCCACAGCAGGGAGGCGCCAATCACGGCATAGGACACGTTATACGGCGCCATGTTGTCCTGGCCGTAGCCGACGCGCTTGCCCAGCACGAGGCAGCAGACCAGCCCGGCGATCCCGGCGTTGATGTGCACCACCGTGCCGCCGGCGAAGTCCGCCGCGCCCGGCAGGCCGAACACGCCCGCGCCCAGCCAGCCGTCCGAGCTCCACACCCAGTGGGCGATCGGCGAATAGACCAGCAGCGACCACATCACCATGAAGATGCACATGGCGCTGAACTTCATGCGATCGGCGAAGGCGCCGGCGATCAGGCCGGGGGTGATGATCGCGAAGGTCATCTGGAACATCATGTAGACGCTCTCGGGGATCGTCTGCGGCACCGACCCGCCGAGCAGGAACGCCTGGTCCCAGTGCTTCTCCATCCCCCACAGCATGAAGCGGGAGAAGTCGCCGATGTAGGGATTGCCGTTGGTGAACGCCAGCGAATAGCCCGCCACCACCCAGGTCACCGTCACCAGGCAGCAGATCATGAACGACTGCATCATGGTGGCGAGGATGTTCTTCTTGCGCACCATGCCGGCATAGAACAGCGCGAGGCCCGGGATGGTCATCATCAGCACCAGCGCGGTGCTGGTCAGCATCCACGCGGTGTCGCCGGTGTCCATCTTGGGCACGGCCGGTGGGGCGTCGGCGAAGGCCGGCGCGGCGGCGAGCAGCGCCGGCACGATGCCGGCGACGGCCCAGGCGAGGCGGGAGCGTTTCATCGTTCTTGAATCCTCGTTGCTTCTCTGGTGGAACGGCAAAGGGCTACAGCGCCGCTGCGTCGGCTTCGCCGGTGCGGATGCGCATCGCGCGCTCGATGTCGACGACGAAGATCTTGCCGTCGCCGATCTTGCCGGTGTGCGCGGCCTTGGCGATCGCCTCGATCACGGCGTCCGCCAGATCGGCGGGAACCGCGACTTCGATCTTCACTTTCGGAAGGAAGTTCACGTGGTACTCGGCGCCGCGGTAGATCTCGGTCTGCCCCTTCTGGCGGCCGAATCCCTTGACCTCGGAGACCGTGAGACCCTGCACGCCGAGCGGCGTCAGTGCCTCACGCACGTCGTCGAGCTTGAACGGTTTGATGATGGCGATGATCAGTTTCATGTCGCGGCCCTGTCCTTGCGGTGGCGTGGCGCA
>JAJXYV010000188.1 GCA_021780435.1 Pseudomonadota bacterium
GTGATGATCTCATCGGCGGCGCTCTGATCTTGGACCCCCGACGGATGGTTGTGGTACGCGAGGCAGGCCGCAGCCCCTTTTTGCAAGGCGATCTTCACCACCTCGCGAGGATGGACGCTCGCGCCATCGAGGGTACCGCGAAACAGATCGATGCACTCGATGATCCTATGCCGTTGATCGACCAGGATGAGTCCGAAAATCTCATAGTCCAAATGGCCGAGACGGGTCGACAAGTACTCCCCGACCCGCTGGGGTGACTGCAGCAGCGCCCCGCGGCGTACTCGATGGGCGAGCACCTCGCGCGCGGCGGCCAGGATCTGGGCGTTGGTCGCAGGCGTTACGGTGCCATCGGTCCCGTGGTAGAAAAGATTATGGTTGGACATCATCGTTCTCCGGTCTTGATCGGGCGGATTGCCCGCAGTCCGGAGTCAGGCCATCGCAGCGCAGCCCGTCACAGGCTGGCCGTCCGGCCACTCGGCGAGTAGAGGAACGCGCGTGAGCGCGTGAGCAACGGAGCACCTTGACGGCGAGACCGATGGCGTAGGATCTAAGGACCAGGCAATACCCCACTCCCTCCTGTGGGCTTCTCGGTGCCTCACGTCCTTCGAACCTCCCGCATGACTGCCGTGACCTACGTAGTCTCCCCGAGCCGGGGCCCAACAAGCGACCGCCAAATGCGGCCTCTTGCGGGGGATACTCGTCGGGCGTCGTGCCTATCCGCCGGACCCGAACTGCAGGGCCCAGATCCGAAAGCGGATCCGGGCCCTGACGCCCATTACAGCCGACGCAGCCAGCCCATCACATCGACGCGTTGCATGCTTACGTGGCCGCCCCGCGGCGGACGCGGGGCGTCGGGAAACACCTGCAGGAGTGCCTTGCGCTTCAGATCCAGATCCGCTCGCGCGTAGGTCATCGTCGTGTTGAGCGATGAGTGCCCAAGCCACTGACTGATGGTCGCGAAATCAACGCCGGCCTTGAGCAGGTGGATCGCGGTGGTGTGCCGCAACGAATGCGGGTGGATGCGCTTTCCGGCAAGCGACGGCGCCTCCGCGATGCAGGTGGCGATCCGCTTCCGGAGCAAATAGCGCACGCCGAAGCGAGTGAGCTTCGCCCCGCGCAGGTTCACAAAGAGCGCACTGTCCGGCTCCGTCGTCCAGGGCGAGCGATCAATCAGGCGGCGCAGACGCGCCGCCGTGTGCGCCCAGATCGGACAGATCCGCACCTTGTTGCCCTTGCCGTGCAGTCGGACCTGGAAGGGCGCGGCGAGGCGGACATCACGCACTTTAAGGTCCAGGACCTCCTGCACGCGAGCGCCAGTGTTGAACATCAAGGCGAACAGCGCGTGATCGCGCTCGACCGAGTTGCTGGGGTGTGGCGGGGTTGCGAGGAGAGCCTCGACCTCCTTCTGGTCGAGGTACTCGAGCGGCACTTGGCGCCGACCCCGCTTGAAGGGAATCGCAAGGATCCGCTGCAGCTCGGCCAGGTGCTCGGGCGCCTCGCTCGCGGCAAACCGGGCAAACGTATGCAGTGCGGCGAGCCGCACGTTCCGGGTCGAGATCCCGTTGCCCCGGGTGCGCTCGAGGTCGGCAAGGAACTCACCGACCCGGTCGGAGGTCAAATCCTCCACATCGAGCGCATCGACCCCGCGCTGCGCGCGGGCGGCGGCGAACTTGAGATACAAAATGATCGCATCGCGATAACTGCGGATGGTGTGGGGGCTCATCCCTCGCAGCGTCGGCAGGTACTCCTGGAAATACTTGACCAGAATGCGCGCGAGCGCGTTCGAACGGGCGGATCGCCTCATGGCGCACCTCCGATGAGGGCGCCGAACTGCCGATGAAACCGGCGGCTCGCCGCCCGTGCAATCGCGGGGATAAAGTGCAGGTAATACGCCGTCGAGGCGATCGAGACGTGCCCGAGGTACATCGATAGCTGCGGCAGCTTGGCGCTGACATCGACGCCTTGACCGTACCAGCGCAGGAGCGCGTTGACGGCAAAGCTATGCCGAAAGTCGTGAACATGGGCGCGCCGACCGGCGCCATCGACCACACACGCCGCATCGAGGGCGCCTGCGACGAGGTGATAGAGGCCGCCGCCGGAATATCCTCGAAACCGGTCACAGCCGTGCTGGTGTCCGAACAGCGGCGCATCGGCACCGATATCCCACGGGGCGGCGAGCCGCACCTGGAGATATCCCCGGATCGCCGTGAGCGTGCTGCTCGATACCGGGATCAGGCGGCTCTTGTGGAACTTGGAGTCCCGAATCCTTAAGGTCCCGGCCTTCAAGTCCACATCCGACAGGGCCAGGCGCGCCACCTCGCCGCGCCGCACCCCGGTCGTATAGAGCAGGATGATCATCAGCCGGAGCGCCGCGCCGCTCAAGGGATGATGCACATGGCCCGGCACCATCGACGCGAACTTGAGCATCCGTGCGACCTCGGCTGCTCCGAAGATCACGGGGACTCGGGCGGGCGTGCGGTGCGCGAAGCGCATCGGATCCGGCACGAAGCACTGCGGGTACAGCCGCCGGCGGTAGCGG
>JAJXYV010000026.1 GCA_021780435.1 Pseudomonadota bacterium
TTCCGGCCGCAGGGCCTGCGCGGCCTGCCGCTGCGCTTCGTCGTGCCCAACATCGTCACCCTGCTTGCGCTCTGCGCCGGCCTCACCGCGATCCGCTTCGCCGTCGACGCGCGCTATGAAAATGCGGTGCTCGCCATTCTGGCGGCGGCCGTGCTCGACGGCATTGATGGCCGCATTGCCCGGGCGCTCAAGGGCTCGTCGCGCTTCGGCGCCGAACTCGATTCTCTGGCGGATTTCATCGATTTCGGCGTCGCGCCGGCCCTTCTGCTGTTCTTCTGGTCGCTGCACGAGTTGAAGACCGTGGGCTGGGCGGCTGTGCTGATCTTCGCCATCGCGGCGGCGCTGCGCCTTGCACGTTTCAACGTCATGATCGATGACCCGAACAAGCCCGCATGGTCGGGGCGCTTCTTCACCGGAATGCCCGCGCCGGCCGGCGCCATCGTCGTCCTCCTGCCGCTCTATCTGCGGCTGTCCTTCGACCTGCCGGACGCGCGCTGGCAAGTTTTGCTCGAAGCCGCCTATGTCGTTTTTGTCGCCGGCCTGATGGTCAGCAGCCTGCCGCATTTTTCCGGCAAGCATATCGGCCGGGTGCCACGCGAGAAATTCATCTTCGTGCTGTTCGCCGCCGCGGCCGTTCTCGTCCTGCTCGCCTCCTTCCCGCTGCCGATGCTGATCGTCATCAGCCTGGCCTATCTGGCGATGATCCCCTTCTCGGTGCGCGCCTTCCGCCGCCTTATGGAACAGGACGCCGCCGCCAAGGCGGCTGAATCCGGCGAAACCTGAATGGCGATGCGCGTCGCCTATCACCTGCTCGACGTCTTTACGGAAAGGCCTTTCGCGGGCAATTCGCTCGCAGTGGTGACCGAGGCCGACGCCTTGACGACGGCGCAGATGCAGGCCATCGCCCGCGAATTCAACCTTTCGGAAACCGCCTTCGTCGTCGCGCCCCGCGATCCGACCAATACGGCGGGCCTGCGGATCTTCACGCCGGCGATGGAGCTTCCCTTCGCCGGCCATCCGACGCTCGGCGCCGCCGCGCTGATCGCCCTCTTGCGCGCGCCGGAGATGATCGGCGGCCAACCCCTGCGCCTGGTGCTAGAGGAGGCGGTCGGCGCGGTGGTCTGCGAGGTCGCCCGCGTTCACGGCGCCTTGCGCGCGCAGTTCTGGGCGCCGCAAAGGCCGGAACTGGGCGCGCCGGTCGCGGATCGCGTGGCTATCGCCGCCGCTCTTGGGATCGACTCGGCGGCGATCGGCTTCGACGACCACGAGCCGGTCCTGGCTTCGTTGGGCTTGCCCTTCGCTTTTGTTCCAGTCAATAGCCTGTCAGTCCTCAACCAAATCGTCCTCGATACCGCGCATTTCGCCGCCGCATTTCCGATGGAGCGTCCGGCTGCCTTCGCCTATACGCGAGAGACGACTGATCCCGCCCATCACGTCCAGGCGCGTGTTTTCGTTTCGGGATGGGGCGTCCATGAAGACCCGGCGACGGGTTCGGCGGCTTGCGCCTTCGCCGCCGTCGCCGCTCATTTCGAACGGCCCGAGGACGGCGAGCACACCATCATCATCGAACAGGGCTTCGCTATCGGCCGCCCCAGCCATATCGCGCTGACCATGCGGATCGCCGGCGGCGAACTGGTCGATACGAGCGTCGGCGGCGGTTGCGTCAGGATCGGCGAGGGCAAGCTCACTTTTTGAGGTACGTCGTCCCGCGCGGCCGGAAAACCAGCTTCTGATAAACGAGGCCGATGCCGATCAGCACGGCGCCGAGGCCGATGAAGGAAAAGGCGCGCTGCGCGCCGACGAGGTGCGACAGGTCGAAGAGGAAGACCTTGAGCACCGACAGCAGGATCACGGCCGCCGAGGCGACGCGCGCCTCGAGCGAATGGCGGACGAGGCCATAGGCGAGCAGGGCGACGCCGAAGGCGAGCCAGACAGCGGAATAGGCATATTGCTCGGTTGCCCCGGTCGCCTGGCTCCAGCCGATCCACAGGCCCTGGAACTGCCGCCGCGTTTCCAGCGTCACATAGAGAAAGACCAGAAGCAGGGCGACCAAGCGCAGCATGCGCAAGAACCAGAGTGGTCGGTAGGCGCGGCCGAGATTAGCGAAAAGGGCGGCGCAGAACCCGGGAAGGGCATAGCCGAGCAGCAAGGCGTTGAGCCAGCGCCCGCCGAGGACAGGCCTCTGGTCGAAATAAGGATTGGTCCAGACGGCAAGCGCGAGGACGGCGATCAGGGCGGCGCCGACGCCGAAGGCCAGCGAGAGAAAATTCAGCGCCGGGCTGGCGCGGGCGAGATCGAGCCGCGACAGGACCAGCGAGAAGCCCAGCGCGCTGATCGCGTAAAGGCCGTTTTCAACCAGTCCGACGTCGTCGACGAAGGGGTCGCCGCCATGCAGGACATGGCGGATCTGGAAGAAGACCAGCAGGGCGGCGAAAATCGCGGCCAGGGCTTCCGCGATCTGGGTCGCCTTGTCCACGCCGCCGTTGCGGGCAAGCATACGCGCGGCAAGGCCAAAGGATAGCGCCGGGACGCCATAGC
>JAJXYV010000166.1 GCA_021780435.1 Pseudomonadota bacterium
CCATTCCGTTCCGATAAACCGCGGCAGGCGTTTGTCGGCGGGATCCCATCGCCGTCTTTTGCGGCTTACGTCCGACGCCGCCGGCGAATCCGGCTTCGCCGTCTTGGTGTTTGGGGGCTCCGGGCTTTCCTTTCCTGTGAGACATCGACAGCGCGCCGCGGTCTCGGGGAGCGTCGGGTCAGGAGCGGGGCTGCGCCCGTCGCGCCGGAGGAGCTTCGCGCCGAGTCCGCCGCGCGGTCATTGGCCGGCGAAGGACTCGCGCAAAGACGCCCGGATCACGTCGACCAGTTCGTGATCATGGCGCGCCGCATAGACGAGATAGATCGAATGCGCGAATTCAGGGGCGTCCGCGACCCGGCGTAACCGGCCCTCGGCCAGATGCGCCTGAACGCTTCGCAGCCTGAAATAGCCGGCCCCGCCGACCGCCATCATGTAAGCGCGAGCCAGCGGCCCGAAATTGATCGAAAGCGGCGGATCGACGGGGGTCGCGCCGGCCGCCCGCGCATTGACCGCGAAGGCTGGCCCCCAATCGACGAGAATGTAATCGTCGGGGCGAAGACGACCGTCTTCCGCCGTCGTGACCAGAACAAGCCTCTCGTCATAGAGAAGCTCGACGACGAGGTCTTGCTGCTGCGGCGGATTGTGCAGGACCGCAATATCGAGCGATCCGGCGTGGACGGAGTCGAGCAGCCGCGCCGCGCAATCGACTTCGACGCGAATGGCGACGTCGGGACGCTGGCGATGCATCCAGACGAGCCAATTGGTCATGGATGGCTCCCAGAGGCTCAACTCGGCGCCAACGCCGACGCCTTCCGCTCGGCCCGACGGCAGCTTGATCTGCTGGCGCGCCGCTTCCCAGGTCTGCACCAGAATGGTCGCATGGCGGACAAAGCGTTCGCCCGCGGCAGTCAGCCGCGCCCCGCTCTTGTTGCGCACGAACAAAGGGCGTCCCAATTGGTCTTCGAGAGCCTTGATGCGGGCTCCGACCGCAGTCTGGGTGATGTTCAGCTTGTCCGCCGCAGTGACGAAGCTGCCCGTCGATACGACGGTGAGAAAAGTTCGCGCCAGGCTGACATCCACCGCCGTTTTGCCTCCCGTTTGTTTTCGATTCCCGGCGAGCGCCGCTGGCGATCACCTGACGACGAATTTCTCGGCGGCCGCATAGGCTCGTCCGCTTTCGTCCCGCGCGACGAAGCGCAAAGGCGCATCATCGGGCCGCGCGCTCGTCACCATGGCGCGCAGGGTTCGGGATTCTCCCGCCGGAATATTGAATTTTTCGTTGGCTGGCGCGCCGACGATTTCGAACCTGCCCTCGTCCAACCCCTCGGCGACGATTGAATAGGCGTGCGGCCCGCCGCTGTGGTTGACGATCTTGACGTCATAGCCGTTGCGGATGTCGCCGTCAGAAAGCAGGACGAAACGGGGATTACGATCATGTTCGACAATGAGCGCCCCGGTTGACCGCGTGGCGAAAGCATATCCCATGGCGCCTGCGAGCGCGACGCAGGCCGCCGCGAGCGCAAGTGTCTTGGGCCTCGCCAGCCGGAGTTTCGGGGCTTCGTTGCGCCGCCCGCGCTCGATGTTGGTCCAGGCCTCGTAATCGATCAACCCGCGCGGCCGATTGAGCTTCGTCATGACGCCGTCGCAGGCGTCCACGCACAAGCCGCAATTGATGCAGGCGATATTGGGCCCCTGCCGGATGTCGATCCCGATCGGACAGACCGCCACGCATTGTCCGCAATCGACGCAATCGCCCGCCTGTTCGCCGCGCGCCCGAAACTCGACGGCCTTTTTCGCGGACATGCGCTGTTCGCCGCGGTAATCGCGGTAATTCACCGTCAGCGCTTCGGGATCCCAGATCGCCCCCTGGAGTCGCGGCCAGGGACACATGAAGATGCAGACCTGTTCGCGTGCGAAACCCGCGAGGACGTAAGTCACGCCAGCGAAAATCAAGATCCACGACCACATCAGCAACGGCGCCTCGCCGTGCATGACGCCGCGCAGGAAAGTCGGCGCATCGACGAAATAGAGGACGAGCGCGCCGCCGGTGGCGACGGAAACCGCGATCCATGCAAAATGCTTTGCTGCTATTTCCGCGACCCGGCGCGGCGTGAGCGGAGCTTGCCGCTTCAGGAGCCTTTCACGCCGGTCGCCTTCGATCTTCCGCTCGATCAGCAGGAAAAGATCGGTCCAGATCGTCTGCGGACAAAAGAACCCGCACCAGACGCGCCCGGCGACCGCGTTCAGCAACACGAGGGCCGTCGCGGCGAGCACGAGCAAGCCGGTGAGATAGTAAAGCTCCTGCGGCCAGATCTCGATAAAGAAAGCATAGAGACGGCCATGGGCGAAATCGAGCAGGACCGCCTGCGACGGTTCGCCGGGGCCGCGATCCCAACGCAGGAACGGAGTCAGGTAATAGACGCCCAGGCAAAGGAGCAGCGTCGCCCATTTGATGCGCCGCATTTTTCCGGAAACGGATTGCGGCGTGACGCGTTCCTGTCCGACCGCGCGGGATCTCCGGCGATCGCGGGAGGCGTGGCTGATATCGAGAGCGACCATTCGAGCGGCTTCCCCCAGGGTCGAAAGAACTGAGGCTCGAGCCATAGCAGCCGACCTGGGCGGCCTGATTGCGATAGCGCAATGAAATTGCGTTTAACGTCGCGCTCTCTTGCGCGGCGCTCGCCCCAGGCGACAGTGCGGAAATCGGCGTGTTCTCAGGCTTTTCTTACGAAGACTCGTTTCTGAACAGGAATGGCCTCATGGCCCTTTAAAAGGTAACAGCAATTTTTTTGCGTCATAGGGCAGAAATTATTCATTTGCGAGGCTGCGCTTCGTTGCGAAATATCTCTTCATCCAACGCCGCAAATTCCTCGAAACCCATTTCGAGCAGGAGCGAAACCATGCCAATTGATCGCAGAAACCCGGCGCCTGCCGCGCCATCGCCGCGCGCAAGACGCTCGTCGTCGTTCGCGGACGCCCGGACGGCGCAACGAAAATGGTCGCGCCGACGTTGGGCGATTGTATTCGTCTTGTCGCTCCTCGGTCTCCTGAGCCTGCTTGCCCAGGAAATCAGCGCGCGCACGGCGATCATGCTTGCCGGATCGCTTCTTTGCTTCGCCCTGTCCGCCGACCGGCTGGATCATTACGAAGCCTGAAGCCGACCCGACAAGCGAGCCCGGCAACCCGCGATTTGTTCCGCCCTGGCGGGTCGCTGTGCCGATGTCTGTTTTTCTCGCCTCGAGCAAAGCCTGCCGCCCATGACCCATGTCGTCACAGACAACTGCATCAAGTGCAAATATATGGATTGCGTCGAAGTTTGCCCGGTGGATTGCTTCTATCAGGGCGAAAGGATGCTCGTCATTCATCCGGATGAGTGCATCGATTGCGGCGTTTGCGTCCCCGAGTGCCCTGCGCAGGCGATCTTCCCCGATACGGAGGACGTCGCGACGCCATTTTGGCTTGAGCTGAACAAGACTTATTCCGAGCGTTGGCCAAATATCATGCGCAAGGGCCAACAGCCGGCCGACGCGAAAGACTGGGACGGCGTCCCCGACAAATATTCGCGTCTCTTCAGCGCGGAGGCCGGGAATGACTGAAAGGCGGCGGCTGGCCGGGGCGGGTCAAATCCTCGGCCGCGCTCTGGCTTTCTGCCGCGTCGGGCGGTTAAATATTGCGGGCGAAAGCTCCGCATGAACCTCGTGGCCTTTGCCCTCATGCCGGGAGCGCGATGGCGGGATGTCTGATTTCGACGATCTGATATGGGCGCGCGCGATCCACGTGCTTGCAGTCGCGCACTGGATTGGCGGCTTGGCTTTCGTGACCCTGGTCATTCTGCCGCTCGCGCGAAGCCGTCCGGCGCAGGAGGGGCTCGCCTTGTTCGACGCCATCGAGCGACGCTTCGCCGCGCAAGTCCGCGTCTCGATCCCTGTCGCCGGCGCCGCCGGTCTGTGGATGACATATCGCCTGGACCTGTGGTCGCGTTTCCTTGATCCGCATTTCTGGTGGATGGCGGCCATGCTTGGGCTATGGGCCGTGTTTACCGTTCTCGTTTTCATCATCGAGCCCCTGTTTCATGCGCGCATGGAACGCCTTGCGCGCGCCAATCCCCAATTCGCCCTTGCGAGGCTGACGCGCATGCATTCCATCCTGCTGGCTTTGGCGGTTGCGACCATGGCCGGCGCGGTCGCGGGCGCGCACGGCTTCTACTTTTGAGCGTCGTTTCCGCTGGGGCGCCGCCCGTGGGCGGAAAGGGAACAAAATCGATGAAAACGCCTTGATGTAGACAAATGTCCAAGGCGGGGACAGGTGTTCCGAACGAACGCCCCGAGCTCAAAAAGGAGCGTGGAAATGACCGAGTCGATTTATCCCAAGCCGTCGGGCGAGCTTTCGGCGAAGCGCCGGGCGCTCGCGCCCGAAACCGAAAAGGCGTTCCAGGCGTTCAGCCGGCAGGCTTTTGCGGAGGGCGCGCTTTCGGTGAAGGCGAAGCAACTGATCGCCGTCGCCGTCGCTCATGTCACGCAATGCCCCTATTGCATCAGCGGGCACACGAAGGCCGCCTTGCGGCACGGCGCCACCCGGCAGGAATTGATGGAGGCGATCTGGGTCGCCGCCGAGATGCGCGCCGGCGCCGCTTTCGCTCACGCGGCGATCTGTCTTGCCACGGTGGAAGAAGGGGAGAAAGCGTCCGGCGGTTGACGCGCGCGCTGGCCGCCGTCGCGACAGACTCCAGATCACGAGGGGCGCTCCATGGACGTGCGGTTGAAACGAGCTTACTTGCCGCCGTCACGCGACGACGGCGCGCGGGTGCTGGTCGATCGCCTGTGGCCGCGCGGGCTGAGCAAGGACGCGGCGGCGATCGATCTGTGGCTGAAGGACGTCGCGCCGAGCACGGAACTGCGACGCTGGTACGGACATGATCCGAATCGGTGGCTGGAGTTCCAGAACCGCTACAGGGAAGAACTGGCGAACAAAGACGCCGCCCTTGAAATTCTTGCCCGGATCGCCCGCGACCGCGACCTCACGCTCGTCTATGCGGCGCGCGACGAACAGCGCAATCACGCTCTCGTCATTCGCGACGCGCTCCGCGAATTGTCGGGAACGCGGCGCGCCACGAAATGACGCGAATGAAACCGGCGCGCCGCTGGCAAGGCCCCCGAGGATCGTCGTTCGAAAGGCTGCGGCGTCGAGTGTGAAACGCCGTCTGGCGGTTCCGCCTCGCGATCCGGTCGGGCATCCCCGCCATAGCCAACGACTGCGGTTCGTCTTTCCAATCCCAACTTCGAGTGCGGCGAATTTACGCACCCGCCGATATCCCCGAAGTTTAAGGAATCAGCCGACTCGACAAAGAAATCTCAGGATACGAAGAGTCATCAATATGGCAGGCGCATCGCTACGTTCGCACATTTTTGAATAGCATTTTGGCTGCAGAATTTTGGATACAAGCTGCAATTTATTTCGTTTGTCGGGCATTTTCGGATCACTCATAGTGCGCGCGCTGGCCGTTGTCTTGCAGCAGCCGCCCAATAACTGAATTTTACACCGCGATGACATCGTCGGGGTGGGCGATTTGCGTTGCCCACCATGACGAGGCGCGCGACCATATCAAAGGCCACACCTCATGAAAGTGATCCATCTCGCCGCCTCCATTCTGATGGGCATGGGGGTCGTCTCGTCGGCCTGCGCCGCCGACGTCGACGCCGGCAAGCGCGTCTTCAACAAATGCGCCATTTGCCACACGGCCGTCGCGGGAAAGAACGCCCTTGGACCGTCGCTGTTCGGCGTTGTCGGCCGGAAGTCGGGAACAGCGCCTGGCTATAGTTATTCCGAGGCGATGAAGAACGCGAACAAGACCTGGGACGAGGCGTCGCTCAACGCCTATCTCACCGACCCGAAGGCGGTCGTTCCCGGAAACAAGATGTCCTTTGCCGGCCTCCCCAACGCCGACGATCGCGCCAATGTGATCGCCTATCTCGCAACGCTGAAGTAACGACGCCGCCCGGGCGCGCGCTCTTGCTGCGCGGCCGGGCTACCCGTCAAGGAACGATACGAGACCTTTCGTGTTGCAGGCGCGCGGAAACGTGAAGTTTGGCCGGCGCGATCGCGAAGCAATGGATCAGGCTGTGCGTCCGCTCAAGAAACTCGCCAGAGATGTTGCGGCATTATTGCTGTGGCTGCTTTTGGCCACACCCAGCTGGGCGCTCGACAGTCAGTTGTCGAAATATCTCGGCCAGGCTCCCGCGTCTGAATTGACGCCCGGCGCCGACCATTACGGCCCTGTCGAATCGACGCCGCCGGTCGCCAAAATCTATGCCGGCGACAAAGTCGTCGGCTACGCCTTCGTCAACGCCGACTGGGTGGATTCGACCGGTTATTCCGGGCAGCCGATCCAGATCCTCGAAGGCCTGTCGACCACGGGCAAGATAACAGGCGCCCGCCTGATGGCCCACCATGAGCCGATCGTCCTGATCGGCATTCCGGTCGAGAAGATCAACACTTTCATTCATGGCTATGTCGGGCGCGATGTCCTGTCGCTCAGCAAGTCGGAATCGGATCGGCCTCCCGTCGATATCGTCAGCGGCGCAACGGTGACCGTGACGGTCATCGCCGAAAGCATGGTGCGCGCTGCCGTCAAGGTCGCGGAGAAAGAGGGCATGGCTGGCTCAGCCGTCGCCAAGGCGGTCGTCCGAGAACTGGACCCGTCCCATGTCGCGCCAAACGATTGGAACGTTTTGGTCAAGGAAGGATCGGTCGGCCGGCTGAACATGACCGTAGGCGAAGTGACCGCAGCCTACAAACGCGCAGGCAACGAGAACGGCGCACAGAATCCCGAGTCGGACAATCCGTCCGACTCGTTCATCGATCTTTATGTGGCGCCGGTCAGTGTTCCGGCCATCGGCAAGAGACTGCTCGGCGAGGCCGGTTATGCGGCGCTCGTCAAGTCGCTGACGCCCGGGCAAGGCGCGATCCTGGTCGCGGCCAACGGCGCCTATTCCTTCAAGGGCTCGGGCTATGTGCGCGGCGGCCTGTTCGATCGTTTCGCGGTCTCGCAGGGCGATTCGAGCATCCGCTTCCGAGATCTGGAACATTCGAAGCTTGGCGGGGTCGACGTCGCAGGCGCGCCGGACTTTCATGACGTCGACCTGTTTCGCACGCCAAAGAATGTCGTCTTCGACCCCGCGCAACCCTGGCGCTTCCAACTGCTGGCCCAGCGCGCCTACGGCGCCCGCGACAAGGCTTTCCTGACCTTCGACCTGAACTATCAACTGCCGGAATCCTATCTCAAGCCTCTCCCCACCCCGGCCACCGTCATCAATGCGCGGGCGCAAGGCGCATCGACGATCGAACCGTCGCCGCCATCGGAGGAATTGGCGATCTGGCGGACGATGTGGCGCGGCAAAACATGGGACATCGGCGTGCTCCTCGCCGCCATCGGCGTCCTCACCCTGATCTTCTTCTTCCAGGACTTTTTCGTCCGCCGCCCCGTTCTCTACGACCGGGTGCGCCTGGCCTTCCTGGTCTTCACCTTGGTCTGGATCGGATGGATCGCTCAGGCTCAACTGTCGGTCGTCAACGTCCTGGCTTTCCTGAACGCCCTGCGAACCGATTTCCGCTGGGGCTATTTCCTGATGGCCCCCTTGATCTTCGTCCTGTGGTTCGCGGCCGCCGCTTCGATGCTGTTCTGGAATCGCGGCGCCTATTGCGGCTGGCTTTGCCCCTTCGGCGCCTTGCAGGAGTTGGTCAATCGCCTCGCCCGCCGGCTCAACGTCCCGCAGCTCAAGATTTCCTTCGGCGCCCACCAGAGGCTGACGGCTCTCAAATATATCATTTTCCTGGTGCTGTTCGGCGTTTCGCTCAGCGACTTGGGCCTCGCCGAACGGCTCTCGGAAATCGAGCCGTTCAAGACCGCGATCATCCTGCGCTTTGCGCGCCAATGGCCTTTTGTCCTCTATGCGGGCGCCATGATCGCCGCGAGCCTTTTCGTCGAACGCGCTTTCTGCCGCTACCTCTGCCCGATGGGCGCCGCGCTCGCCATGCCGGCGCGGCTGAGACTGTTCGACTGGCTCCGCCGCTACCGCGAATGCGGCAATCCGTGCCAGCGCTGCGGGAATGAGTGTCCGGTCCAGGCGATCCATCCCGAGGGACACATCAATCCCAACGAGTGCATTCAGTGCCTGCACTGCCAGATGCTCTATCACCATGACCAGAAATGTCCGGTGATGATCCAGCGGCGCCTGAAGCGCGAGAAACTCGCGGCGTCGGCGGCCGCCCATGCGCCGTCCGCCGCGTTACCGCCCCGACGCAAGATTTCAGAGACGCAATCGGCGCCTTGACCGGGTTACGGCGCGGACTGGAGATCTGCGCCGCAAATGAAAGCCTGAAGCGGGAACAAGAGAAAAGGATGCAAACGATGAGCGACCAGGAAAAGCCCACGCAAAACGCTGAAACGAAGCCAAGCCTCAGCCGGCGCGGCATATTGGGCGGAACCGCCGCCGCTGGCGCGGCCGCAGTCGCCGCGGGCGGCGGCTATCTGAGCTTCGCGCAGCAGGCCAAGGCCGCCATGGCCGCGGCCCCGACCGACGAGGTCAAGCCCGGCGACCTCGACGAATATTATGCGTTCAACAGCAGTGGCCAGACCGGCGAACTGCGCATCCTCGGCCTGCCGTCCGGCCGCGAGTTCATGCGCATTCCCGTTTTCAATCGCGACAGCGCGACCGGCTGGGGCCTGACCAACGAGAGCAGGAAAATCCTGACCGAAGGCCTGCTGCCCGACACCAAGCGGTTCCTGGAATCGCGCGGCGGCATCTACCAGAACGGCGACCTGCACCATCCGCACATGTCGTTCACCGACGGCACCTATGACGGCCGCTACATCTTCGTCAACGACAAGGCGAATTGCCGCGTCGCCCGCATCCGCTGCGACGTGATGAAGACCGACAAGATCATCGAGATTCCCAATGCGTCCGACATCCACGGGATGCGCCCGCAGAAATATCCGCGCACCGGCTACGTCTTCTGCAACAGCGAACACCCGATTCCGGTGCCCAACGACGGTCTGGTGCTCGACGATCCCAAGAAGAACTACTGGTCGGTCTTCACCGCTGTCGACGGCGACAAGATGCAAGTCGCCTGGCAGGTGATGGTCGATGGGAATCTCGACAATACTGATGCCGACTACCAGGGCAAATACGCCCTCTCGACCTGTTACAATCCGGACAAGGGCACGGACCTGAACGGCATGACCGACCATGAACAGTCATGGACGGTCGTGTTCAACATCAAGCGCATCGAGCAGGCCGTGGCGTCGGGCGATTACAAGGAAATCAACGGCGTCAAGGTGATCGACGGCCGGCACGGATCGAAATACACCCGCTATGTTCCGATCCCGGGCTCTCCCCATGGCGTCAACACGGCGCCGGACGGCATCCATGTGGTCATCAATGACAAGCTTTCGCCGACGGTCACCGTCATCGACGTTCGCAAGCTGGACGACTTGTTCGACGACAAGATCAAGCCGCGCGACGTGGTCGTCGCGGAGCCGCAGGTCGGCCTCGGACCATTGCACACGGCTTTCGACGGGCGCGGCAACGCCTATACGACGGTGTTCATCGACAGCCAGGTCGTGAAATGGAACATCGACTTGGCCCGGCGCGCCTATTCCGGCGAGAAGGTGGAACCGGTGCTGCAGAAGCTCGACGTTCACTACCAGCCCGGACATAACCATTCGACGATGGGCGAAACCAAGGAAGCCGACGGCAAATGGCTGGTTTCGCTGAACAAGTTCTCGAAAGACCGTTTCCTGCCGGTCGG
>JAJXYV010000173.1 GCA_021780435.1 Pseudomonadota bacterium
CCGCCATGAGATTTTATGCGGTCTTTTTTCCGGCGGGAGGCTCGTTCAAGACACGATTCGAGAACGCGAAACTCGTGAGGCAAGGCTTCGATTGGGAGGCCTTTCTTATCACGCCGATTTGGGCGGCCCGAAAACAGATGTGGTTGGCGTTCGGCCTTTTGCTCGTCTGGACCGCGATGTCGATCGTGTTGACGCTGGCGCTGCATCTCGGCGCTGGATCAGCGTTTTTGCTTTATTTCGTTGGAGCTCTGGCGTTCGGCTTCGAGAGCGACCGCCTGTGCGAATCTCACCTGGCCCAGGCGGATTTCCTGCTCCAAGGCCTTGCCTTGGGCGCCTCGCGGCAGGACGCGGAACTGATCTACTTCTACAATCGCGCCAATGAGATTTCGCGGCAGGCCCCGACGGCAGGGGGAGAAGCCTCCGATCAGCAAGTCATGCCCATTGGGCAATCTGGCGGAACCATGGATCTTCTCGGTCTTTTCCCCCATGGGGGGGCCTCAGCTTGACAGTCGCCATCATCGATTACGGCTCCGGCAATCTCCATTCCGCCGCCAAGGCCTTCGAGCGCGCCGCGAGCGAGAGCGGCGTCGCGACATCCGTAGTCGTGACATCGAATCCCGAGATCGTCTTGTCCGCGGACCGGGTCGTTCTGCCCGGCGTTGGCGCTTTTCCGGACTGCCGTAACGGTCTTCTTGCGATCGACGGGATGGTTGAGGCGTTGGAAGAGGCGATTCATGCCCGCGCAAAGCCTTTTCTTGGCATCTGCGTCGGCATGCAATTATTGGCGGAGCGCGGGTTGGAGCATGGCGAAACGCCCGGACTCGGCTGGATCAGCGGGACTGTGACTCCCATCGAGCCCGACGATCCGAAACTGAAGATTCCTCATATGGGGTGGAACAATCTCGAGCTGATCAGGGCGCATGCCCTCGTCGATGGGATTCCACTGGGCGCGGGCGGCCTGAACGCCTATTTCGTCCATTCCTATCACCTGAAAGCAAGCGATCGCCGCGACGTCATCGCAACGACCGACTACGGAGGCGCGCTGACCGCCATTGTCGGTCGCGACACGATTTGCGGCGTGCAGTTTCACCCGGAAAAAAGCCAGGCCTTCGGCTTGAAGCTCATTTCCAATTTCCTGAGGTGGCGTCCGTGATCCTGTTTCCGGCAATCGATCTGAAAAACGGTCAGTGCGTCCGACTTATTCACGGCGACATGGCCCATGCGACAGTTTTCAACGATGATCCGGCTGCCCAGGCCATCATTTTCGAACGACAGGGCTTCGAATATCTCCACGTCGTGGATCTGGATGGAGCCTTTGCAGGAAAGCCGATGAATGCGGCCGCGGTCGAGTCGGTGCTTGCGGCGCTGACCCACATGCCTGTCCAACTCGGCGGCGGTATCCGAGACATGCGCACCGTCGAAGGTTGGCTAAGCAAGGGCGTCAATCGCGTCATCATCGGAACCGCGGCTGTTCGCGATCCCGACCTCGTGCGTGAGGCCGCCCGGAAATACCCGGGCCAGATCGCCATCGGCGTGGACGCGCGCGACGGATTGGTCGCGGTCGAAGGCTGGGCCAAGTCATCTCAACTCACAGCCGTCGAACTCGGCAAGAGATTTGAAGACGCCGGGGTCGCCGCCATCATCTATACGGATATCGCCCGTGATGGCGTTCTGAAAGGGTTGAATATAGAGGCGACGCTGGCGTTGGCCAATGCTCTTAACATCCCCGTTATTGCCTCTGGCGGCCTCGCGTCGATTTCGGATATCGAACGACTTCTCGAACCGGATTGCGCCCGCCTCGCCGGCGCCATTACGGGCCGCGCGCTCTACGATGGCCGCCTCGATCCGGAACAAGCGCTGAAACTGATCAAGGCGCGCCGCGCC
The DNA here is from genome assembly GCA_021780435.1 of Pseudomonadota bacterium. Lineage (GTDB taxonomy): Bacteria > Pseudomonadota > Alphaproteobacteria > Rhizobiales > Beijerinckiaceae > Rhodoblastus. The sequence goes on from JAJXYV010000173.1 coordinate 1,885, forward strand.
GCCGCCTGATGCTTTAATTCGGCGGCCAAGGAGGTTCGAATTGCTCAAGACTCGCGTCATCCCCTGCCTGGACGTCAAGGATGGGCGCGTCGTGAAAGGGGTCAATTTCGTCAATTTGCGGGACGCCGGCGATCCCGTCGAATGCGCGATCGCCTATGACGCCGCAGGCGCCGATGAACTTTGTTTCCTCGACATCACGGCGAGCCACGAGGAACGCAATCTTCTGCTGGACGTCGTGCGAAGGACTGCGGAAGCCTGTTTCATGCCGCTGACCGTCGGCGGCGGTGTGCGCACTCTCGACGATATCCGCAACCTGCTTCTCGCCGGCGCCGACAAGGCTTCGATCATGACCGCCGCCGTACATGATCGGGATTTCGTCCGTCGCGGCGCAGAGAAATTCGGCAGCCAATGTATCGTCGTGGCGATTGACGCCAAGGCCGTCGCGCCGGGACGCTGGGAAATCTTCACGCATGGCGGTCGAAGACCAACCGGCATCGACGCGGTCAAATATGCGCAGGAAGTCACCGCGCTTGGCGCTGGCGAGATCCTTCTGACCTCCATGGATCGCGATGGCGCCAAATCCGGTTTCGACATCGAGCTCACCCGGGCGATCTCAAACGCCATCTCCGTCCCTGTCATCGCTTCGGGAGGCGTCGGGACGCTGGAACATCTAGTCGAGGGGGTCCGCGATGGCTTCGCCAGCGCTGTGCTGGCGGCCTCGATCTTTCATTTCGGGGAATTTACGATCGGAGAGGCGAAGGCCTATATGGCGAAAGCAGGGCTTCCGATGCGCCTTGACCCGACCGATTTCGGAGACGCCGTCAGCAAATGACCGAAGCTTTCACCCTCGATGAACTCGCCGCGCTCATAGCAAGCCGCGCCAGCGCGACAGCGGACCAATCCTACACGAAGAGCCTTCTCGAATCGGGCACCGCGAGGATCGCTAAGAAATTTGGCGAGGAAGCCTTTGAAACCGTCATCGCCGCGGTCGAGAGAGATCGGGCAGGCTTAAAAATGGAAGCGGCCGACGCCCTGTATCATCTCTTGGTCTTGCTTCAAGACGGCGGCGTTCCATTGCAGGATGTGATCGACGAATTGGCCCGGCGCACCCGTCAGTCGGGCCATCAGGAAAAAGCCTCTCGAAATCGTTGAGGGAGGCCCGCTTTGGCCTGGAGGCGGCCTTGACAGAACCGATGGACCCGACCGCCGACCAGAACGCTAACAGGTCCGTCGGAACCATTTTCTCTCCCTACAGGCATTTTACGCGTGAAGAGTGGGCGCAGTTGAGGGCGGATACGCCTTTGACTTTGACGATCGATGATCTGAAGCGCCTGCAATCAATAAATGACCCGATATCTCTCGAAGAAGTGATTGCTATTTATCTTCCGCTTTCTCGCCTTCTCGCGCTTTATGTCGCAGCGACTCAAGGGCTTTTCAAGGCTACTCAGAGATTTCTCGGGGCGGATGATGGAAAGGTGCCATATATTATTGGCGTCGCCGGATCCGTCGCCGTCGGCAAATCGACCACCGCCCGCGTCCTGCAAGCTTTGCTTTCCCGCTGGCCTAACACGCCTAAAGTCGATTTGATCACAACCGATGGCTTTCTGTTGCCCAATGCGCAATTAGAACGTGACGATCTGATGGACCGAAAGGGTTTTCCTGAAAGTTATGATACGAACAAGCTTTTGCGTTTTCTATCGGAGGTCAAAGCCGGGAAAATGCATGTAGAAGCCCCGGTCTACTCGCATCTGACTTACGATGTCCTGCCCGGTCAGACCGTCAGCGTCGATCGACCCGACATTCTCATCGTTGAAGGCGTCAATGTTCTCCTGCCAAGCCGCCTCCCGCGAGACGGAAAAGAGACGCCCTTCGTCTCCGATTTCTTCGATTTTTCCGTTTACCTCGACGCAGACGAGGACCTGCTCGAAAAGTGGTATGTAGCGCGCTTCACGCGATTGCGCTCCACGGCATTCCGCGACCCGCGATCCTATTTCCAAAAATATGCCGATCTATCGGACCGCGAAGCTGAAACAACCGCACGGAGCATCTGGAAGCGAATCAATCTGCGCAACCTGCATGAAAACATCTTGCCGACCCGAGCGCGCGCCAGCCTTATTCTGACCAAAGGGTCGAGCCACCGTATCGAAGAGGTTGCGCTGCGTAAATTATAATGACAGTCACACCATTGAAATTTTAGGTTTGTTTTCGATTGCCGCAAGCACACGGGAAAGTTCAGAGCCCCGTTTCACGATTAAGCCGGTCTGGGCCACAATCATATAGGCCCCCTGCTTCCGCGCCGATTTCGGTTCTTTGACGATTCTGAAATAGGCGGCTTCGCCGTTACGTCGAAAAATCGAGAATACCGCCCGCGATGAAGAAAAATCGATGGCGTAATCTCTCCAGACGCCTTGCGCGACCATGCGGCCATAAAGGTCGAAGATCGATTGCAATTCACGACGACTGAAACCGACAAGGTCGAAAGGACCTTCTGCCAGCGTCGGCAGCCGAAACATCTGAAAATTGGTTTCGGACCGATTTTCGCTCAAGAACAAAGCTTTGATTCGAGGGATGTTGCTTCATGATGATCCGTTTCCGGCGCTCAAGCAAGCGCTCTCGGATGCCGTGAGCGCGCCCCCCTTGACCCCGACGGTTTCAAAGTCGGCAAAATCACATTTCCGCCGCCGTCGCGCCTTTACCCTGCTCCTTTGGCCATTCAGTTTCTGTGCCGTCTTGGGTTCCGGTTCGGCCTTGGTCGCATGACGCAGCCCCCCAGCCAGAGCGGCTTCCGAATTGGGAATCAGCCCACGACATGAGCCGACCGGCGCGTTCCGGTCGGCTCAATTTTTACCCGAACCTTTCCGCCCAATCCTCTTGAATCGAGTTCGAACCGCCGCAATATAGCGCCCGCGGAGGCGAACGTTCCGCGCATTCGGTTTTATTGTGAACAGAGCGAGAAAAATGACGCAAGAATCGACCATGCTGGACTGTGAGCGCCATGTCTTCCAAGCAGATGTGGCGCGTTTGCTTGATCTGATGGTCCATTCAATCTACTCGGAGCGCGATATCTTTCTCCGCGAGCTGATTTCGAACGCCGCGGACGCCTGTGAGAAGCTTCGCTATGAAGCCAACAATAATCCCTCTTTGTTGAGAGAGGGGGACGCTTTTGCCATCCGGATCACTTTGGACGCCGACGCCGGAAGCCTGGCCATCGAGGACAATGGCGTCGGCATGTCGCATAATGACTTGACCTCCGCGCTCGGGACGATCGCGAATTCGGGAACGCGCGCTTTCATTGAAAGGGTCAAGGCGACAGAAGGCGGCGGCGCCGAGCTCATCGGTCAGTTTGGCATCGGCTTCTATTCCGCCTTCATGGTCGCCGACCTCGTCATTGTCGAAACGCGGCGCGCCGGCGACAGCGAGGCCTGGCGCTGGCGTTCGGACGGCAAGGGCGAATTCGAGATTCAGCCCCTCGGACCCGAAAACGCCCCCCGGCATGGAACGCGGGTCATTTTGCATCTGAACGATCACTCCAAATCCTATCTCGACGCCAGCAAGATCGAAGCGATCGTCAATGAGCATTCCAGCGCTGTGCAGACGCCGGTTGACCTCGTTGAGAATCCGGCAGCGGAGCCGCGACGGATCAGCGAAGGGGGCGCGCTTTGGACCAAACCCAAGGCGGACATTACGGAAGATCAGTATAAGGAGTTCTATCAGGAACTGGCCGGACAGTTCGACACGCCGGCCCTCACCATTCACTGGCGTGCGGAAGGCCGGGCGGAATATACCGTTTTGGCCTTCGTTCCGGGCTCCCGGCCTTTCGATCTGTTCGATCCTGCGCGCAAGGGACGCGCCAAGCTCTATTCCCGGCGCGTGCTGATCTCGCGCGATATCGATCTGCTACCTGGATATTTGCGCTTCATTCGCCTCGTCGTCGATTCGCCGGATCTCCCCCTCAACGTTTCCCGCGAAATTGTACAACAAAGCCAAGTCCTTGCGGCGATCAAGAAAGGCATCGTCAGTCGATTGCTTCAAGAACTCGGCAAATTATCCGAAACGGAGCAGGATAAATTTCTGGCTGTCTGGAAGAACTTTGGCGCGGCCCTGAAGGAGGGGCTGTACGAGGATCCGGAGCGTCGCGACGTGCTGTTAAAAATGGCCCGTTTCGTATCGACGGCTGAGAGCGAGGGAAAGCGAAGCCTCGCGGACTACGTCGCGGCGATGCGGCCGAACCAGACGGCCATCTATTACCTTGTCGGGGAGGGCGCGGACCGAATCGCCGCGAGCCCCCAACTTGAAGGGTTTCGCGCGAGAGGAGTCGAAGTGCTTCTTTTGTCGGATCCCGTGGACGCTTTCTGGGTCCAGTCCGCCGTCGGCTATGACGGCAAACCATTCAAGTCGGTGACGCAAGGCGCGGCCGACATCAAGACTGTCGATCTGCTGGACAGCGCCAAGAATGTTGCTGAAACGGCGGGGTCGGTCCTGGAATTTATGACGCTCGCGAAAAAGGTTCTGGAGACGGTCGTCGAGGATGTCCGGATTTCGGACCGGTTGTCGGAAAGCGCGGCTTGCCTTGTCGCGCCGGAATTTGGGCCGGATTTGCGTCTGCAGCAGATTCTCGCCGCGCATGGTCAATCAGGACTGCAGATCAAGCCCGTCCTTGAGGTGAATCCCGCGCATCCGCTCGTGCTGGCGCTGGACCGACTGGCTAAATCCCACGATTCAAATCTCTTCGAAGACGCAGTCTGGCTTCTGTTCGACGAGGCGGGATTGCTCGATGGCGTGCAGCCGAAAGATGCGTCCGCGTTCGCGGCTCGTCTCAGCCGCGTCTTGAGCAAAGCCGTGGGGGCGTGACTCTGGCGGCCAAGACCGTTCGGATCGAGGCAACGGAAAGCTTGGCGCTCGCTCGCGCCAAGCTTTCGACGGCCCTGGCCAGCGCTGGAAAAGAGCCAGCGGAGTTGGAGGCGCGCCTTCTCTTGGAGGGCGCGACAGAACTTTCGCCTCTCGGTTTGGCGCTTCAGGCGAACCAACCCTTGGGCGAGAGTTGCGCATCGCGCTTGCAATCCTTTCTGGAACGCCGCCTCGCCGATGAACCCGTAAGTCGGATTCTAGGTCGAAGCGGATTTTACGGCCTCGACCTGGTGGTCACGCCGGATGTCCTCGATCCGAGAAACGACACAGAAATCCTCGTCGACGCAGTGCTGGCCTTTTTGCATGAAAGACCTCGTGGGCCACGTACAATCCTGGACCTGGGCGTTGGATCTGGCGCCATATTGTGCGCGCTGCTGAATTCGCTGCCAGACGCCATCGGCATTGGCGTCGATCTATCGGAAGCAGCCTGTAGGGTGGCGCGCCTCAATCTTCATCGATGCGGTCTCAGCCAGCGCGGCTTCGTCCTCTGCGGCAAATGGGCCGGGGCCCTGGCGGGACAATTCGATCTGATTGTTTCAAACCCCCCCTATATCGGCTTGAACGAGGTGAGCTCTCTGGCGCCCGAAGTCGCGCGACATGATCCGCCCCTCGCGCTTTTCGCTGGCGAGGAGGGTCTCGATTGTTACCAACAAATCGCCGAGGACCTTCAAACGTTGACGAAACGCGGCAGCGCCGCTTTTCTTGAAATTGGCTGGCGACAGGCGGACAGCGTTGTTCGGATACTCGATGCAGCCGGTTTCAATAATGCAATGATTGTGAGAGACCTTGGCGGCCGGGACCGTGTTATTGCTGTGACGAAAGTTTGAGTCCTTTGTTGGCAAGTTCTGCGAACTTCCGTGCTTTAACGGCGCGCCTCGTCGTTCATCGTAACTTTTGGCTTGGCGCGTGATGAAAAAACGTCTAGTCTAACGATAGGCAAGCACCTAGTTGCGCTCCGAAAAATTCGCAGCACGGCTTCGCAAATGGTTGGCTCCGCAACGCGGAATTGTTAAGCCTTCCCTTCGAGCGATTCACGAGAATGTTGTGATTTGCGCGGCATGGTAATTTGTTGATTCCCATAATGGACCCGGAAGGCTGAGAGCACGTTTGCGTCAGGTCGCAAACCTCGCTGGCTAAAACAAAACCTCCGGAAAACCGACGCCATCAAGCGCGGCGACGGTCTAGATGCGAAGAGGCGTCAGCGAGCTATTTCGCGCAGACGTTGTATAACTCAGGAATTATCGATGAGACCCGGTCAAAACAAGCGTATGCGTGGTCGAAATAACCGCAAGGGACCAAATCCTCTCACTCGGGCCTATGAATCGAACGGCCCAGACGTCAAGATTCGCGGCACCGCTCAACACATTGCTGAAAAATATCTCCAACTGGCCCGCGACGCTCAATCTTCCGGCGATCCGGTTGTCGCCGAGAGCTATCTTCAGCATGCGGAGCATTACTTCCGCATCATCGCTGCGGCGCAGGCTGCGCAACAGCAAGCCCATATGGGTTATGGACGCAATGTCGACGATTACGACGACGCGGATGAAGAAGACGATTTCGCCGCACTCCCCGATCGGTTTTCGTCACCTTTCGAGCGTCCGGCGCAGGCCCAGGCGTTCAACCAGCCTCAGCCTCAACCAAATATGGCGCCGGCAAATTTTGCCGGGTCGCCGCAACCTTTCATCGACAAGCCGGCATTTGCGTCGGATCAGCAGGAACGCCCCGATCGGCAAGGTCGCGGCGACCGGAGATTCGGACAGCAAGGAGACCGGCAACAGGGACAACAACGCCCGCGTTTCCGAGATCAGCAAAATCGGCTCGAACCGAGCGCCGCCGCGCAGGAACAGCCTCGCGTTGATTTTGACGCCGTGAATCCCGGCTTGCCGGCTTTTATCACATCCCCGAAACGACCAGCCTCGCCCGCTCCTTTTACGGCTTCTGACGCGATCGTCGACAGCCCGAAGGAATCCGGAGCCAACGAAGTTTTGGGACAATCCGGCGTGTCCGGATTGTCGCCGGATTTGCCGTCGACGCACGAGGACAGTGAATCCGAAACTCGGTTCCACCTGCGTCCCAGGCGGCGGCGGCGTCCCCGCCCCGACAACACGAGCGACGAAAACGACGGAAACCCCGTCGCCGAAACAAACTCGGCAGAATGAATGCGTTGAACGGAAAGCGGCGAAATTCGCCGCTTTTTTGTTGAAGGAGGCTTTCCGGCCGCCGCCTTTTAAAACACGAACCTATTCCCATATTTTGATCAGACCGCCATCTGGGGTCGAAATTTGACATGATGGTCTCGCCAGACGGGAGATCTTCATGGGCTGAGGAGGTTCGAAATGAATATTGAAAAGCTGACAGAGCGGGCGAGAGGATTCGTTCAATCAGCGCAGTCGCTGGCGCTTCGTGAAGGCCATCAGCAATTCACGCCGCTCCATCTGCTCAAGGTTTTGCTTGAGGACGAACAAGGCCTTTCAGCCGGTCTCATCGACAAATCCGGCGGCCGTTCCCGCGAAGCGCTGCAGCAATGCGAGCTTGCGCTGGGCAAACTTCCCCGAGTTGAAGGGTCGGGAGCAGGGCAGCTTTATCTGGCCCCCGCCACAGCGCGCTTGTTCGATGCGGCCGAAAAGATCGCTCAGAAAGCCGGCGATTCGTTCGTGACCGTCGAGCGATTGTTGCTGGCCCTGGCCATGGATGCCAACAGCGAGGCGGGAAAAATTCTCGCAGGGGCCGGCGTCACGCCGCAAGGCGTCAACCGCGCGATCGAAGAGTTGCGCAAAGGGCGAACCGCCGACTCGGCCTCAGCCGAAAACGCTTACGACGCACTCAAGAAATACGCGCGCGATCTCACCGAAGCGGCGCGTGAAGGGAAGCTTGACCCCGTCATCGGCAGGGACGAGGAGATCC
>JAJXYV010000059.1 GCA_021780435.1 Pseudomonadota bacterium
GAACCTCGCCCGCCAGGATCATCGCCATCGCCTCTTCCGCCTCCTCGACGGTCAGCGAGCGCGACAGGTTCCGGCCGCGGCCGAGAATCGCGATGAAACGCGCGAAGGGATGGGGCGTCTGGAGCATTTGAAGGTTTCCCCCTGTCTGGTTCGTTTTCATTATGCCTTATTGTGGCGCTTGTCTTGCGAATGCGGTGGGCGCGTCACGGCGATTGCAGCGCCAGCGCGCCCCGATAGATGACATAAAATCCGACGCCGGCGACGAGGACGGCGAAGATTTTCGTCAGAATCTGTTTGCGAACCGCGAGAACGCCTGCCAGGCGCCCGCCGAAGAAGCCGCCGCCGACGCCACCGGCGATGAGAAAGGCTGCGACGCGCCAGTCCACCATATCCGACCAGGCGTAGTTGGCGGCGGTGGCTGCGCCGAAGGCGGTGACTGAGACAAGCGACGAACCGACCGCGGCGATCATGGACATGCCGGTGGCGGCGAGGATTCCCGGCACCACGAGGAAACCGCCGCCGATGCCGAAGAAGCCGGACAAAATGCCGACGATCATGCCGAAGCCCACCAGCCTCGGAACCGTCCTCGCCGCGTTCTCCCGGGTCAGTCGGACTTCATGGCTCGCGGAGGGCGTCGGTTTGAAGACCATCTGCGCCGCGACCACCAGCATCAATATGCCGAACAGCAGCAGCAGTTTCTGGCCGTTGACGATCTTGCCGAGCGACGATCCGATGAAAGCGCCGCCCGTGCCGGCGGCCGCGAAAATAAGCGCGCAGAACCATTTGACCCGTCCGGCGCGCGCGTGGCCAATCAGATTGGTGAAGGCGTTGATGGCGACGGCCGCGGCGCCGGTGCCGATCGCGACGTGGGGATTGGGAAGGCCGACAAAATAATAAAGGAGCGGCGTGGCGAAGACCGAGCCGCCGCCGCCGATCAAACCCAGGACAAAGCCGACGACGACGCCCGAGATCAAAGCGGCGCCGTCGCTGAAGGAAAAGACCAAGCGTTCCGCTCCCCGAAGCGTTTTTAATATATTTTGAAAGCTGAATATATTGATAGGAGTAAAATCGTCAAGCCGAGGATGCGCACATGTCGCATTTCGCGGGCCAGCGCCGCATGTGCTCGAATGTTTCGCGAATAAAATCATGTGTTGCAAAAACGCTACACCATCGAACTCATTCAAATGTTATGATCTGAAAAAATCAAATGATGCTTTAGTTGGGCGATTCGTTTTCGGGCGAATCAAAAATCAAAGTGGGGGGGAATATGAAAAAGTGGCGAAATCTGCTCGGCGCCAGCGTAGCCGTCATGGCCTTGGCGACGGCGACCGGCGCGCACGCGACTGAAGGTTATTTTGTGGAAGGCGCGAGCGCGCGCGAGCAGTCCCTGGCCGGCGCCGGATCCGCCGATCCCTCCACCGCGATCTCAATCTCCGAAAACCCCGCCGGCCTCGTCGATGTCGGCCGGCAGTTCAATGGCGATATTTCCGCCTTCATGCCCTGGCGCGGCTATAACGCCTCTGGAACCATGTTGACGGCCCCCGGAAGCGTGGACAGCTATCGCGACATCTTCGCCATTCCGGCGCTGGGCTATTCGCAGCCGCTGACCTCTGATTCTGCCTTCGGCTTCGCGATGGTCGCCAATGGCGGCATGAATACGACTTATTCGGGCGGGGTCGCCAATCCGAACTGCGCCAACTTCCGTTCGCCGATGCAGGGCGTGTTCTGTAACGGCCGCACGGGCGTCGATCTCAACCAGGCCCTGATTTATGGCGGCTACGCCCAGCGCTTCGGCAATGTCTCGTTCGGCATTGCGCCGGTGATGTCCGTGCAGGTCTTCTCGGCCTATGGCCTCGGCGCCTTCAGCGCCTTCGGCCTGTCGTCCGACCCGACGAATGTGTCGAACCATTCGCCCAACTATTCGGTTGGCGGCGGCATCCGCGCCGGCATGCTCTATCACGTCACGCCGGACTTCTCGCTCTCGATCGACGGATCGACGCCGATCTGGAACACCAAGTTCCAGGATTACAGCGGCCTCTTCGCCGGCGGCGGCAGCCTCGACATCCCTGCGACGATCGCTGCTGGCATCGCATATAAGTTGATGCCGACACTCACCATGATGGTCGACTACAAGCACATCTTCTATTCGCTGGTGCCGTCGATCGGCAATCAGATGGCCCCGATCTATCCGGGCTCGATGGGCTTGCCGAACGGCCCTGGTTTCGGCTGGAGAGACGTCGACGTCATCGCCGTCGGCTTCGAATGGAAATATAGTGATCGGTTGACCCTGCGTACGGGCTATTCTTACAGCACTCAGCCCGTCACCGCGCAGAATGTCATGCTGAACATTCTCTCCCCGGGCGTTGTCACCAGCCATATCGGCGCCGGCTTCACTTATAACGTGAACCAGAATTCGTCGTTTGATTTCTCGGCGCTTTATTCGCCGCGCGTCCATGTGGCAGGCCAGGAATATATCCCGGGATTTGGCTATAATCCGATGTCGAACATCAATATCTGGCTCGAGGAGCTGGAGCTCTCGGTGGGCTATACCTATCACTGGGATCAGCCCAAGGCCGTCGTCGCCAAATACTGATCTCCCGCATAGAGAATCCTTGGCAGGGCCGGCGAAAGCCGGCCCTGTTTTTTTGTGCGTCCAGCGCCTGCGGCGCCCCTACGATCTGTTCGGTTGATGATTTAATCCAGGTCAAGGCGGGGCTTGCAAATAGGGTGGACAAATTTGAATGTAGAAATCTGAACGGGCGCGAGTCTCATGGCGGCTTCTGTGCTGGTCCTCGGAATTGGCAATGTGCTGATGAGCGACGACGGCGCGGGCGTTCACGCGGCCCGAGGGCTCGAACCATCCGACAGTGATCATCTCAGGGTGCTGGATGGCGGGACGCTCGGGCTGTCCCTGCTGGCTGAAATCGAAACCTGCGACGCCTTGATCGTCTTCGACGCCGCGCGCTTCGGCGCCGAACCGGGCGCCGTCAAGACCTTCACTGGCTCCGAAATGGACGCCCAATTGTCGGGCGTCAAGCGGACGGCCCATGAAGTGGCGCTCTGCGATCTGCTGAACGCGGCCGAATTGATCGGGCGCAAGCCTGAATTTCGGGCGTTGATCGGCGTCGAGCCCGATCGTGTCGGGTGGGGCCTCGAGCCGACCGAGACCGTGGCGTCGGCCATTCCCGAAATGCGCCGCGTGGCGCGCGAACTGATCGAGAGGTGGGCGTCGTGACCTCGGCCTGCGCATCGACTGAAAACCTTGAACCGGAAACCGGCTTCGCCGACGCGATCATCTGGGAGACGCTGGCGAAGCTCACCCACTTCGCTGCAAGCGGCGAGGCTTCGACGATCGACCTCGGCGGGCTGCCGATGTCAAATCGGGATCGCGCGGCGCTGGATGATTTGCTGGGCCGTGGCGAGGTGAGCGCAACGCTCGACGTCATCGGCCGCAGCGAGGTCTGGGAAACTCAATTTGCGGGGGTCTGGCGGGTGCGCCACCACGGCGCGGAAGGGATCGCCACGGACCTGATCGAGATCACAGTCTGCCCCCGGATTTTGTCCGCCGACCGGCGCGACGCGGAAACCGCAGCGCGTCGACTGGCGGAAGCGCTCGAACGGAAACACGGGATTGCGGAGACGGCGCATGAAACATGACGACACCCTTGCCGCCGAATTGGAGAGACGCGGCGTTTCGCGACGCGCCTTCCTGAAATTCGGGTCCTATATCGCCTCGATCATGGCGCTCCCGCCCTCGTCGGTCGAAGCTCTCGCTGAGGGGTTGGCCGCGGCGCGGCGGCAGTCGGTGATCTGGCTTTCGTTCCAGGAATGCACAGGCTGCACCGAATCCTTCACACGCTCCTTCGCGCCGACGATCGAGAACCTGATCTTCGACTTCATCTCGCTCGACTATCACCACACGCTCATGGCTGTTTCGGGCGAGGCGGCGGAAGAGGCCCGCAAGGAGGCGATGGCCGCCAACAAGGGCAAATATATCGTCGTCGTCGACGGTTCCGTTCCGATCAAGGACGGCGGCGTCTATTCGGCGATCGCCGGCGTCACCAACAAGCAGATGCTGGAAGACACGCTGAAGGACGCCTTTGCGGTGGTCGCCGTCGGCACCTGCGCCTCGTTCGGCGGCATCCCGAAGGCCAACCCCAATCCGACGGGCGCCGTTGCGGTTTCCGAACTCGTTGGCGGCAAGCCCCTGATCAACATTTCCGGGTGTCCGCCGATTGCCGAGGCGATGACCGGCGCCTTGTCCTATCTCCTCTCCTTCGGCAAGATTCCAGAACTCGACCATCTGGGTCGCCCGAAGGCCTTCTTCGGCGAGACCATCCATGATCGCTGCTACCGGCGTCCGTTCTATGAACGCGGCCTGTTCGCGGATGGTTTCGACGACCATGGCGCGCGGCAGGGATATTGCCTCTACAAGGTCGGCTGCAAGGGACCAGTGACTTACAACGCCTGCGCCACCATGAAGTGGAACGGCGGCGTCTCCTTCCCGATCCAGTCCGGACATGGGTGCCTCGGCTGTTCCGAGCCGAATTTCTGGGACCAGGGCGGCTTCTACCGGCCGTTGCCGACGCCGCTCGGCGCCATGGGCCCGGCCCTGGCGGGCGCGGCAGTCGCCGGCGCGGCCCTTGGCGTCGGCGCGGCGCTTTCGGCGCGCCGCCATCAGAAGACCTATCTCGCGTCGCTCGAAAAAGAGAAGGAGTGAGCCATGGATCTGCTCGCATTCGCCCGCGGCCCGGCGCTGTCTTTCTCTTTGGCGATTTTCGTGCTCGGCGTCATCTGGCGGCTCGTCGGCGTACTCGCCCTGTCGCCATGGAACGACCTGTCGCCGCCGCGGGAGGGCGCGCCGCCGAACTGGCTTTCCGCGATCCAGGCCGTCTTCAGAAAGATGATCCCGCACCGGACCTTCCTGACGGCGGGAATGTTCACGACCGCCAATGGCTATGTCTTCCACATCGGCCTTGCGATCGTCGTCTTGCTCTTCGTCCCGCATATTCTCTTCATCAGGAGCCTGTTCGGCGTCAGCTGGCCGGGCCTTCCCAACGGTGTGGTCTTCGGCGTCGGCGCGCTCACCGCCGCGTCGCTGCTGGCAGCCCTTGCCTATCGGCTGACCAGTCCGGTCCTGAAGTTGATTTCGCGGCCCAACGATTACATCAGCTGGCTTCTGACCTTCGTCCCGGTGGTGACCGGCCTCGCGGCGGCGGCCCATGTCGGCGCGCGTTACGAGACCCTGCTGGCGCTGCATGTCCTCAGCATCTGCGCTTTCCTGATCTGGTTCCCCTTCGGCAAGCTGATGCACGCCTTCCTGTTCGTTCTGTCGCGCGGCGCGACGGGCGTCCGGTTCGGACATAGAGGAGCGCAATTATGACCGCCAAGACGACAGCCTCCGGCGTCGCTTATGACGTGCAGGGCGATCGCGCCGACTCCGAACGCCGCGACGCCGCCATGCAAGCCTTCGTGCGCGATTTCGCGCGCACGGCCGCGATCCACATGGAATCCTGCCTGCGCTGCGGCATGTGCGCTACGGCCTGCCAGTTCTATGTGACGACGGGCGACCCGAAATATACCCCGATCAACAAGCTGCGGCCATTCGAGCAGGCCTATCACAGGCACATCGGACCTTTTGCTCCGATCTACCGGCTGTTCGGCCTCAAGTCGAATGTCTCGATCGAGATGCTGCAGGAATGGGAGGCGCTGATCTATGACGCCTGCAGCCTGTGCGGGCGCTGCACGCTCGCCTGCCCGATGGGCATCGACATTTCCGAGCTGATCAAGGAGGCGCGGCACGGCATGTACAAGGCGGGCCTTGTGCCGGACCGCCTCGAACTGATGGACCGCACGACCAAGGCCTGGGGCAGCCCGGCTTCGCCGTCCGACGATTTCGCCGATATTGTCCGCGACACGGGCGAAGAGAATGGCGTGCCGGTGAATGTCGACCTGCCCAAGGCCGATTATGTCATCACCGTCGCGCCGGCCGAACTGACCGAACACACGAAGGCGCTGACCGACATTGCCAAGATCCTCAACAAGATCGGCGCGAGCTGGACATACAGCACGGCGGGCTTCGAGGCCTCGAACATCGGCTATATCAACGGCGACCTCGACCTGCAGGAGAAGATGACCCGCAAGATCATCGACAATGCGGTCGCCGTCGGCGCGCATACGCTCATCCTGCCCGAATGCGGCCACGCCTATGGCGCGGCGCGCTGGGAGGCTTCGCGCTGGTACGGCAAGAAGGTCCCGGTGCGCGTCATCCACATGACCGAATTCCTGGCCGAGGTCGTGAACGGCGGCAAGGTCAAGCTGAAGAAATTCGGCGAGACGACGTCCTTCCACGATCCCTGCCAGCTCGTGCGTCGCGGCGGAGTGAAGCAGGCGCCGCGCGACGTGCTCAAGGCGCTCGGGCTGGAACTCAAGGAGTTCGAGGATCACGGCGAGTTGGGCTGGTGCTGCGGCGGCGGCGGCGGCGTGGTTTCCAACGTCCGCGCCGATCCCCTGCGCTTCAAGGCCTTCGAGATCAAAAGGAAGCAGGTCGAGGACGCCAATACGCAGCATTTCGTCACGGCTTGCGGCCAGTGCCGCATAACCCTGACGCTCGGGGCGAAACACGCCAAATGGGATCAGAAGGTCGAGAGCCTGCTGGAGCTGGTGGCCGACAATCTTGAAGACTGAATTCTGACGGAACACCCGGACCGAGGAAAATTACGATGAGCAACCGCGTCGTCGTGGACCCGATCACACGGATCGAGGGCCACCTGCGAATCGAAGCCGAGCTGGGCGAGGGCAACGCCATCCGCCAGGCCTATTCGTCCGGCACCATGGTGCGCGGGATCGAACTGATCCTGAAGGGCAGGGATCCGCGCGAGGCCTGGGCCTTCGCGCAGCGCATCTGCGGAGTGTGCACGCTGGTCCATGGCATCGCCTCGGTGCGCGCCGTGGAAAACGCGCTGGGCTACGACATTCCGCCCAATGCGCAACTCATCCGCAATCTGATGATCGCCGCGCAATTTGTGCATGACCATGTCATGCATTTCTATCACCTTCATGCGCTGGACTGGGTCGATGTCGTCTCGGCGTTGAAGGCCGATCCCAAGGCGACGTCGGACCTCGCCCAAAGCATTTCCACCTACGCCAAATCGAGCCCCGGCTATTTCGCCGAGGTGCAGACTCGTCTCAAGAATTTCGTCAACAGCGGCCAACTCGGCATTTTCGCCAACGGCTTCTGGGGCAGCCCGCTCTACAAGCTGCCGCCCGAGGCCAACCTCATGGCTGTGGCGCATTATCTCGAGGCGCTCAGCTGGCAGCGCAACGTCGTCCAGATCCATACGATCTTCGGCGGCAAGAACCCGCATCCGAATTTCCTCGTCGGCGGCGCGCCTTCGCCGATCAGCGCGGGGCCGGGCGAGTTCGGCGACGGCGCCGCCTCGACGGCGGTTAACATCGTTTCGCTCAACCAGGTGCGCAACATCATCCGGTCGATGCGCGAATTCGTCGATCAGGTCTATCTGCCCGACACCCTGGCCATCGCCAGCTTCTACAAGGATTGGTTCGCGCGCGGCGAGGGCCTCGGCAATTTCATGACCTATGGCGATTTTCCCGCCGATGGCCGCGCCAACAGCCATTCGCTGCTCATCCCGGCCGGCGTGATCGTCGGGCGCGACCTGACCCATATCGAGCCGGTCGATCTGAACGATCCGGCCCAGATCCAGGAATTCGCCGCCCACAGCTGGTATGATTACAGTTCGGGCAAGACCGCGGGCCTGCATCCTTATGCCGGCGAAACGAATTTCGCCTATACGGGTCCGCAGCCGCCCTACGACCAACTCGACGTCGAGAAATCCTATTCCTGGCTGAAGTCGCCGCGCTGGCGCGGCAAGGCGGTGGAGGTCGGGCCTCTCGCGCGCGTGTTGATGCTCTACGCCAAGGGGCATGAGCAAACCCGAGAACTCGCCAATATGGCGCTGAAGAAGCTCGACCTGCCGATCACGGCCATGTTCTCGACGCTTGGCCGCACCGCCGCGCGCACGCTGGAATCGAAGATCATAGCCGATCAGATGGATGGCTGGCTCGACGCGCTCATGGCCAATATCCGCAACGGCGACGTCGCGGTCCACAATGAGAAATTGTGGGATCCCTCGACCTGGCCGCGCGAGGCGCGCGGCTTCGGCGCCACGGAGGCGCCACGCGGCGCGCTCGGCCATTGGATTGTGATCAAGGACGGCAGGATCGACAATTACCAGGCTGTGGTGCCCAGCACCTGGAACGCCGGTCCGCGCGACGCGACGGGCCAGGTGGGCGCCTATGAGGCGGCCTTGCAGGATCGCCACACGCTCCACGATCCCAAGCAACCACTCGAGATCCAGCGCACGATCCATTCCTTCGATCCCTGCATCGCCTGCGCGGTCCATGTGGTCGATCCGGATGGCGACGAAATGTCGTCGATCCACGTCGCGTAAGCGCGATTTCTGTTGTTGCCGCCGAAAATTGAAACGGGCGCCGCGGGGGCGCCCGTTCTCATTTCCCGCAAAGCGTTGCCGCCGAATGAAAATGTGGATCAGCCCGTGCTCCAGGCGCGCGGGCGGCGCATGCCCGCGATCTTGCAAGCCTGGCCGACATAGCCATAGGGGAAGAGTTCGAAAAGCCGGTTGCGTCCTGCGCCAAGGGTCTCGGTGAGATGGCGCATGACGAAGCGCGCATCGGGCGCGACCTGATGTTCTTCCTGAAAGGCGCGCATGAAACGCAGCGCGACCCAATGGTCGTCCGTGAGCTCGATGCCGATTTCGCGGGCTTTTTCGATGGCCCAGTCTTCGCTCCAGTCGGCGGGGTCTGTCAGATAGCCTTCGACATCCGTATCCGGCGCGTCCATGAATCCCTCCCGTCGCATTTTTTATTCGTCGGTTCGGCCATGATAGAGCGGGTTTTGTCGCTCGGCAGCGCCCGAAAGCGATGAAGGTTGCGATAGCGCAAGGAAACGCCCCTTTCGAAAATCAGAACAGCCATTTCAGCCAGCGCGGCGTGGTCGCGGCATAGGCGGACCATTCCTCGCCGAAGCGCAGGGCCAGATGCTTTTCCTCGCGCCGGATCGCGAGCCGGTCGACCAGGACGGCTGCGAGGAGCGCGAAGGGCAGGAACCAGAGCGCGCTATAGGCAAGGCCGATTCCGGTGAGGAGCAGCGTATTGCCGAGATAGATCGGATTTCGGGTCATCGCGAAGGGCCCGCGCGTGACGAGCTGTCCGGCGCCGCGATTGGGCAGGATGTTGGCTCCGGCCAGGATCATGACGCCCATGGCCCAGAAATCGAAGGCTATGCCAAGCGCCATCAAAGCCTCGCCGAAGGCCATCAGCCAATCGGGCAGAAGGCCGCCCGTGGGGATCGCGCGCTGCAGGAAAAAGGCCGCCGCGCCCGCCGCGACGAAAAGGATCGGCGGCCACGGAATCCGGTTGGGGCGTTTGGCGAAATCGATGGTCAAGTGACGCCGAGGTGATGTTTGCGCGCTTGAAGAAAAAACCGGACGGCGCCGGCGCGCCGACGCCGTCCAGCGATCCGCCTTATTCCACGGCGAATTTGGGGGCTTTTTTGGCTGGGGCGTGGTTGAGGGTTTCTTTGATTTGCTGGGCCATGGCGAGATAGGGCTGGGCCTGGGGGGCTTTGGGGTCCTTGGCGAGGACG